>JAIMBO010000070.1 GCA_023511405.1 Rubrobacteraceae bacterium
CGGGTTCTGCATCCAGGCGTTGACCGTGAGGATGAAGTAGCCCGAGGCCCAGCTCCCGAGGAAGACCATGAAGGCCGAGAACCACCTCACCTTCTTCCCGAAGGCATCCCCTCCGTAGAGGTAGAGCCCGAGGAAGGCCGACTCGACGAAGAAGGCGAAGACCCCCTCGAGCGCGATCGTCTGACCGATGACCCCGCCCGAGACCGTCGAGAAGACCGCCCAGTTGGTCCCGAAGCCGAACTCGAGCGGGATGCCGGTCACCGCCCCGATGACGAACGCCGGGGCGAAGAGCCTGACCCAGAAGTCCGCCGCCTTCTTGTAGAACTCGTGCCCGCGCCTGAGGTAGAGCGTCTCGAGCACCACGATGAGCAGGATGAGCCCCATCGTGAGCTGCGGGTAGAGGTAGTGGTAGATAAGGTTGAACCCGAACTGCCAGCGGTGCAGAAGCACCGTGCTGCTGGTGTCCTGCAGCGCGAGGACCGGATGCACACTCATCAGCGCGGCACTCATTCAAGACCTCCTGTGGAGCTTCGGCGGGCGGTGACCCTCACGGAGGACTCCGCCTCTCTTTCGGTGTCCTCGGCGTTCTACCGCATCCCTCCAGATCAGAGTATATGCAGCACCGGATGTCACCTGGTGAGCTCTTTTACTCTCTGTCCTGCGCTGGGCGAATTCCATCACGAGGTAGAGGATCAGCTCCGGTCCGCGAGGATGTACGCCTCTCTCCGCCGAGGAACGAGAAGCCCGCGAGCATGAGGCCGATGCAGATGTGGAAGACCTCGGGAAGGATGTTGTACTGGCCGTGCACCGCGTTGTACTGCATGAAGAACGGGACGATGAAGACCCAGGCCCCGGCGACGAGCTCGAGGAAGCGCAGCCGTCCGAGGGAGGGCCAGAGCGCGAGGAACGCGACGGCGGCGAGGATGGTCCCGGTGATCGTGTCGCTCACCCCGGCGGGCGTCCCGGCGTACCCGACGACGTAGGGGGACATCGCGAACCACACCCCGAAGAGGACCGCAGCGAGCCGGGGCAGGCGGGCGAGCGCCGGACGAGTGTCCGGCTCCACCCCCAGAGCACCTTCCGCCGAGAGCCCGCTCAGCGCGAGCGCGAGCGCCGCGGAGAGCAGGCACCAGAACGACCAGCCTCCGGCGACGAGCGGCTGCAGGATCGCGAAGACGACCCCTGCGGCCGAGTAGAGCGTCGCGAGGGCGAAGAGGAGCCTTCCTGCACTCCGGCGTCCGAGGAACGCGGAGAGGAGGATGCCCGCCGCGAAGACGACGACACCGGCGGCCGAGTAGGGCAGCGTCGGAGGGTAATCCGTAACGGCGGTGGCGTACCGGGAGAAGAACGGATCCCAAATCCCGGAGAGCGCCCCGGTGAGATAGAGCAGCACGTACAGGGAAGAGCCAACCCCCGCGAGTGAGACGAGCACCCCGGCAGCAACCCGGTATCCTCCTGTCATCTTCGACCTCCCGTCGCCAGCATCGTGCTCTGCAGAGCGTACATCCTGCCGTAGAGCCCTCCGGAGGAGAGCAGTTCCGCGTGGGTCCCACGCTCGACGATGCGCCCGGATTCGAGGACCAGGATCTCGTCCATCAACTCCATCCCGACGAGCCGGTGGGTGATCATGAGCACGCTCCTGCCCTCCATCGCCTCCCGTATCGCACCGAGGAGCTCGGCCTCGGTTATGGTGTCGAGGTTGGCCGTGGGCTCGTCGAGTACGAGCACGGGAGCGTCCCGGATGAGGGCGCGCGCCACGGCGAGCCGCTGCCGCTCCCCGCCGGAGAGCCGAAGCCCCTGCTCCCCGACCCAGCTGTCCAGCCCGTCCGGGAGTCGCCGGACGAGCTCGTCGAGCCTGGCCACGGCGAGCACCCGCGAGATCTCCTCGTCGGTAGCCTCCGGGGCAGCCAGAAGCAGGTTGCGCCGGAGCGTACCGTTGAACAGGTGGGTGTCCTGCGAGATCAGGGAGATCCTGGACCTGAGGTCCTCCTGCGCGAGATCCCGCACGTCCTGACCTCCGAAGAGGACCTCCCCGGCCTCGGGATCCCACAGACGCAGGGCGAGCTGGGCCACGGTGCTCTTCCCCGCCCCACTCGGCCCGACGATCGCGACCCTCCCGCCGGGGGGAAGCTCGAAGGAGAGGTCGTGCAACACCTGGGGCTCACCAGGAGCGTACCGAAAGCTCACGTTGTGGAACTCGAGCGAGGTGTCCTCCGGCACCGGAGATGGAAGGGCGGGATCGTTGACCTGCGGCTCCTCGTCCGCGACCTCGAAGATGCGCTCCGCCGCCTCGCGCGAGCGTCCCAAAAGCCGGAAGGCCTCCCCGAGCGGGTTTATCGCCTCGAAGGCACCGAGTACGACGAGCGCGAGGAACGCCAGGTAGACCCCGCGCACCACGCCGGAGGTGACGAGCGGGATCGCGAGCACGAGCAGAACGAGCATGGCGAGGTTGGAGAGGAGCTCGCCCAGAGCGTTCTGCAGCCCACCGACGAAGGCCATCCTGCGCTGGACGCGCGAGAGAGCCCCGTTCACGGCCGCGATCCGCCGTCCCTGCTCCTCCTCCGCTCCGAAGGCGAGGATATCCTGCACGCCCTGCACCCCGTCGACGATGAGCGCGCCGAGCTCACCACGCAGCCTCGCCTCCTCCCTTCCGTAGCGGGATGCGAGGGCGTTCACCAGAACGGGGACCCCGACGCCCGCGGCGAGCAGGAAGGCGAGCGCGGCGAGCGCCAGAGCCGGCGAGAAGATCCAAAGGAGCGCCACCGTCCCCGCGGTCGTCGCCGCCGCGACCAACATCGGCGAGAAGACGCGCAGGTAGACGTTCTGCAGCTCGTCGACGTCCTTCACGAGCCGGTCGAGCAAATCCCCGCTGCGGCGTCCCCGCAATCCGGCCGGGACGAGCGGCTCCAGGCGCGAGTAGAACCAGGTGCGCAGCCCGGAGAGAAGGCGGAAGGTCACGTCGTGCGAGACGAGCCGCTCGGCGTAGCGGGCGAAACCACGCGAGACGCCGAACAACCGGACCAGGTAGATCGGCACGCTCAACGCCGCGAGCTCAGGTCTCAGGGCCGCGGCGGCGATGAGGAAGGCGGAGAGCGCCAGGAGCCCGACGTTGCTCGCGATGGTGGCCACCCCGAGCGCGACCGCGAGCGCGGCCCTGCGCCCGAAGGGACGCAGAAATCCCGCCAGGCGCAGCATCACCCTCACGGTCGGACCTCCTCCGGTGCACCGACGAGCTCCGCGTAGAGCCCACCCCGGCGCACGAGCTCCTCGTGCGTCCCCCGCTCCACGACCCGCCCCGCGTCGAGCACGACGATGCCGTCCGCCCGGTAGACGGTATTGAGACGGTGGGCGATGACGAGCGTGGTCCTGCCCACCCTCAGGCGCTCGACTGCCTCCCTTATCGCCGTCTCGCTCTCCGGGTCGAGGCTCGAGGTCGGCTCGTCCAGGATCAGGACGGGTGCGTCCTTGAGGAAGGCGCGGGCTATCGCGATGCGCTGCGCCTCCCCGCCCGAGAGACGGGCCCCCCGCTCGCCGAGCTGCGTGTCGTACCCATCGGGGAGCGTCCGGATGAAGCCGTCCGCCCCGGCGAGCTCGGCGGCCCGCTCGACCTCCTCGCGGCTCGCCCGCGGGCGGGCGAGCCGGATGTTCTCCAGGACGCTGCCGTAGAAGAGGTACGGTCGCTGCGGGACGAGGGAGACGTGCTCGCGCCAGCGCGCGGCCGGGAACTTCGAGATCGGGGTGCCGCAGGCGAGGATCTCGCCCTCCTCGGGATCGAGGAAACGCAGCAGCAGGCTGGCGAGCGTGCTCTTGCCCGCGCCGCTGCGCCCGACGAGCGCCGTCGTCGTCCCGGGCTCCAGGGTGAGGTTCACCTTCTCGAGCGCCGGCCGCCGGGCGTCCGGGAACGAGAAGCTCACGTCCTTCAACTCTATGCGGGGTGCTCCGGCCGGTGGCTCCCACCCCGCTTCGCCTCCGCTCCGCTCCGGGAGCGGGGTGTCCAGGATCTCGAAGATGCGCTCAGCCGCCGCCTTGCCCTCCATCCCGGCGTGGCGGCTCGTCCCGAGCTCGCGCAGCGGGCGGTAGAACTCCGGGGCGAGCAGGAGCACGAGGAAGGCCGGCTGGAAGGCTATGTCCCCCCGCAACAGGCGCACGCCGAGCTCGACCGCTATGACCGCGATGGCGATAGAGACCATGAACTCCAGCACCAGTCCGGAAGCGAACGCGTAACGCAGCACCTTCATCGTCCTGCGCCGGAAGGCCTCTCCCACCCGCTCGACCGTCCTGCTCTCCTCCCTGCTGCGCCCGAGCGCCTTCAGCGTGGGGAGCCCCTGCAGGACGTCGAGGAAGTAGGCGCTCATGCGGGAGAGCGTCTCCCACTGCCGCTGGATGTGCCTCTCGGAGTACTTCCCGACGGCGACCATCAGGATCGGGATGATCGGGGCGGTCGCGAGCAGCAGCAGAGCGCTGATCCAGTCGACGGTGAAGAGATACCCGGCTATCGTGAGGGGGACGAGGGCGCTCAGCGCGGCCTGAGGCAGGTAGCTCCCGAAGTAGGCATCCAGCCGCTCTATACCCTCCACGGCCGTCGAGGCGACCTCGCCGGTGCTCTCGTTCCTGGTGTAGGCCGGTCCCAGGCGCACCACGTGCGAGAAGAGCCTCTCCCTGAGAGCGCTCTTGACCGCTATCGCACCCCGCCTGCCCACGACCTCCCGGCCCCAGGCGAGGGCCGCGCGGGCCACCACCGCGCCGAGCAGGAGCACCAGGGTGAGGGTCACCTGCCTCAGCGTCCCGCCGCCGAGGAAGACCCGCGAGACCGCCTCGCTCAAAAACCGCATCTGCAGGATCGTCGCGCCGGTCCCCGCGAGCCCCAGCAGGACCGCGAGCAGGAGGAAGATGCGAGCCGACTTCACCTCTCTGAAGAGCCTGGCATCCATCTATGAATGGGTTATACCCCCTGCGGCATGGTCTCCCGGTGAAAGGTTTCCCGTGGAGCCCCTCTATCCCTCCGAGATGGCGACGGCCGCCGAGATGTGGGCCAGGTGGGTCAGAACCTGCGGGAAGTTGCCCAGTAGCTCGCCGCTTTCGACATCGTACTCTTCGGAGAAGAGTCCCAGGTCGTTGCCCGTGGCGAGGGCCCGATCGAAGACCTCCTGCGCCTCGTCGGACCTCTTCTGGCGGGCCAGACACTCTGCGAGCCAGAAAGAGCAGGCCAGAAACGCCCCTTCCTGCGGGTTTCCCGGGAAGCGTCTTATGAGCCCGTCGTCGTCGAGCTCCCTTCGGATGGCGTCGGTGGTACGGACCATTCGCTCGTCGTCGTAGTCGACGAAGCCGGTCTCGGGCAGAAGGAGCAGTGCCCCGTCGAGGTCCTTCGAGCCGAACGCCCGAACGAAGACGCCGCGCTCCTCGTCGTAGCCGTCGCTCTCTATGGCCTCCCGGATCTCTTCGCGCACCTTCCGCCAGCGGGTGGTCGGCGCCCGCCGCATGCACTCCTCGGAGAGCTTTATTCCCCTGTCGAGCGCGCACCAGCAACCGGCCTTGGAGTACACGAAGTGCTCGGGGTCCCCGCGCTTCTCCCAGATCCCGGCGTCGGGCTCGCTCCAGCGCTCGGCGGCGGTGTTCACCAGGTCCACGATGAAGCGCCAGTAGTCGTCGTCGGGGGAGTTGCCCCTCTTGTGCCAGCGCCAGGAGAGCTCCAGCAGCTGCCCGAAGACGCCGAGCTGCATCTGTCCGGCGGCGAGGTTGCCCACCCGCACGGGTCTGGCACCCCGGTATCCCTCCAGGTGTCCGAGCTCGCGCTCGACGAGCGTCCTCTCGCCCCCAACGCCGTACATTATCTGCAGCTTGCGGGCGTTGCCGGCGGCGCTGCGTTCGATGAAGCGTCGGAAGGCGTCCGCCTCTTCTTCGAACCCGACCTCGGCCAGGGAGCGCACCGAGAAGAAGGAGTCCCGGATCCAGCTGTACCGGTAGTCCCAGTTGGCGCTACCTCCAGGGATCTCGGGCAGCGAGGTGGTCGCCGCCGCGGCCACGGCGCCGGTCATCTCGTTCATCAAAGCCTTTATGGTGATCGCCGAGCGCAACACCCCGGGCCGGTAGCGGCCCTTGAAACGCATGCCTGAGGCCCACCCACGCCACCACTCCACCGTCTCCTCCAGACGCCGGTCGAGCTCTTCTGCACCCGGCGGCTCCGGGAGATCACGGTCGAGCCGGGCCGGGGGGACGGAGAGGATCGAGAGATGCACCCGATCCCCGGCGTGAACGTCGACCTTCGCCGAGATCTCGTCCGTATCGGAGATCCCTACGTCGGCGTCGGAGTGGATGAGCAGACCATCGTTGCCGCCTATCGCGGAGAAGAGCCGGGCTCCTTCCTGCCGGATCCAGGGATCTATCTCCCCGTAGTCGAAGCGGGGGGCGACCCGGATCTCGAGCTCCACGTGCCCGCGCACCCCCTCGACAATCCGTACGATCTGGCGGTGCTCCTCCTCGCTCGCGGGCATGGCGAAGAAGTCGTAGAGGCGCACCTCCCCGCCGCCGGTGGTGAAGGTGGTCTCGAGGACGAGCGTCTCGTCCAGATAGCGCCGGGAGACGTCCCATTCGTCCCCCGTGGGGCTTATGGAGCAGAACCCTCCCCTCTTCCGGTCGAGGATCCTCCCGAAGCAGCTCCCGGCGTCCACGCGCTGGATGCAGCACCAGTCCATCGAACCCGAGCGCGAGACGAGCGCTGCGGAGTTGCTGTCGGCGATGAGGGCGTAGTCGCCTATCGGCGGGTATCCTTCATCAGGCATCGCGCACCTCCCGAAGCCCGCCCGCCGCGAAGAGCGCGGCTACGACCGCGTCGGTCGCGGCGATCCTGCGGTGTCCGCTGTCGAAGGTAGCCAGCGCGACCATGCTCAGCGCGTGCAGCGCGTCGGCGGCCGCCCCGGCAGCGAGCAGCGGTCGGCCTCCGCTCCTCCCGACGACCGCGGCCTGCACCAGGTGGCGTGCGCCCAGGATGCGAGCCCCGATCCTGGAGGGACGGTCCGCCTTCCCTCCGGAGACCATCCGGACCAGCGCCCCGGGGAACACGAGCAGCGCGGCCCCGTAGGCGATCCTCCCCACCTCTGCGGCCCGCGAGGCTCCGCTCAACCTGCAACAGTATCTCAACCCTCTTCCTCCTCTCCGGAACGATCCCCTCGCTCCCTTGCCGATGCTCCGTCCTCACCGCGGTCCCGCAACGTCTCCGCCACGCTCATCTCCAGCGCGAACGCGAGCAGGTACCCCACGGTCGCCAGAAACGCCCCCACGGGCCACGCAAGCGACCGGTGCTCCAGGAAGCGCCCCGTGGCGAGCGCCGCCGTGAGCCCGAGCCCCACCGAGAAGACGCTTATCGAGCTGCCGAGAGCCTTCACCTGGCTCGGCTCGTCCTCGAGCCCGTGCCGAAACAGCCCGGAGACGGCGGCCTCCACGAGGGCGAACCCCATCACGGCCCCGCCCCCGAACCCGAAGACGTCCGCCGCTCCCGGAGATCCCCAGGCCGCGCTCAGGATTCCGAAAGACCCCGTTATCGTCACCGAGTAACCGTAAGCGGAGGCGTTGTTGCGGGCGGAGGCACGCAGACCACGCCGGTAGCGCCTTCCGAACTCCCCGCCGTCCAGGCTCACCGCGACCGCAGCAGCGCGTAGAGTCCTGCGAGACCCGCAACCCCCGCGGCGAGGAGCGCACCACGATGGGTCGTTGCCCACAGCTGCGGGCTCCTCTCGTGTGCCATGCCGTCGAAGCGTCCGTGGGCGCCGGCGTCGCCCGGAACCGGCTCGAAGAGGTTGGAGGGCCGGTCCGGGTCTGCGGGCTCGTCGGTCTGCTGCGAGTCGTACCCGGTCCTGGCCAGATACCAGTCGCCGAAGCCGGGGAGGAACTTGTTGCCCTCTATGGTCAAAACGGCCGAGAGCCCGACGTACAACTCGCGCCTTCTGTGATGGGCGGCCCAGTAGACGCCCCGGGCCGCCACCTCCGGCTGATAGATCGGGGGTACGGGCTGGGGTTTGTTGGGCATCTTCGACTCGCAGTGATCGAACTGCGGGGTGTTGAGCCCCGGCAGTTGCACCATCGTCACGTGCACGTTGCTGCCGTCGTGTTTGAGCTCGACCCTGAGCGAGTCGGTGAACCCCTTCATCGCGTGCTTGGCACCACAGTAAGGGGCCTGCAGGGGTATGGAGCGGTAAGCCATCGCAGAGCCCACCTGCACGATGGTCCCCCTATCGCGCGGGAGCATCCTCTCAAGCGCCACCTTCGTCCCGTAGACCGCCCCCAGGTAGGTCACCTCCGTCGCCCGCCTGAACTCCTGCGGGGTGATCTCCTTGAACGGCGCGAAGACGGTGGTCATCGCGTCGTTGACCCACACGTCCACCGGGCCGAGCTCCCGCTCGACCCTCGAGGCCGCCTCCTCCACCTGCTCGTAATCGGCGACGTCGGTCGGGATCGCGAGCGCCTCGCCCCCGGCCGCTTCGACGTCCTTCACCGCTCCCTCGAGGCCGTCCGTGCCACGGGCGAGAAGCCCGACCTTCGCCCCGTGCCGGGCGAACTCGCGGGCCACAGCCCGACCGATCCCGGCGGAAGCCCCGGTGACGACGACCACCTCCGCGTTATCGTGCTCCATCTCTCGTCTCCTTCGTCTGCCAGCCACAACGACGGAGCATGCCGGGAAGGCAGCTTCCCGGCATGCCTCTTATCAGTCTCCCCACCCGGCGTAAGCATCCTGTAAAGTTTTGCGAAAGGCCGGTAAAGATGGAGCAAACTTCTCCCCCGACAGATCATCCGCAACGGGGACGATCCCCGGCACGGGGGTCAGGGGAAGGCGCTACGCGCTCATCGGGCCCGACCAAGAGAACGAAGCGCCCTCACCCTACGCGAGACACGCAAGAAAAGTCACATCCCCTTCCTCCTGCGCCGCTCGCGCTGGTGTTCGACGGTATATCTCGGGTCGCGTGCGGACTGGAAACCGGCCTTGTACACCGACCACCGCTCGCACAGGGCGCCGGCGAGGATCATGGCGCCCCCGGCCACGGCCGCCGCCCGGTTCTTCCCGCCCGCGAGCCCGAGCACCGCTGCCCCGGCCCCAGAGAGCGTGGTCGCGAGCTTCGAGTACCGTCCGGCCTCCTCCTTCTCGTAGGGTTCGGCCAGAAGCCTGCCCAGGCGGCGCTTCATCAGCTCCGCGGCCCCTATCTCGGCGAGCACTCCCCCGACGGCGAGCCTGCGGGCCGGGGCGGCCTCCCCCACCGGCGTGAAGACCGCCGCGCACGCCCCGGCGCTCGCCGCCGCGCCCGAGGCGAAGACGAGCGGGAGCTCCTTTCTCGCCTCGTGCCAGACCGGGACCGAGGTGTCCGCGAAGAGAACGGCGGTGTAGGTCGCGAGCGGGAGCCCGAGCAGGGCCGCGGCCCCCTCGAAAAGGGTGCGGGCACGCGGGAATACGCCGAACACGTCCGAGGTCGCCGCGATCCCGGAGGAGAGCCCGAACGAGGAGAGCACCCAGGTGCCGATGGACATCGGGGAGGTGGGCTTCACGACCCGGAGCATGTTGAGGAAGCGCTCCGGGCGTCCGAGGTCGGAGATGAGGAGCACCGGGCTCACCATCGCCCCGCCCAGGGCGGCGAGGCGGGCGCTCCTGGCGAGCCTCTGGTTGCCGGAGAGGTCGGCGGCCAGCGCCAGCGGCGCCGAGGCCCCGGCGAGCCCCCCGGTGAAGAAGTACCAGGGGATCTCCCAGGTCCACACCGGTTCCTTTATGACCGGACGTCCGTAGTAGGAGTCCGTGCGCCGGCCGTTGCGTTCCTCGCTCATCTTCCACCCCCTATGAACGCGGCGGCGACTCCGGCGGCGAGCGCCCCGGCGGCGAGCGCCGCCGCCCCCCACAGGCTCCCGAGCTTGCGGGTCACGACCTCCGGGTCGGGCGGTAGCCCGTAGACCTCGGGCTCGTCCAGCAGGAGGAAGAAGGCCCCCATCCCGTACTCCTCTTCGTTCGCTCCGTAGAGGCGGGCCTCCTCCACGCCCGCCTCGTGCAGCATCTCCAGACGCCCGTTGGCCTTCTCGCGCAGCTCGTCGAGAGGGCCGAACTGGATCGAGTCCGTCGGGCAAGCCTGGGCGCAGGCGGGCTCCATCCCGCCCTTGAGGCGATCGTAGCAGAGCGTGCACTTCCAGGCCCGCCCGTCATCCTCCCTCCGGTCGAGCACCCCGAAGGGGCAGGCCGGGATGCAGTAGCCGCAGCCGTTGCACACGTCCTCCTGCACGACCACGGTGCCGAACTCGGTGCGGAAAAGGGCCCCGGTCGGGCACACGTCGAGGCAGGGCGCCTCGGTGCAGTGCTTGCAGACGTCCGAGGACATCAGCCACCGGACGTCGCCGTCGGCGTCCGGGACCTCGGTGGGGATGCGCTGCTCGATGAAGGCCACGTGCCGCCAGGTGTTCGCCCCGAGCGAGCTGGTGTTGTCGTAGGACTCCCCGGTAAGCTCCCCGATGACGTCGGGGACGTCGTTCCACTCCTTGCAGGCGACCTCGCAGGCCTTGCACCCGATGCACACGCTGGTGTCGGTGAAGAAGCCCATCCGGGGCCTCTCCTCCCCGTAGTAGCGCTGCCCGAGCGGGATCAGCGGTCGGGTCTCGGGGGTCTCGTGCCCCTCGATGTTGTAGGCGTCGGAGACGCCGGGCCTCCCGGACCCGGGGATTATGTGGCTGGAATCGCTCAACGTCTGCCTCCTCCGTCGTGGCTCTCCGCGCGGCGCCGGTAGTCCTCGACGAGCTCGACGAGCGCGCGGCCCCGAGGCTTCCGGCCGGGCCGGATGTCGCAGGTCGCGGCCTTGTACTCGCCGATGTGGACGTTGGGGTCGAGCGCCAGGGCGAGCAGGTCGTTGGCCGGGTCCCCCGTCACGAGCCCCTTGCTGCCCCAGTGGTAGGGCAGACCGATCTGGTGCACCACCCTCCCCTGCACCTTCATCGGCTTGATGCGGTCGGTGACGAGCACCCGCGCCTCTATGGCGGTGCGCGCGGTGACGATCGTCGCCCAGCCGCCGTTCTCGAGCCCGACCTCGCGCGCGAGCTGCGGGGAGACCTCGCAGAACATCTCCGGCTGCAGCTCGGAGAGGTGCCCGATGGTACGGGTCATCCCGCCGGCGGTGTGGTGTTCGGTGAGTCGGTAGGTGGTGAAGACGTACGGGAAGACCCGCGACCCCGAAGGGTTGTAGGGGTTGTCCGGGCGCGGGAACTGCTGGCGCACCGGGTTCGACTGCTGGGAGTAGAGCGCGTTCTCGAACGGGGACTCGTGCGGCTCGTAGTGGGTGGGGAGCGGCCCGTCGGTGAGCCCGGCGGGCACGTAGATCCAGCCGCGCCCGTCGGCCTGCATGATGAACGGCTTGTCGCCGCGGATGGCGTCCTCGGCGACGGCCCCCTCCTCGGGGACGTAGTCGGGGCGCTTGGTCGCGGCGATGTCCGGCACGTCGTAGCCGGTCCACCTGCCGTTCTCCTCGTCCCACCAGACGTACTTCTTGCGCTCCGACCAGGGTCTGCCCTCGGGGTCGGCCGAGGCGCGGTTGTAGATGATCCTGCGGTTCATCGGCCACGCCCACGCCCACTCGGGGGCGACGTAGCTCTCCTGCTCCCAGTAGGGCTTCTTGCGCGCGGCCTGGTTCACCTCGTCGGCGTAGACGCCGGCGTAGATCCAGCAGCCGCACGCGGTCGAACCGTCGTCCTTGAGCGGCAGGTAGCTCGGCAGGGCATCCCCGTTCTCGTCCCAGCCGCCGATCTCGCGCAGCACGGCCTCCGCGTCGGGCTCCTCGTGCGGCCCTTTGGTCGGGT
>JAIMBO010000071.1 GCA_023511405.1 Rubrobacteraceae bacterium
TCCGCGAGGCGCTCCTCCTGCGTCCCCAGCCTCTCGCCCAGCAACTCGACCAGGCGAAGTCCAACCTCCGGGTGAGAGAGGATGAGCTCCTTGAGATCATCCCTGCCGAGCACGCTGATCTCCGACGGCTCGGCGGCCTCGGCGAAGGAGCCGTGTACGCGTTGGGCGGTGAGCGGGATCTCCCCGAAGACGGTCCCCTCCCTGACCATCGCCAGCGTCAGCTCGCGGCTGCCGACCATCCTGTAGACCCTCATCCTCCCCCGCCGGAGGATGAAGAGCGCCTCGCTCCGCTGGCCGGGGGAGTAGAGGACCTCCCCCCTCTCCAGCGCTACGTCCTGCAGGCGACGGCCGAGCTCCTCGACCTCCCGCCGGGAGAGAGGCTCGAGGATGTCCGTGAGGGAGAGCAGCCGCGCTTTCTCTTCCGGACCGCCCAAGTCGCTCTCACCCTTTCTACACCGGATCCCGGGTTCACGTCCGATCCCCGACGCCCCGGCATCCTCTTCCGGCGACCACGCTCCCTACAAAGGATACCAGCGCGCCGGCCGGGTCAACCCCCTTCCCGCTCCATCTCCGCCAGCACCGCCCCTCCCGGGACGACCTCACCCTCAGAGAACGGGATCCTCTTCACCCTGCCGGCGTACGGGGCGGAGACCGTCTGCTCGGTCTTCATCGCCTCGAGCACCAGCAGCGGCTGCCCTTCAACGACCTCTTCGCCCTCGGCGGCGAACACCTTGATCACCGTGCCCGGCATCGGGGCGGTGAGGCTGGTACGGCCGGAAGCGCCGGTCCCGCCCCCGCCGTCCGCCCGGAGCGGTTCCGGCCGTACGAACCGGTAGCTCTCCCCCTCCAGGGAGACGAAGAGCGCGCCGCCGTCCTGCGCGAAGCTGCCCCGAAGGATCTTCCCGTCACAGGAGGCGCTGATGCGTCCCTCAGCGACGCGCACCTCCTCCAGGAGGCTCACCTTCCCGTCCGACTCGACCCGCAGCGCCCCACCCGCGGCACGCCGCACCCCGACCCTGCGCTCCTCCCCTTCGAGCAGGTAGCGCAGCTCCCAGCCCCCGCCGCGCCAGGGACCGGAATCGAAAGGATCGACGCCGCCACGAGGAGAAGACGTCTCGGCGGCGGCCGCGAGCAGGACGGCCTCCTCGGGCACCCGGCGCGGCCCGGTGGGCGCACCGGTGAGCCCGTGCTCCTCCAGGAAAGAGACGTGGGTCTCCCCGGAGAGGAAATCCGGCTCCGCGGCTATCCTCCTCAGCAGCGGCAGGTTCGAGGCGGGCCCCAGGATCGTGTAGTCCGCGAGCGCCCGGCGCAGCCTCCTCACGGCCCGCCTGCGGTCCGGAGCCCAGACGATGAGCTTGGCGAGCATCGGGTCGTAGTTGAGCGGCACCACGTCCCCGGCCTCGAACCCCGCGTCGTTGCGGATGCCCGGGCCTTCGGGAAGCTCGCAGGCGAGCAGCTCGCCCCCCGATGGCAATCCGGCCTCGTCCTCGGCGTAGACGCGGGCCTCTATCGCCGAGCCGCGCAGCGTGATCTCCTCCTGGGAGACCGGGAGGCGCTCTCCGGCGGCGACGGCGATCTGCAGGTGCAGAAGGTCCATCCCGGTCACGAACTCGGTCACCGGGTGCTCGACCTGCAGCCGGGCGTTCACCTCCAGGAAGTAGAAGTTCTCCCCGTCGAAGAGGAACTCCACGGTGCCCGCGTTGTGGTAACCCGCCTCGCGGGCGAGCCGGACGGCCGCGGCGCAGACCTCCTCGCGCTTCTGCGCGTCGAGCGCCGGGGATGGGGCCTCCTCGACGATCTTCTGGTGGCGGCGCTGGATCGAACACTCCCTCTCGTAGAGGTGGATGACGTTGCCGTGCTTGTCGCCGATCACCTGCACCTCGATGTGCCGCGGGCGCTCTATGAGCTTCTCCAGGAAGACCGAGCCGTCCCCGAAAGCCGAGGCGGCCTCCCTGCGGGCGCTCTGCACCGCCTCCGGGAACTCCTTCGGGTCCGCAACGGCACGCATCCCGCGCCCACCGCCGCCGGCGGAGGCTTTGATCAGGACGGGGTACCCGATCTCGCGGGCCGCCCCGGCGAGCTTCTCGTCGTCGGCGTCCGGGTCCATGAAGCCCGGCACCGTCGGAACCCCGGCCCGCTGCGCGAGCTCCTTCGCCCGGGTCTTGAGGGCCATCGCCTCCATCGCCTCCGGCGGCGGCCCGACCCAGACCGCCCCCGCCTCCTCGACCGCCCGGGCGAAAGCGGCGTTCTCGGAGAGGAAGCCGTAGCCCGGGTGCACGGCGTCGGCGCCGCTCTTGCGGATCACGTCGGCGATGCGCCCTATGTTCAGGTAGCTCTCGGTCGCCGGAGCGGGGCCTATCGGGTACGACTCGTCGGCGAGCCGCCGGTGCAGGGAGCCGGCATCGGCCTCCGAATAGACCGCCACGGTCCTGATGCCGAGCTCCCGACAGGCCCGGATGACGCGCACGGCGATCTCGCCCCGGTTGGCGACGAGCAGCTTCTCGAACGGCGGGTTCAACGGCTCACCTCCTCCCTCCACGCGGGCTCGCGTTTCTCCAGGAAAGCACCGAGCCCTTCCTGCCCCTCCTCTCCCCCGCGCAGCCGGGCGATCCAGCCCGCCATCCTCTCGGTCGCCTCCTCCGGATGCTCCTCGAGCTCGCGCAGGAGCTCCTTGGTCGCCGCGAGGGCCCTGGGCCCCCCTTTGAGAAGCCGGGAGACCGCCCGCTCCGTCGCCTCGTCGAGCGCCTCCGCGGAGGATACCTCGTGTACGAGCCCGATCTCCCGGGCCCTTCCCGCGTCGAAGCGGGAGCCGCTCAGGAAGAGCTCCCTGGCGTGGGAGATGCCGATCTTGCGCACCACGAACGGGGCGATCGTCGCCGGGGAGATCCCGAGCCTCACCTCGGTGAAGGCGAACCAGGCATCCTCAGCCGCGACGACCAGGTCGCAGGAGGCGACGAGCCCGCACCCGCCGCCGACCACGGCCCCGAAGACGCGCCCGACGACCGGTTTGGGGCAGCGGTCTATCGCCCGGTACATCGCGGCGAGGCGCCTCGCGTCCTCTACGTTCTCCTCGTGGGAGAAGCGGGCGGTCTGGCGCATGTAGCCCACGTCGGCCCCGGCGCAGAAGGATCTCCCCTCCCCGGAGAGTACGACGACGCGAACCTCATCGTCCCGTGCGGCCTCCTCGAAGCAGGAGGTGAGCTCCCCGATCAGTGCCGGGTTCAGAGCGTTGTGCACCCGCGGCCGGTCGAGCAGGACGCGCAGCACCCCGCCGTCTATCTCGAGCCGCAGGTTCTCGTAGCCCAAGGTCTTCAATCTTCCTCCTCCCAGGCGTCTACGAGCAGGGTATCGTAGGCGAAGGTGACGTTCATCCCCTCGCCGCGCAACTTCTCCTCCACCTCGAGCAGATCGCCGTAGGAGAGCCCGTCCATCTCCTCGATGTGGGTGAGCACGGTGCGCCTCGCTCCGAGCCTGCGCACGATGCCGAGCGTCTCCTCGAAGGTGGCCTCTATCTTGAGCACCGGGTGACCCTCGGGGATGTGCCGCTCTCCCGTCAGAGGATCGAACTCCGCCAGCCCCTTCGGCAAGACCGCCAGGTCCAACCCCCGCACCGGCTCAGGCGGGTCCCAGCCCTTCAGCTCGTCCGGTGCGACGAGGGCGCGGCGCTCCCCCTCCTCTACCAGGAAGGCATAGACCCCGTCTTCCGCCAGCTCTATGGGGGTGATGCGAAACCCGTTCGTCTCGATTTTTTCACCTTCCGCGAGCTCTATCAGCCGCACCACCCCGTAGACGTCCTCGAGGAAGGAGAGGTGCTCCCAGCTCCCCAGATACCTGCGGAAGTCGCGGGCGACCTTCTCCGGCAGGTAGACCTCGGTGAGCCCGCTCTCCGGCGGGCGTCCGAGCCAGTCCTGGTTCATCGTCTCGAAGAGGCGGCGGCCCATCACGTGGTCCGGATGCCAGTGGGAGTAGATGCAGCGGCACACCCGCTCGACGCGCGAGCGCTCGAGCTCGAGCTTTATCTCTTCGGGCGTGTCGACGAGCAGGTCGGGACCGTGCAGGTAGAGCGCGGGGCCCATCCTGCTGTAGGGGACGCCCCTCCTCCGCGCCTCCTCGCACACCCGGCAGCGGCACAACGGGCGCGGCGTGGTGATCGCACCTCCCGTCCCGAGGAACTCCACCCGCAGCATCGCCTACATCCTGAAGACGCCGAAGGTCGTCTCTCCGATGGGGGCGTTCGCCGCGGCCGAGAGCCCGAGCCCGAGGTACGTCCGGGTCTCGGCGGGGTCTATCACGCCGTCGTCCCAGAGGCGGGCGGTCGAGTAGTAGGGGTTGCCCTCCCGCTCGTACTTCTCGAGGATGGGCCGGCGGAACTCCTCGCGCTCCTCGTCGGTCATCGTCCTGCCCTCGCGCCGCAGCCCGTCCTCCCGCACGGTGGCGAGCACGTTCGCCGCCTGCTCGCCGCCCATCACGCTGATGCGGGCGTTGGGCCACATCCACAAAAAACGCGGCGAGTAGGCCCTGCCGCACATCCCGTAGTTGCCCGCCCCGAAGGAGCCGCCGATGATCACGGTGAACTTTGGCACCGAGGCGCAGGCGACGGCCATGACCAGCTTGGCCCCGTCCTTGGCGATCCCGCCGTTCTCGTACTGTTTCCCGACCATGAAGCCGGTTATGTTCTGCAGGAAGACGAGCGGGACGTGGCGCGAGGAGCACAGCTCGATGAAGTGCGCCCCTTTGAGCGCGCTCTCGGAGAAGAGGATGCCGTTGTTGGCGAGGATGCCGACCGGGTGTCCGAAGATGCGGGCGAAGCCGCACACCAGCGTCTCGCCGTAGAGCGGTTTGAACTCGTCGAAGCGGCTCGCGTCGACGATGCGGGCTATGACCTCCCGGACGTCGTAGCTCCTGCGGTAGTCCTGCGGGACGATCCCGTAGAGCTCCTGTGGATCGTAGAGGGGCTCCTCGGGGTCCGCCACCTCCCACGGGAAGCTCTTCTTGCGGTTGAGGTTCGAGACGATCTGACGCACCAGCGCGAGCGCATGCTCGTCGTTCTCGGCCAGATAGTCGGCGACGCCGGAGATGCGGGTGTGGACGTCTCCCCCGCCGAGCTCCTCGGCGGTGACCTCCTCGCCGGTCGCCGCCTTGACCAGCGGCGGGCCGCCGAGGAAGATCGTCCCCTGCTCGCGCACGATGACGACCTCGTCGCTCATCGCCGGGACGTAGGCCCCACCGGCGGTGCAGCTGCCCATCACGGCGGCGATCTGGGGGATCCCCTTCGCGCTCATCCTGGCCTGGTTGTAGAAGATGCGCCCGAAGTGGTCGCGGTCGGGGAAGACCTCGTCCTGCATCGGCAGGTAAGCCCCGCCGGAGTCGACCAGGTAGATGCACGGCAGGTGGTTCTGCTCGGCGACCTCCTGCGCCCGCAGGTGCTTCTTGACCGTCATGGGATAGTAGGTACCGCCCTTGACGGTGGCGTCGTTGGCGACGATGACGCACTCGGTCCCCTCGACCCGCCCGATGCCGGTGACGATCCCGGCCGAAGGGACCTCCCCGCCGTACATCCCCCAGGCCGCGAGCGGCGAGAGCTCGAGAAAGGCCGTCCCCGGGTCGAGGAGCCGCTCGATGCGCTCGCGCACGAGCAGCTTGCCGCGCCCGGTGTGCCTCTTTCGGGCCCGTTCGCTCCCGCCGCGGCGCACCTCTGCGGTCCTCGCGTGCAGCTCCTCGACGAGCGCCTCGAAGGCTGCCCGGTTGTCCTCGAACTCCCCGGTCTGCGTATCCGCGAAACTCTTCAGCTCTCCCATCTCACCTCACGCTCTTCTTCTCGCTCTCACGCTCCCGCAGGACGTTGCGCCGGATCTTGCCGGTGGTGGTGAGCGGCAGCTCGGAGACGAACTCTACCTCGCGCGGGTACTCGTGGGCCCCGAGCCTCCTGCGTACGAGCTCTTTCAGCTCCTCCGCCAGGCTCTCGTCGCCCCTGCCGTCCCTGGTCACCACGAACGCCTTGACCACCTGCCCGCGCACCTCGTCCGGCTTTCCGACCGCCGCGGCCATCAACACCCGCGGGTGACTTACGAGGGTCTCCTCGATCTCGGTCGGTCCGATCCGGTAGCCGGAGGAGTTGATCACGTCGTCCTCCCGCCCGACGAAGCGGAAGTAACCCTCCTCGTCCATCGAGGCGAGATCTCCGGTCTTCATCCATCCACCGGCGAACTTCTCCTCCGTCGCCTCCTCGTTGTTCCAGTAGCCGATCATCATCACCGGGTCGGGACGCCTCACCGCGACCTCCCCCACCTCGCCGGGACCGAGAACGTCCCCGCCCGCGCCGATCACGGCGACCTCGTGCCCGGGGACGGCGCGCCCCATCGAACCGGGCTTCACCTCCATCACGGAAGAGCAGTTGGAGACGATGAGGTTGCACTCGGTCTGCCCGTAGAACTCGTTTATCGTGAGGCCAAGCTCCTCGCGCCCCCACTCGAGGGTCTCCTCCCCGAGCGGCTCCCCGCCGCAGGCGAGGCTCTCCAGCTCGATGTCCCACCGCTCGCGGGGATGTTCGACGGCGCGCATCATCTTGAGCGCCGTCGGCGGCAGGAAGACGTTCTTCACCCCCCAGCGTTCCATGAGGTCGAAGGCTCGCTCGGGATCGAAACGCCCCATCCGGCAGGAGAGCACCGGGAGCCCCCAGTGCAGCGCGGGGAACAGAACGTCGAAGAGCCCCCCGATCCAGGCCCAGTCCGCCGGCGTCCAGAACATGTCCCCCGGCCGGGGGGCGAGCTCGTGCGGCAGGCTCACCCCCGGCAGGTGCCCGGGGAGGATCCTGTGCCCGTGCAGGGCGCCTTTGGGCGGCCCCGTGGTCCCGGAGGTGTAGATGATGATCGCGGGATCATCCGGCGCGGTCGCGACCGGCTCGAAGCGGCGGGAGGCCCGCGCGAGGAGGTCGTCGAAGCGCTGCGCCCCGGCTCCCTCCCCGCCGACGAGCACGACGTGCTCGAGGGCGGGGAGCTCCCGGCGCAAATCGGATGCGACCTCGAGGTGCGCCTCGTCGGTGACGACGACCCTGGCCCCGCTGTCGGCGAGGCGGTAGCGCAGCGCGTCTTCCCCGAAGAGCGCGAAGAGCGGCACGGCGACCGCGCCCATCTTGTAGGCGGCGATGTGGGCGACGGCGAGCTCGGGCCTCTGCGAGAGCAGCACCGCGACCCTCTCCCCCCTCTCGACCCCGAGCCCCCTGAGCGCGTTCGCGAACCGGTCGGAGGCCTCCTTGAGCTCCCGGAAGGTCCACTTCTCGGCCGTCCCGTCCTCCCGGTCGTGGATTATGGCGATCCTCCCCGCATCCCAGGCGTGCCGGTCGCAGGCGTCCACCCCGATGTTGTACGTCTCCGGAAGGGCCCACGCGAACGAGCGGCGAAGCTCCTCGTAGGACGTCCTGCGCGGCATCCGGGAGGAGAGCCGCCCGAAGAAGTCCTCGTGGATCACCGCTCCTCTCCCGCGGAGCGAGCCTCCCGGAACACGGGACGCAGATCATCGAGCTTCTCGTAGGTCCACCAGAGGTAGTTCTCGGTCCCGCCCTCGCGCAGCGGGTGCAGATCTTCGTTCTCCGGATCGTCGAGGAACGCCTGGAAAGCTTCCTTCGAGGGCCACTCGACCAGGATCATGACCCGTCGCGGCCGGACGTCCGAGCCGTCCAGCCCGCCGTCGAGCTTCCCGAGCGCGACTACCTTCCCGCCCTGTTTCTCCACCGCCGCCACCGACCGACGAGAGTACTGCAGATAGAGGTCGTTGTCTGCCAGATCGAAGAGGTTGAGGGCGTACAGGGACATCCGAACACCTCCGGGATCGATCGCATTGCGCCCTCATTATCCTACCCGAGAGAACGACCGCGTTCGCAAAATAGAGCGCCCCTCCTACCTGGAGGGCTCCGTCCGCGCCACCGCGATGGCGTATCCGAGGACCGCCGCCCCCAGCGCATACGCTCCGAGGACCCACAACGCCCCCTCCAACCCCGCGGCCATGCGACCTCCGTAGAAGAGCAGCGCCCGCAGACCATCGACGGCGTGCCGCATCGGCAACCACTCGGAATACACCTGATATGCTCCCGGCAACGCCTGGAGCGGCTCGAATCCCCCGGAGGACACGAGGCCGAGCAGGATGTTCCCGATCAGGCTGAGCACCAACCCGGCGTACCCGAAGGCTCTCGCCAACACGAGCGTCACGAAGAGCATCGAGGAGGTGCAAAGCACCAGGAAACCATAGACCTCTCCCACCCCGACAGACCTGTGAGCATCGAGGAGACCAAAAGCAACCGCCACCTCTACGGCGGAGAACGCCCCCGAGAACGCGGCCCCGAGCAACAGCCAGGCCGTCCACCGCCCGGCGCTGGAGACGGGACCGCCCGGGATGCGGGAAGGGACCGTGTATACGGCGGCCGCCCCGATCACGCCTGCTATGCCGGCGAAGAACGCGAGGAAGAAGGGCATCCCCCCGGCCCCGGAGTTCTTCCCTACCCCCACCACCTCCGTGACGTCGGCCCGGACGGGATCCCCGACGACGGTCGCGAGCTCCGGCGGCAGGGACACGCCCTGCTCTCCGGCCATCTTCACGAGACGCTCGCCCGTCTCTCGCGAAACACCGCTCACGAGCCCGAGCAAGATGTTCGAGGCGATCCTTCCTCCCTGCCCGGAGGCGGGATTGGTGAGCACCTCGATCTTCGCGGGTTTCGGCGGAGCCGGGAGGGTCGCCGCACCGCCGCTCACCTTCGCTTTCGAGATCTTCCCCCTGACCGGGTCGGCGACGGCGGAGACGGCCCCGGGCGGGACGTTATTCCCCATCTTCCTAACGTTCCGCAGAACCCGCTCCCGGGTCGCTCCCGATACCGAATCGACGATCTTGGAGAAAGCGCTCTCGATCTGCGCGGTCACCGCCGGCCTGACCCGCGGGTTCGTGAGGAGCTCCATCTCCGCCGCCTTCGGGGTCGCCCCTGCCCCCACGGCGGCCGAAGTCGACACGCCGGCGAGCTTCTTGGAGTAATCCGGTGGTATGACGACGGCGGCGTAATACTTCCCCTCCCGGAACCCGCGAAGGGCCGCCCCGAGCCCGTCCACCTCCCTCCACTGTACCTTCGCCGCCGAAGGTCCGCGGGAGACGAGCCGGCTCACGACCTCTCTACCGAAGTTGATCCTGCGCCCCCCAAGAGACGCCCCCTCGTCCTCGTCCACGATCGCGAGCGGCACCCTTGGCGGGCCAGCGATCCCCGCCAGGCGCGCCGTATAGTCCCTCGGGATCACGACAGCCCCGTAGAACCTGTCGTCCCTGATCCCCTCGATCGCTCCCTCCCGGGTGTCCAGCCGCACCCACTCGACCACGTTCCCCGCCGGTGAATGGGACCCGGTCAGCCGGTCCACGATCTCCTTCCCGAGATCAACCTCCTTCGATGCCACCCTCCCACCCCGGTCTTCGTTCACCAGCGCGATCGGCAGCCCGCTCAGGTTCTTCTGCGGGCTGATCACCGCGGCGAGATACAGGAAACATACGATCCCGAGAACCACCACCAGCCCCGCCAGAGCACCCCACGTCCGGCGTTCTTTCAATATCCCCATACACCACCCCTCTCCTTCGAAGCTCCTCCTTCAATTACAGAACCGTACCGTTTGGTTTGATTTCGAGTCAAAAAATTCCTTCCATTAGGTTCAGGTGGCGGCCTTCAGGTACGTATCGACCACGGCGTGGACCTTTTCGTCCGGAAGAGACTGCGGAGGTTCGGCGGGATCGAGCAGAGCGTCGAGCAGGGCGTAGGTAGCGATAGAACCGACGAGCATTCTGGCGGCGACCTCGGGGTCGGGAACGGAGGTGAGCCCTCGTTCGTTGGTACGGGCGAGGAGCTTCGAGAAGAGTTCGATCCCCCTCTCCGGGATCGTGGAACGGAAGAGGTTCCCGAGTCCCGGGAGCCGGGGCGCTTCGGCGATGATTATCCTTAGCAGGGCGAGGTACTCCGCGCTCATCATGATCCCGGCGACCCCCCTCAGCCGTTCGACGAGAACCTCCCGCAGCTCTTCCTTCGTACCGACCTCCAGATCCTCCAGCCCCTGCAGCGGAGCCTGCGGCCCTTCCATGACGAGCTGGCGCAGCACGTCCACCAGCAACTCCTCCTTGCTCGCGTAGTAGGCGTAAAGAGTCTGTTTCGAAACCCCCGCCTCGGCAGCGATGTCGCTGGTGCTGGCCCGCACGAACCCCCGCTCCAGGAAAACCCTGCGCGCCCCCGCGCGGATCTGATCCCTCTTCGCCCGTGCCCGCTCTTCTTTCCGCGTCTCTACAGTCACCACCCTCCCAAGAACCGTACCGTTCGGTTTGATTTTAGGGTTTTCCGGAGGTTCCGGTCAAGCGGCCTTCTGCCGTCCTCACTTCGAGGCTGGTATGCCCCCCTCTTCCTGCAGCAGGCTGCGGGCGATGATCTGTCGGTTTATCTCGGAGGTTCCCTCTCCGATCTCGTTGATCTTGACCTGTCGCCAGTAGCGGGCGACGGCGCTCGTCTCCATGAAGCCCTCGCCGCCCCAGATCTGTACCGCCTGATCGGCGGCTCTTTTGGCCGTCTCGGAGGCGAAGACCTTGGCCATGCTCGCCTCGCGCGAGAACGGACGCCCCTGATCCTTGAGCCAGGCGGCCTTGAGAACCATGTTGCGGGCGAGCTCTATCTCCATCGCCATGTCCGCGAGCTTGAACTGGATGGCCTGAAACTCGGATATCGAACGCCCGAACTGCTTCCTCTCTCTGGCTCTTTGTATTGCTTCATCGAAACAGGCCTGCGCAAGCCCGACGGAGAGAGCACCGACAGCGACCCGCCCGCCGTCGAGGGTGGCGAGGAACTGACGCAAACCCCTCCCACGCTCGCCCAGGGTGTTCTCCTCGGGGACCCGACAGTCGTCGAAGTAGAGGGGGTGCTGGTCGGCGGCGCGCCAGCCGGTCTTCTCGTAGGAAGGCCCGCGGGTGTACCCGGGTGTGTCCTGAGGCACTATGATCGCGGTGAGCTCCGGGCGTCCGTCCTCGCGGGTCCCGGTGCGGGCGATGATCGTAACGCCCCCGGTGATGTCGGTGCCGGAGTTGGTGATCCACTTCTTCGATCCGTTTACGACCCAGTGCCCATCCTCGAGCCTGGCGGTCGTCCTCGTCCCGCCGGCGTCGGTCCCGGCCTCCTCCTCGGTGAGCCCGAACGCCCAGAGCCTCCGGCCGCCCTGGATGACCTCACCCAGATAGTGCTCCTTCTGCTCCTTCGTCCCGTAGGCGACCAGAGGGGCGCAGCCGAGCGAGATGTGCGCCTCCAGCGTGATCCCGACCGAGGTGTCGGCCCGGCTGATCTCCTCCAGGACCATGTTGTACGCTACGAAATCCCCCCCGCTCCCCCCGTACTCCTCGGGTACCGTCAGCCCGAGAAACCCCTCCTCGGCC
>JAIMBO010000005.1 GCA_023511405.1 Rubrobacteraceae bacterium
AGAGGGCGATCAAGATCTCCCGCTGGACGAGCGGACGCGGCTGGGTGATAGCCGACGCCGTCATGATCCGGCGCTACGGGTGATCTTTCACCGCGGCCTTTTCTGGAAGAGAAGCCTGAGGAGGAAGACTTTGAGGGGAGTCTCGGATCCTTTCATGTCTTCTCCGACCCCTTCGAGGCGTCTTACTGCCACTATCATCAGCAGGAGGATGGATCCGGCTGCGTATGCCGGTGAGGAGCCGGTTAAGATCGTGAAGCAGGCGTAGAATAGAAAACCCGAGATGGTTCCCAGGGAGGTCTGGCGTATCGCTGCTCCCGCCGCGTAGGTGGTCACCAGCACGAAGAATCCGGCCGGGTTCATCGCCGTCGCGGCTCCGGTTCCGACTCCGAGCGCCCGGCCCCCTCTGAAGCCCAGGAAGACCGGCCATCCGTAGCCGACGACCGCTCCCAGCGCGGCCGAGACGACCGTGGCGTCGGAGGCCCCCAGAAACCGGGCGGTGAGGGGTGGGAGGAGCCCCTGCAGGAAGACGCCGAGGGCAGTGATGGCCGCCGCCAGGCGTCCGGCGTGCTCGGCGACGTTGGCGGCTCCTATGTTGCCGGTCCCGTAGCGCCGGATGTCTATCCCCGAGAGCAGCCGGGTGACGATGAGCCCGATGGGGATGGCCCCGACGAGGTACGAGAGAGCGAAGGCCAGAAGCTGAGCCATCTCAGAGGGCGGTGTCCCTGTCGTAGAGCAACCTGTAGACCAGTATCGCGCCTGCCTCGCGGGGCTCGCGGACGGGGATTGGCCTTGCCGTGGCCCTCCGGATCAGGAGCACGAAGGCGTTCGCGGCCGTGCCCGCCACTACTTTTTCGTCGTACCCTTTCACCGAGCAGAGGAGCGGGAGGGAGCAGACGGCGAGCGCGACCGAGAGGGGGCCGGACCTGGTCCGGGTGGTCTGCCGGTGCAGAAGGCCTCTCGCCCCGGCCTCTCCGGTCAGGGGTGGCAAAATCCTCAGGATCCTCTCCGAGGCCATCGTCCCCAGGAAGACCGGCATGGCTCGGGGAGCCAGCATCAGGCTTGCGCCTATGAGTGGGGCGACGCCCCTGCCACCGGAGAAGGAGAGGAAGATGGGCCAGCACTGACCGGCCACCCCGGCAGTTGCTCCTGAACAGGCCAGGATCTCCTCTGTCTTTTCGTCTTCGATTGGGAGGATGGTTTTGGCCAGAAGGGGGGGCAGGGCGCCCTTGGAGAGGTCGGCGAGCCAGCCTGAGAGGGCGAGGGCGGGGCTTTTGGTACTCTGGAAGAGGTTGGCTGCGCCGACGTTTTTTGATCCGGTTTTTTTGAGGTCTATATTTTTTTTCTTTGCGAGGAGGGCTACGAAGGGCACCGAGCCGTAGAGGTAACTCAACAGGGCGTACGCTCCGATCCCGGCGGCCTTTTTCGCATCGTACTCCATAGCCCGTCTTGGTCAGTATATCCTCTGATTTTCGGGCGTTCACGACGAACTACTTTTTGAGAGAGGTGATCGGTTTGAAAGGGATCCCCGAAAGACTCCGGCATAAAACGCTCGAGATGCACGGCGTGGAGATCTTCCCCGGCATAGGAACCCCGTTCAGCCAGACGAGCAGGTTCGGTGCCGTCTTCGTCGCCGCCTGCGAGGGTCTCGACGCCACGAGGTTCCTCGGCTGGATAAACTACACCCCGATCTTCTTCGAACCAGGAACCGTCTGCTCGGTCGTCGGTGGCGGCTGGGCCGTCTTCTCCGGCTCCTCACTCCCCGTCTTCGGCGGGTTCGGCAGGGGGAGCGTCTCCTGGAACCGCAACGGCAAGCTGGCCCTCGCAGAGATCACACTGCTCCACGGCTCCTCGACGACAGGTCACGTCCACGCCATCTTGAACCATTTCCCTTTCCCGCCCGCTCCACCCACCATAGAAGGAACCGTCCAGTTCTTCTGAATCCAATTTCCGAGAATCGTACTTATCGGAAATTCAGGCGATACGGTAGCGGCTGTAGCGGGGCAGGATCTGGTCTGGGATGGAGACGTCGAGGAGGGTTCCTCCCTCGAGGGGCTTTTGGGAGTGGACGATCGCCCGTTCGTAGAGGGTGGAGACGATCTGGTAGTCGGAGTGTGGGATGAGGAGCTCGAGACGCTCCATGCGCTCGGAGAGCCTGGAGTATATCCGGTCGAGGAGTTCACGGGGGTTTCTCAGGGCGCTGAGGAGCGTGGCGGAGGGATATCTGGTCTTTAGTGCTTTGATCTCGTGCGGTTTCAGGCGGTCGATCTTGTTGAGGCACAGGATGACATCTTCCTCCTCTGGTGCGGGATCCAGGCCCGAGAGCGTCTCTCTCACGACCGCTACCTCCTCGTCCAGGAACGGGCTCGACGCGTCGGCGCAGACGACGAGCACGTCGGCGTCCGCCGCCGCCTCGAGGGTGCTCTCGAAGGAGTGTACGAGCTGGGTCGGTAGCTTGCGTATGAAGCCCACCGTGTCCGTCATCAGGATGTCCGGGTTCCCTTCGGTTCCCCGCACGATCCTGGTGGAGGTCTCGAGCGTCTCGAAGAGCCTGTCGGCGGTGGACCCTTCGGAGGAACTCAGGGCGTTCAGCAGCGTCGTCTTGCCGGCGTTCGTGTAGCCCACGAGCGAGACGGACGGTATCCTGAGCCTCTCTCGGGACTCCCTCCTCACCCTTCTGGATCTTCGTTCCTGCTCGAGCCTTCTGCGTATGGTCCTCATCCTGTTGCGGATGAGCCTCCTGTCGTACTCCAGCTGCTGCTCGCCGGGTCCCCTAGTGCCCACGCCGCCTCCGAGTCGGCTGAGCGCCTCGTTCCTCCCCTTCACCCTCGGGAGCCTGTACTCCAGGTCCGCAAGCTCCACCTCCAGCTTGCTCGCCCGGTCCCTCGCGTGGGCCTCGAATATCCTTATGATGAGCTCGGTCCTGTCCACGACGCTCGCCCTGCAGTCCCTCTCGAGGGCCCTCGCCTGGGATGCGCTGAGCTCGTCGTCGGTGATCACCATCCCCGCGTCGCCCTCCTCGACAAGAGACCTCAGCTCCGCGCGTTTGCCGCTCCCGAGGTATCCGACGGGGTCACGCCGGCTCTGTTCCAGGGTGCCCACAACCTCCACCCCGAGCGTCCTCGCCAGGCTCGCCAGCTCCTCGAGGTATCTGTCCTCTCCGGCGCCGACCAGGACGGCCCTCACGTCCCCGTCCATGGTACCGCCCTTCCCATCATCTCCGAGGCGCTTTCGGCCACCAGGACCTCCGCCTTCCCTGACAGGCTCCGGGCCAGTTTGTCGAACCACCGTATCTGTCTCCTCGCCATCCGGCGCGTTCTCGCCGCTATTCTCCGGCGGGCTTCCTCTCGGGGGATCTCGCCCTTCACCACCCCGAGCAACTCCCGAACTCCTATGGACCCCATCACCTGCTCGCTCACCGGCTCGCCGCCCCTCACCATGTCGTATATCTTCTCCGCCTCTTCGAGGCCTTCCCGGGCTATCCGCGTCGAGCGGCGTTCGATCATCTCGTCCAGCATCTCCCTGTCGGGTCGGAGGTAGACGAGCGTCGTGTCGTACCTGAGATCCCCCTCCCATATCGAGCCTTCGGTCTTCGCCCCGATTAGCGAGAGCTCTATCTTTCTGGTCTCCCTCCTCTCGTTCTCGGATCCCCTGGCGAGCGCTCTGGCTCTCTTCCTCAGTTCTTCCTCCACCCTGGGCCAGAGTTGGATCTCGAGCAGCACGGCGTTCAGGTACATGCCCGTGCCCGCGTCGAGCACCAGGAGCGGCAGCTCTCGTTCCAGCCTGCGGACGGCCTCCCTGTGCAGCGCCACGTTCCACTCTTCGGTCACGCTGATGATTCCTACCAGGTTGGCCTCTCTCCGGCGTCTCTGGTTGGTTATGCTCGGTATCTCCCGGTAGACCTGCATCGAGTCCACGACCGTGGCGTTGGTGGAGAGCATGCCCGCCAGGTGATCCGCGAGGTCGCTCTTCCCGCTCGCCGTGGGACCGCATACGGCTATCGCCTTTTTTCTTCCCTCAGATCTCCTCTGCATACAGGACGTGCGGTCCGGCGGAGTTCACCCTCGCCCTTACGTACTCTCCGGGTGAGGCGTCGGTCTCGACGTGTACGGCGTGTCCGCTCCAGGTCTCTCCTATCGCGATGCCGTCTTCTCCCCTGGGGTGCCGGATGTAGATCTCTTCTTCCGCTCCTATCTTCTCTCTGTTCCTCTTGAGCGCGTTGCCCTCGACCGCCCGGAGTATTTCGAGGAACCTCCTCTGTACCACTTCTTCCGGCACCCTGCCCGGCATCTCCGCGGCCTCCGTGCCCCTCCTCGGCGAGAACTTGAAGATGTATGCTGCGTCGAAGCCGCAGTCTTCGACCAGCTCGAGCGTCCTCTGATGGTCTTCCTCCGTCTCTCCCGGGTGCCCGACTATTATGTCCGTGGAGAGCGTGCCGTCCGGGACGTTCTCCCTGAAGACTTCTATCTTCCTCCTGTACCTCTCTGCCTTGTACCCTCTGTGCATCATCTTCAGCATCCGGTCCGAACCCGACTGGACCGGCAGGTGGAGCCTCTTCACTATGTTGTCCTTCCTGCCGATCAGCTCCAGCGTCCTGTCCTCCATGTTCGATGGGTGGCTGGTCGTGAACCATACCCTGGGTGCGATCTCGGAGACCCGCTCCAGCAGATCGCAGAACCTTAGCCCCTTCTGCCTCCAGGCATCCACCGTCTGCCCGAGGAGGGTTATGTACTTCGTCCCGCTCTCCACCAGCTCTTCGACCTCTCCGAGCACGTTCTCCAGCGGCCTGCAGATCATCCTTCCCCTCACCGTCGGGACGATGCAGTAGCTGCACTGGTAGTTGCAGCCGGTCATTATGGTGACGAACGCGCTGTGCTGCCCTTTCATCCCCGGCAGGTCCGGCGTGAAGGTCTCCTCCATGTTGGGCAGCCCTATGAAGCTGGCGAGCTCGTAGGTGTTGTGGGTGCCTAGGACGAGGTCTATGCCGTACTGCTCTTTTAGCTCTCCGCCCTCCTCCGCAGCCCCTATGCAACCCGTGAGCGCCACCTTCTTCACTTTCCCTTCCCTCTTGAGCCTGTTCAGCTCCCCCAGGTGGCCCCTCACCCTGTCCACCGCGTTCTCCCTCACGTAGCAGGTGTTGAGTATCACGAGGTCCGCGTCCTCGTACCGCTCGACCTCTTCGTAGCCTGCTTCGAGTAGCATCCGGCGCATCCTGTCGGAGTCGTGGACGTTCATCTGGCATCCGAACGTCCTTACGCACGCCGTTTGGGTCTGGTTCTTCGGGTTCGTCTTGGTATTATTCATATTCATCCTCTGGCTCGTAGAATCTTGCCTTCAGCGTCAGGATACCCGGCCGGCTCTCCGCCTCGATGGACTCGAGTCTAGCATAGCGGGCAGAGGCAGCCTCAGAGAGCAGGCTGCTCAGTCTCTCCATCTCCTCCCGATCGAGAGAGACCTCAGGAAGAGTATTACGGGGTTCCGGATCTTCTCCTCCCCTCCCTCTTCTCCTCCCTCTCCGCCCGGGTTCCTCCCACGATACCCTGCGCGCAGGCTCTACTTCTCCTCTCATGATCCTCTGAACCGTGCGCAGGGAGACCCTCAACCCGAGCGAGCGCGCCTCCTCCAGTACCTTGGTCGTCTTCCCGTCCTTCCCATCCCTGCCGGTCTGTATTATACGGTTTTGTAAGAGGGAGGCGAGGATGGCTGAAGGGGTTCCGTAGTGGAGGTGCAGGTAGGGTGCATGGAGGAGGAAAGAGCGGAGCGTGGCGATGAGGTTGGCTCTGGATGGTCTGCTCTCGGACTGGAGGGAGCGTTCGGAGAGGTGGGTGGTATCCAGGGTGACGGAGAAAGAGGTTGGGGAGGAAGGAGAGACGAGGCGGGCCTCGACGGCGGCCTCCCTTATGTGGTAGAGGGAGAGCCCGGAACCGTGAGGAGGTTCTCCGGGGACGGTGGCGACGGGGTCGAGGTGCCGGGAAGTCACGCCCGGCTCGAAGATCAGGTCGGCGTAAGGCTCCGGCACCCCCCGGCCGTCGTCGATGACGACGAGGGTCCGGTAGCGGCGGGCCCGGAGGGTGGAGGCGACGAAGACGTTTTGGGCTCCGGCGTCGCGTGCGTTGCGCACGAGCTCTCTCAGGACGGCCTCGACCGAGTCGATGCGCGAGGGGGCCCGGCGGTGGCTCTCCGGACCGCCGAGCCGGGCGAACCCGCCGCCGAGATCCCGGTAGGGAGAATCCAACGACCGCCTCCCTTTTTAGTGGGCGACCTCCGAGACCCGGCTCTCGCGGATGACGGTCACCTTGATCTGCCCGGGGTATTCCAGTTCGGTTTCTATCTGGCGGCTGATATCGTAGGCGAGCTTGGCGGCTATGCGGTCGTCCACCTCCGCCGGCTGGACCATCACCCGGATCTCCCGCCCGGCCTGGATGGCGTAGGCCTTGTCCACGCCCCGGTGGGAGAGCGCGATGTCCTCCAGGTTGCGCAGCCTCTCCAGGTAGGTCTCGGTCGACTCCCTGCGGGCCCCGGGCCTCGCCGCCGAGACCGCATCGGCAGTGGCCACGAGGACGTCCTCCACGCTCTCCATCTCGATCTCGTGGTGATGCGCGGAGATCGCGTGCACCACCTCCTCCGATTCGCCGCATTTCCTCGCGAACCGGCCCCCTATGAGTGCGTGGGTCCCCTCGACCTCGTGGTCCATCGCCTTCCCGATATCGTGCAGCAGGCCCGCCCTGCGTGCCACCTTCACGTTGGCCCCCAGCTCCTGGGCCATCATGCCGCAGAGGTTCGCCACCTCGACCGAGTGGGCGAGCACGTTCTGACCGTAGGAGGTGCGGTACTTGAGCGCCCCCAAAAGACGCACGAGATCACCGTGCATCCCGCCCCCCACCTTCGCGTCGTACATCGCCTGCCGGCCGGCGCTCCTCATCTCCTTCTCCACGTCCTTCCGGGCCCGGGCGACGACCTGCTCGATCCGGCCGGGGTGGATCCTGCCGTCCTCGACCAGACGCTCCATGGCGACCCGGGCAACCTCCCGTCTCACCGGGTCGAAGCAGGAGATGACGACCGTCTCCGGCGTGTCGTCGATGATCACGTCGACCCCGGTGTTCGCCTCGAAGGCGCGTATGTTGCGGCCCTCCCGACCTATGATCCGCCCCTTCATGTCGTCCGAGGGCAGCGCGACCGTCTTCACCGTAGATTCGGAGGTCAGCTCCGAAGCGAGCCGCTCCATCGTGGTCGAGATGATCCTGCGCGCCTCCATCTCGGCCCTCTCTTCGGCCTCGAGCGTACGATCCCGGACCATCCTCCCCATCCTGTCTTCGAGCTCCGCCTCGAGCCCGCTCAGCAGCCGCCGCTCGGCCTCGCCCCTGCTCAGGCCGGAGATCTCCTCCAGAACCTTCAGCTGCTCAGCCTCACGCTCGGCGAGCTCCTGGCGCTTCCTCTCCAGCGCCTCGTCGCGCCGCGAAAGCTCGCGCCTGCGCTCGTCCAGTTCCTCTTCCCGCCGATCGAGCGAGGCATCACGGTTGTTAAGCCGCTCCTCCAGCCGCGATAGCTCGGCCCGCCGCTCCCGCAACTCCGCCTCGACTTCGTCTTTGATCCGGAGCGAGGCCTCCTTGGCCGAAAGCGTGGCCTCGCGCTTTATGTTCTCGGCCTCCCTGCGCGCCTCCTGCAGGATCTCCGCGGCCTCGGCACGGGCCCGACCACGCCGCGAGCGCTCGCGCGCCCGCCAGAAGACGTAGCCGGCGCCGATGCCGGCCATGAGGCCGATCAACAGCCCCAGAATCGGCATTAACACGTTCATAGATTGTCCTCCAAGGGACCGCCAGAGAGGCGGTCACCCGCTCCAAGCCGTCTTGACTACACACTTGCTCCGAGAGAGGTCCCCGGTGGCCTCACTCAGCGGGGGTCGCCGAGATATTCCCGCGCCACCTCGGCGCAAACCTCAGCCGGATACCCCCGCCGCCTCAGGAAACCGTGAACCCGACGCGCGAGGGCGTCGGATCTCTCCCCAGTATTATAGCGCCGCGCCGCGAGAACGCGGGCCTCCTCCAGCTCGGATACCTCCGCGTATTCCCGGCCGATCGCTTCTTCGGCGGTCTCCCGGCTCACCCCGAGCCGGAGCAGGTCGGAGAAGGCCCTCCGCCTGCCGTACCCTCTCCCGGCCCGCTCCCGAGCGAGCCTGCGCGCGAAAGCGGCATCGTCGAGATACCCCATCTTCGTGAGCTCCTCGACGACGTCCTCGACCACCTCCTCGTGGTGCCCGAAGCGCCTCAGCCTCCGGACCACCTCGAGCCGCGAACGGTCCCTGTGGGCGAGCAACCTCAGCGCCCGGTCCATCGCCAGCGGCCGCTCGTACTCGATCAACCGCTCCCGACGAACCTCGACCCCCTCCCGTAACCCCTCGCGCACCACGGCCTCGGCCGAAACCTCCCCCCACCTCTTCCCCTCCAGATAAACCAGGGCCCTCCTGCGCCCGACCTCGAGCCCGGTCACCCGGGGCAAGGATCACTCACCGCCGGAGAACGAGTCCTCCTCCGAACCGGAGGATCCCCTCGCACGATCGAGCCCCAGCCTGCCGTAGATGTCCGCCACGATCCGCTCACGCACCTCGGGGTTCTCCTTGAGAAACTTCCGCGCGTTCTCCCTTCCCTGCCCGAGACGCTCCTCACCGTAAGCGAACCAGGCCCCGGACTTCTGTATGACCCCCTGCTCGATGCCCACGTCGAGCAGGCTCCCCTCCTTCGAGATGCCCTCGCCGTACATGATGTCGAACTCAACCGTCTTGAACGGCGGCGCCACCTTGTTCTTCACTATCTTTACCCGCGTCTGGCTGCCCACCGTCTCGTTGCCGTCCTTCAGTGCCCCTATACGCCTTATGTCCAGCCTGACGCTCGAGTAGAACTTCAGTGCGCGCCCGCCGGGTGTGGTCTCCGGAGACCCGAACATCACCCCGATCTTCTCGCGCAGCTGGTTGATGAACACCGCAGTGGTGCCCGAACGCGCCAGGGAACCGGAGAGCTTCCTCAACGCCTGGCTCATCAGACGCGCCTGCAACCCGACGTGGGAATCCCCCATCTCACCCTCAATCTCAGCTCTAGGTACGAGGGCGGCGACGGAATCGACCACGAGGACGTCGAGTGCCCCGGAGCGGACGAGGGTATCTGCTATCTCCAGCGCCTGCTCGCCGTTGTCCGGCTGGGAGAAGTAGAGGTCGTCGAGGTTGACGCCGATGGCTTCGGCGTAGGTGGGATCCAGGGCGTGCTCGGCGTCCACGAAGGCTGCGAGGCCGCCCTCCTTCTGAGCCTCGGCTATGATGTGCAGGGCGAGGGTGGTCTTCCCGCTCGACTCCGGGCCGAAGATCTCCACTATCCTCCCCCGTGGCACGCCACCGACACCGAGCGCGAGGTCCAGCGCGAGCGCCCCGGTGGAGATCGAGGGGATGCGCTGCATCTCCCGATCCCCCATGCGCATGATCGAACCCTTGCCAAACTGGCGCTCTATCTGTGCTACGGCCGCGCCGATCGCTTTGGTCTTGTCCAATATAGAAGTCCTCCAGGATGTCTCTCGGGTGCACGACAGATTATACGTGGCGCCCGGACTCCTCCCAAGACGCCATCCCTTCTCTAGGAAGAGCCCGCCTGCTTGAGCGTGAAGGTTCGGGTGAGGACCTGCCCCATCTCACCGAGGGCCCCGTAATTCTGACCGTTTATCCTGACCTTCACCGCCCCGGCGTTGCCGCTGGTTATGCTGATCTCGTGCCGGGCCGTAAACGTCCTGGAAAAACCGGGCTCGACCGTCTGGACGAAGACCACCTTGCCATCGCTCTTTATCTCCAGCCAGGAAGGCCCTCCGGAGACGTCGAGCCTGGCCTCGAGCGCCCGGGTCGTCACCTCCCCGCTGCTCCCTCCGGCGGGTTGTTTGCCACCCTGGCCGGAGCGAGAAGCGTTCTGCTGTTGCTTGGCGGGATGCGCCGCTCCCCCACCACCCTGCCCTCCGGAGGCTCCCGGCGAGTAAGAAGCCTTACCTATGTAGTAAAAAGCGGCGACGACGGCGAAGAGCAACACGACGGCGAAGATCGGAAGGGCCACGGAGGTGCCGGAGAAACGCCTCCCCCTCTCGGCTTCCCTGATCCCTTCGGAAGAAACCAGGGGTGGAGCGTCCCGCTCCACCGAAACCTCGCCGGACAGGATTGGATCGTCCTCATCCTCACCCTGATGCGCGGCTTGATACTCACGCATCCTGCGCGCGTACTCCTCGCCGTCCAGCCCGAGATGGTCGGCGTAGGTCCTCACGAACCCCCGCACGTAGACCGGAGCAGGCATGACCCCGTAGTCCTCCCGCTCGATTCCCTCCAGGTAACGGCGGCGGATCTTCGTCGCCCGCTCGACATCCTCCAGCGAGAGGCCCAGCTCCTCACGGGCACGTCTCAGCTCCTCCCCGATGCCTGCCCCGTCTCGGGCCCCGGAAGACCCGCGCTCCCATCCGCTCATCTCATCCAAAGAATATCACAGGAGTTTCCATCAGCCTTCGGCGCCCTTTTCCTCTCCCTCGACTTCACGGTCACCCTCCGGCTCTCCACCGAAGATCGTCGGGAGATCGGCCTCCCCAGCCACCACGGCCCGGCTCTTGGAGCCTTCGTAAGGCCCGACGACGCCTTTGCGTTCCAGCGCGTCTATTATCCGGCCCGCCCTCGAGTACCCCACCCTGAAGCGGCGCTGGATCGCGCTGACGGAGGCCTGGCGGGTCGTCACGACGAAGTTCGCCGCCTCCGGCAGGAGTTCGTCTTCCGGTTCCCCGTCCTCCGGCTCCGATGCGGTGGGCTGGGTCACCTCTTCGATGTAGCGGGCGGAGGCACGTTCGGCGCAGGCGGAGACGACCCTCTCCACCTCGGCCTCGGAGATGAAGGCGCCCTGCACCCGCGACGGCCTGAGGGCCGTGACGGGCTTGAAGAGCATGTCACCCCGCCCCAGGAGGGCCTCCGCGCCCGGGGTGTCGAGGATCACGCGGGAGTCGACCTGGCTGGAGACGGCGAAGGCGATCCTGCTCGGCACGTTGGACTTTATCATCCCGGTTATCACGTCGACGCTGGGACGCTGGGTGGCCACGACGAGGTGTATGCCGACCGCGCGGGCTTTCTGCGCGAGCCTTATGACCGCGTCCTCGACCTTCGCAGCGGCGCTCATCATGAGGTCGGCCAGCTCGTCTATCACCACCACGACGTAGGGGAGCTGCTTCTCGGCCCGGCTGTTGTAACCATCGAGAGATCTGGTCCCGAACTCCTCGAGTATCTCGTAGCGGCGCTCCATCTCGGCCACGGCCCAGGAGAGCGCGTTGGAGGCCTTCTTCACGTCGGTGACGACGGGCGTGATCAGGTGCGGAACCCGCGCGAACTGGGAGAACTCGACCCTCTTGGGGTCTATGAGCACCATCTTCACCTGTCGGGGGTCGGTCGTGAGCAAGAGCGAGGTAAGAAGCCCGCTGAGCATCACGCTCTTCCCGCTGCCGGTGGCGCCAGCGACGAGCAGGTGCGGCATCTCGGCGAGGTCGAAGAAGACCGCCCGACCCGAGATGTCCTTGCCGAGCCCCACCGGCAGCGCCCAATCGTTGGCGCCGGGGTACTCCTGGAACACGTCCCCCAGGGTGACGGTGGCGGGCCTGCGGTTGGGCACCTCCACCCCGACGGCGCTCTTGCCCGGGATGGGAGCGAGTATCCTGATCTCGGTGGCGGCCAGCGCGTAGGCTATGTCCTGGCGCAGGTTGCTGATCTTGCTGACCTTCACGCCGGAGCCGAGCCTGAGCTCGTAGCGGGTGACCCTCGGCCCGACGACCGCCCGCACTACCTGCGCCTCGACCCCGAGGTCGGCGAGGGCCTGGGTGAGGAGGCGGCTGGTCCCCTCCGCGTCGTGCTCCGGCTCTCCGCTGCCGGGTTCGAGGAGCGAGATCGGTGGCGGGGTGTAATCGCCGGCCACCCTCTCGGGCAACTCTTCGAGCCGCGCGGAGGGCTCCTTGCTTCGGGCAGGGAGTATTATCTCGAACCCGGCATCATCCCGCCGGACTTCCGGCGCGGGTTTCTCCGGGGCGGCGGTGCGAACCTCCCGTGCGCTCTCATCGTCCCCCCTCTCGCTCTTCCCCCCGATACGCGGGCGCCGGAGCGCGAAAGATCGACGGGTCCGCTTCGTAAGCCCCGCCACGGCCGCGGGCAGAGACACGGCCACCTCCGGGAACATCAGGTAGAACCCCGCCAGGTAGAGCAGGGCGAGGAAGAAGATCACACCCACGAAACCGCTCGCCCCGTAGACCAGTGAGTAGAGGGCGCTCCCGACCAATCCTCCGTTCCGGGAGTAGAGCCCGGGATCGAAACGCCCCGCGGCAGGGATTCTGGCGGCGAGCGCCGCCGCGGTGGCCAGGAGGATGAGCGTCACCCCGGCCGTCCGACGGCGGGAGAGCCGCCTCATCAAAGAGAGCGCACCCGCCAGCGCCACCAGAGGAGCCAGGGCCAGCCCGACCTCCCCCATCAGGTAGGTCACGGCCACCCGGCCGGCGCGCCCGAGCAAAGCACCGCGCCCGGTGACGAACGCCGCGGTGAAGAACACCCCGCAGCTTACGAGGAAGAGGCCGAAGGCCTCCCTCGGCACGGCGGAGAAGGGGCGCAGGAGGACCGAAGACGGCCCGCGGGAGAGGCCTTTGCCGCCTTTCTTTCTCCCGCGAGCGCCTCCGTGCCCGGTGGAGCCCCTTTTGGAGGACTTTCTCGATGTACGGCCTCTCGAAGCCACTCCCCTAGTTTAACTTACGGGCCGCCACTTCCGGAACATACACCCCATGTAGGGTGACGAGAAAGCCTACACCTCAACTATTAGGGGGATGATCATGGGTCGCTTGCGGGTGCGCTCGAAGAGGAAGCTGGAGAGATCCTTGCGTATGGCGTTCTTCAGCTCTCCCCAGTCGGTGATGTGGCGCCGGGCCGTATCCTGCAGGGTACCGCGCACCCTCTCCACGGCTTCTTCCATCAGGCCGTTGGAGCTCTGCGTCGCGACGAACCCGCGTGAGATCACGTCCGGGTCTCCCAGAAGCTGACCGCCCTGGGCATCGATACGCGCTATGACGACGAACATACCGTCCGCCGAGAGCTGCTGCCTCTCACGCATGACGCCGTCCGCGGTGTTCGCGAGTCCACCACCATCGACCAGGAACATCCCGGCGGCGACGTTTTCGATCCTACGGGCGAGACCATCCCGGAACTCGAGCCGGCCGCCGTTCTCCAGGATGAAGATGTTCTCCTCTGGTATACCGAGGCTCGCCGCGGTGTTCGCGTGGTGGATCAGATGACGGCACTCACCGTGCACCGGCACCAGATAACGCGGCTTCAGCAGCGTAAGGACGATCTTCTGTTCCTCCCGGGCGGCGTGCCCGGAGACGTGCACCTGCTGCAGAGGGCTGTAGAGCACCTCGACCCCACGCTTCATCAGGTTGTTGATCGTGTTGGAGACGCTCCGCTCGTTGCCCGGTATGGGGTGCGCGGCGATGACCACCGTATCCCCCCGACCCGCCTCTATGGTGCGGTGGGTGCCGTTCGCGATGCGCGAGAGGGCCGCCATCGGCTCCCCCTGGGAGCCGGTGGTCAGAACCACCAGGTCAGAGTCGGGGATGCGGGCTATCTCCCGCTGGTCGACCATCATCTCCGATGGGAGATCGAGGTACCCCAGATCCCGGGCTATCTGCACGTTGCGTACCATCGAGCGCCCGGTGACGGCGACGAGCCGCTCGTGCTCTTTCGCCGCCTCGACCACCTGCTGGATGCGATGGATGTGCGAGGCGAACGAGGCGACGATGATCCTCCCGGTCGCCTTCTCGAAGACCTCCCGGAAGGTCTCTCCCACGACCTTCTCCGACGGCGTGTAACCGGGACGCTCGCTGTTGGTCGAGTCCCCGAAATAGGCGAGCACCCCCTCCTCGCCGAGCGCGGCGAGCCGCCCGAGATCCGTGGGTTCACCCTCTATCGGGGTGAGGTCTATCTTGTAGTCGCCGGAGAAGACGATGAGCCCGGCACCTGTGCGGATCGCGACGGCCACCGCGTCCGGGATGGAGTGGTTGACGTTTACGAACTCGACCTCGAACCCGCCGACCGAGACGCTCTCCCCGGCGGAGACCTCGCGCAGGTCGGCCCGCTTTATCCCGAACTCCTGCAGCTTGCTCCTGACCAGCCCGAGCGTGAGCTTGGTGGCGAAGACCGGGACGTCGAACTCACGCAGCAGATACGGGAGGGAACCGACGTGGTCCTCGTGCCCGTGGGTGAGGATCACAGCCCTCATCTCCCCGGCATGCTGCCTGAGGTAGGTGAAGTCCGGCAACACCAGGTCTATGCCCGGCATCTCTTCGTCCGGGAAAGCCATGCCGGCATCCACGAGAAGGATGCCGCCACCACCCCGGACGGCGGTCATGTTCTTGCCGATCTCCCCCAGTCCTCCCAGGGGGATGACCTGCAGAGTCTTTTCGTCTAGCAGCTCGTACTACCTCCTCCTTTTCCTGGTCCCCGCAGGGTGTGTATCATCCTCTCCTCACACCCTCCGGTTGCAGATACTCACCCAGATCGGTCTCCTCCGGCCCCACGGCCGCAAGATATATCTTCTCGAGATCCAGATACTCCCTCGCCAGACGCTGCACGTCATCCGCGGTCACGGCCTCTATACGCGAGGCCATCTCCTCCGGGGAGAGGAGCTCGGTACCGGTGACGACGCTGCGCCCGACGCGGTTCATCCGCGCTGAGGTGCTCTCGAGCGCCAGAAGCGTCGAGCTCTTGAGCTGCTGGCGCGTCCTCTCGAGCTCGTCCTCCGGGACGGGCTCCTCCTGTATTCGGCCTATCTCGTGCGCGATCACCTTGACCGCCTCCCGGACGTTCTTCGTCGTCGATCCGACGTATATCCGCATCGCCCCGGTGTCCGAGTAGCCGTGGTGGTAGGCGTAGACGGCGTAGGCCAGCCCGCGCTTCTCCCTGACCTCCTGGAAGAGCCGGCTGGACATCCCGCCTCCGAGCACGTTCGAGAGCGCCGCCATCGCGTATCGGTCCTCGCTCGAGGCCGGAACACCCCTGGCCCCGAGCGCCACGTGGTACTGCTCGGTCTCCTTGTGCCGGTAGAAGAAACGGCTCTCGGGCCTGCCCGGCCGCGCTTCCCTCTCGAAGGGCGTCCCCTGAGGAAGATCCCCCAGACGCTCCTCGACCAGCGCCGCGAAGCGGTCCGGATCGAGCCTGCCCGCCCCTACGACGAAGACGTTCGGCGCGGTGTACGTGCGCTCGTGGAAGGTTCGGATGGTGTCGAGGTCGACCCCCCGCACCGTCTCGACAGAGCCTATCACCGGCCTGCCCAGCGGATCGCCGTGGAAGATCAGCGACGAGAGGTACTCGTCGGCCATCTGGTCCGGACGGTCCTCGTACATCTTGATCTCCTCGACGATGACCTCCCGCTCGCGCTCGAGGTCCGCGAAGGTCGGTTCCCTGACCATCTCGCTCACGATCTCGAGCGCCCGCTCGAGGTGCTCCGGCAAAAAGCGGGCGTAGAGGACCGTGTACTCCTCGCTGGTGGCCGCGTTCTCCTGCGCGCCGATAGACTCGAAGGCCTGAGCTATCCCCAGCGCGTCCATCGAGGGGGTGCCCTTGAAGAGCATGTGCTCCATCAGGTGGGTTATGCCGGCGACCTCCTCGGGCTCGTCGCGGCTGCCGGCCCGGATCCAGACGCCGAGCGCGATGCTCTGCGCCTCCTCCAGGGGCTCGCTGAAGACCCTCACGCCTCCCGGAAGCACCCTCTCGACTACGTTCTCGTCCGGCATCGGGCTAGTCCTCTAGCTTCTCGAGGGAGATGCGGTTCTGCTTGTCCACCTCTAGCACCCGCACCTTTATCATGTCCCCCTCGTTGACGACGTCTTCGACCCTCTCGATGCGCTTCTTGCCCGGCGCGAGCCGCGAGATGTGCACCAGCCCGTCCCGCCCCGGCGTCAGCTCGACGAACGCCCCGAAGTTGGTCGTCTTGACGACCCGGCCGGTGTAGATGTCCCCGGCCTCGACCTCCTTGGTCATGCCCCGTATGGCCGAGATGGCCCCCTTCACGGACTTGCCGTCCAGCCCGGCCACATAGACGGTCCCGTTGTCCTCGATCGAGATCGAAACCCCGTACTCGTCCTGCAGCGCGTTGACGACCTTCCCGCCGGGGCCGATGACTATCCCGATCTTGTCCGTCGGTATCTCGATCTTCTCGACCCGCGGCGCGTACTCGGAGACCTCCGGCCGCGGCTCGGGGATGGTCCGCTGGATGATGTCCAGGATCTCCAGCCGACCCTTCTTCGCCTGCTCGAGCGCCTCCCTGAGAAGCTCGGCCGAGACGCCGGTGATCTTCATGTCCATCTGCAGCGCGGTCACCCCGTCGCGGGTGCCGGCGACCTTGAAGTCCATGTCCCCCAGGTGATCCTCGAGCCCCTGGATGTCCGTGAGGATGACGTAGTCGTCGCCCTCCTTCACCAGACCCATCGCGACCCCGGCCACCGGTGCCTTTATCGGGACGCCGCCGTCCATCAGCGAGAGCGTCGAGCCGCAGACGCTCGCCATCGAGGAGGAACCGTTGGACTCGAGCACGTCGGAGATTATCCTGATCGCGTACGGGAACTCCTCTTCGGAGGGGATCACCGGCAGAAGCGCCCTCTCCGCGAGGGCACCGTGCCCGATCTCACGCCGCCTGGGCGCCCCGAGCCTGCCGGTCTCGCCGGTACAGTAGGGCGGGAAGCTGTAGTGGTGCATGTAGCGCTTGGTCGTCTGCGGCTCCAGGGTGTCGAGCCGCTGCACGTACCCGAGATCGGCCAGCGCGAGCGAGGAGAGGACCTGCGTCTCCCCCCGGGTGAAGAGCCCCGTCCCGTGCACCCTGGGAAGGACCCCTATCTCGGCCGTGGTCGGCCTTATCTCGTCGAACGCCCTGAGGTCGGTGCGCTTGCGATCCTCGAGGTAGAGCTTCCTGAAGGCCTCCTTCTCCAGCTCGTGGACGGCCTCGGCTATCTTCTGGGCTTCCTCTTCCTCTTTGCCCTCGATGAGCTCCTCGACCAGCTCGTCCAGCGCCTCGTTGCGCGCCCGGCGGTCGGTGGTGACGATGGAGTCTTTGATCCGATCGAGGTACCGCTCCCGCAGCTCGGCGACGAAGGGGTTCTCCTCCGGCGCCTCGAACTCTTGCTTTGGCTTTCCGACCTCGCGGGCGAAGTTCTCTATGGCCTCGGCCTGAGCGCGTATCGCCTCCTGGGCGAAGAGCATGGCCTCGACGATGACGTCCTCGGTGACCTCGTTCGCCCCGGCCTCGACCATCGTTATGGCCTCGCGCGTGCCCGCGACCACCAGGTCGAGGTCGCTCTCCGCGAGCTGCTGGTAGGTGGGGTTTAGGATGAACTCACCGTCGAGGCTCCTCCCGACCCTGACGGCCCCTATCACCTGCTCGAGCGGGATGTCGGATATCGCGAGCGCGGCCGAAGCCCCGACCATGCTCACCGTATCGTACGGCGTTATCTGGTCGGCGGCGAGTACGGTGCTTATGACCTGGACCTCGTAGTTGTACCCCTTCGGGAAGAGGGGCCTCAGCGGCCGGTCCGTGAGCCTGGCGGTGAGGATGGCCTTCTCCGAAGGTCTCCCCTCTCGCTTTATGAACCCTCCGGGGATCTTCCCCGCGGAGGACATCCTCTCCTCTATGTCTACCGAGAGCGGCAGGAAGCTGACCCCGGCCCTCGGTTCCCTGGAGCGGGTGGCGGTCGAGAGAACCATGGTGTCCCCCAGCCTGGCCGTCACCGCACCGCCAGCCTGACGGGCGAGCTTGCCGGTCTCGAGCACCAGCGCCCTGTCGCCGACCGGTATCTCTAGACGCATATTCACTTATTCTCCTCTTTGCCGGTGTGGATAAAGGTTCTTCTACCGCCGCAGGCCGAGCCTGCTGATCAGCGACCTGTAGCGCTCGACGTCGTTCTTCGCCAGGTAGTTCAAAAGCCGGCGCCGCTTGCCGACCATCTTCAGAAGCCCCTGGCGAGAATGGTAGTCGTGCTTGTGGGTGCGCAGGTGCTCGGTCAGGTGGTTGATCCGCTGCGTCAGTATCGCGACCTGCACCTCGGGCGACCCGGTGTCGTCCTCGTGCGTCCGATACTCTTCTATGATCTTCTGCTTGTCTTCCACTACCGCCAACTTTTACCTCTCAAGTCTTTCTTTTCTCTTTTCTGCTCGAACTCTTTTCGGCCTATATGCTAACACATGCATCAAAACGTCTTGCCCTGGAGGATCTCGCGGGCTTTGTGCACGTCGGTCGCTATCTGGTCCCTGAGCTCCTCTACGCCCGAGAAGCGCTTCTCCGACCTTATCCTCTCGACGAAGGCGACGTCCACCGTCCTGCCGTAGAGATCACCCTGAAAATCCAGGATATGGGCCTCCACACGTACGACCCGGCCGCCGAAGGTGGGGGCCACCCCGACGTTGGTGCAGGCGGCATGCTCTTCTCCCTCCACCCTGACGAACCCGGCGTACACGCCCCGCGCCGGAACGGCTACCCTGCCGTCCGGGATCAGGTTGGCCGTGGGGAACCCTATCTTGCGTCCCCGCTTCTCGCCCTCCATCACCTCTCCTCTGACCGCATGCGGCCGACCGAGCAGCCGCGCCGCCTCCCGTACTTCCCCGCGTGCGATCAACTCCCTGATCCTGGTCGAACTCACCCTCTCCCCATCACCCCGCTCGAGCCCGACCACCCGTACCCGGCCGCCGCTCCTGCGCATGAACTCCTCCAGATCCTCCGTGCTCCCGGCCGCCCGGTGCCCGAACCGGAAGTTCTCCCCGACGACGACGACGCGCGCCCCGAGCTCGCCTAGGAGAACCTCTTCGACGAACTCCCGGGGGCTCTTGCGCGCCATCCCCGCATCGAATTTCACGACCCGAACCTCGTCGACACCACACCCGAGCAGAAGCTCCCTCCTCTGCTCGAGCGTGGTCAGCAGCGGAGGTCCCCCCCCAGGCGAAAGCACCTCCCTCGGATGCGGCCAGAAGGTGGCTGCGAAAACGGGTATGCCCAGCCGGGCTCCTTCTTCTGTCGCGGCCCGGATCACGGCCCTGTGCCCGAGATGCACCCCATCGAAGTTTCCCAGAGCCACCACTACCCCGCGCACAGTACCACCTCCGGAACCGACCGGCCCCCCTCCCCCCGGTACACCGCGAGCAGCCTGCCCCCCCGCTCGACGCGGAAGCTGCCCCGCGGCTCACCCCACCTCATCGTCCTCCCGTTGCAGACCGCGATGGCCTCTCCCTCGTCCACCTCCCTCGCCGGCAGGTGCTCCAGCAACTTTCGTGGATGTATTATGCGTTTATACACGGATTCCGCGTCCAGTGCTTCGGGGGGGAGGGCGTCCTTTACGTGCAGGTGTCCGGTCGAGAGGCGGCGCAGGGAGGTGAGGTAGGCGGCGCTCCCGAGGGAGGCGGCGAGGTCGGAGACGAGGGAGCGGACGTAGGTTCCCGAGCCGCAGGTTATGGAGAAGGTCGCCTCGTCGCGTCGGGGATCAAAGGAGACGAGTTCGAAACGCTCGACCCGGACGCGGCGGGGTTCGCGTTCGACGGAGATACCGCGGCGGTGCAGATCGTAGAGCCGTTCGCCGCCCACCTTGAGGGCGGAGACCATGGGCGGGGTCTGCAGGATCTCCCCGGTGAAGCCGGGGAGGGACGCCCGGATCTCCGCCTCCGGCGGCAGGGTCGCGCCCTCGATCTCGACGATCTCGCCGTCGGCGTCGAGGGTGTCCGAGGTGGCGCCGAAGCGGGCCGTCGCCAGGTAGGTCTTGGGCAGATCCATCACGTACCGGGAGAGCCTCGTCGCGCGTCCGACGAGGACGACCAGGAGTCCGGAGGCCATCGGGTCCAGCGTCCCTGCATGGCCCACTTTGGTGCGGCGGGGCAAGAGTCGCTTGACCGGGTCGAGGGCTCGGGCGCTCGTCGTGCCGGAAGGCTTGTCCAGCAGCAGAGCCCCCGAGAGAGTCGGGCGCGCTATCGGGTGCCTCCGAGGTCGACCACCCCGGCGAGCTCCGCCAGGAGCATCTCCTTCGCCTTCTCCGGGCGCACGCCCTCGACGGTGTAGCCCGCGGCCAGACGGTGTCCCCCGCCGCCGAAGCGGCGGGCGATCTCGCCCACGTCCACCGTCTCCGAGCGCAGCGAGGCCTTCGTCCCCTCGGGAACCTCGCGCAGGTGGGCGACCACGTCCACGCCCGCCACGCTGCGCAGGTAGTCTATCGCCTCCTTGGAGTCGAGCTCGGTGGCACCGGTGCGCTCGTAGTCCTCGTTCTCGATCGTGGTCACGACGACCTCGCCGTAGCGCCGGGCCTTCGCCAGGCAGAGGCCCACGATGTTGAGCTGCTCGATGGTCGCCGTGCGGTTGAGGCGGTCGTACATCTCCGCCGGCACGACCCCCGCGCGCATCAGTTCGGCGACTATCTCGTGCGCCCGGGGGGAGACGTTGCGGAAGCGGAAGCCGCCCGTGTCGGTCCTTATCGCCGTGTAGAGCGCCTCGGCCGCGGGTTTGTCCACCTCGACCCCGAGCTCGAGGTAGAGGTCGTAGACGATCTCCGCGCTCGCCGCGGCCCGGGGGTTTACCAGGTTGTACTCGGCGTAGAGGGGGTTGTCCTCGTGGTGGTCGATGTTCAGCCGCGGGGTTCCACCGACACCGGCCCGGTCGGCGCGGGAGGTGTCGACGACGAGCAGGTCGTAACCCTCGGGGGCCTCGAAGAGCTGCTCGTGCGGCAAAAGCCAGCGGAGGTAGTCGGGTACGGGCTCGCCGTGGCAGAAGACGGCCTCGGCCCCCAGCTTGCGCAACAGATAGACGAGGGCCACCGCCGATCCCACGGCGTCCCCGTCCACGCCGGTGTGGGTGGTGACCGCGGCCCGGCTGATGCCCTTGAGGAAAGCGGCCACCTCCGCCGGCGTGTTAACCTCCGCTCGGGTCGTCATCGTCTCTCTTTACCTCCCTCAGTACGGACTCTATCTTCGTCGCCCGCTCCACCACCGGGTCCGGCTCGAAGCGCAGCCGGGGCGTGCGACGCAGGTGCGTCTGGGCGGCCACGGCGGCCTGGACGCGCCCCGCGGCGCTCTGCAGGCCCTCGTGGGCCTCCCGCTCGTCGTTCCCGGCGAGCACGCTGTAGAACACCGTCGCCCGCGAGAGGTCCGCGCTCACCCTGACGTCCGTCACCGTCACGAGCCCCTTTATGCGGGGGTCCGAGAGCGCGGCCACCTCGTCGCCCACGATCTCCCTCAGCTGCGACTCTATCTTCCTCGTGCGTTCGCTCACAGCTTCAGAAACTCCTCCCGCCAGTCGAGGATCGAGAGCTCCTCATAGCCCAGAAGGATCCGGCGCAGTTCCTCCCGCCTCTGCTCCGCGGCTGCGGGTGAGACCGCGGCGAGGGCCACCTCGATCGTGGCCCTCTGCCAGAGGTCCTGGTGATCGCACTCGACCACCGAGACGTTCTTGTGCCTCAGGCGCTCCTTTATGGAGCGTATGGTCTGCCGCTTGTCCTTGAGGCTCGCCGCGTAGGGCAGCTCCAGCTCCAGACGTAGCGCGAAGAGCAAGGCCCCACTCTACCTCGGTACCTCGACGACCTGGTAGAACTCCAGGACGTCACCCTCTTTTACGTCGTTGAAGTTCTCTATGCCGACGCCGCACTCGAAGCCCTGCCGGACCGAGCGCACGTCGTCCTTGAAGCGCCTGAGCGAGGCGACCTGGCCGTCGTAGATCACGACGCCCTCGCGCACCACCCGCACGCGGTCGTTGCGGGAGATCTCACCGCTCGAGACGTAGCAGCCGGCGACGGTGCCCACGTTCGGCACCCGGAAGGTCTGGCGCACCTCGGCCGTACCGGTCTCCCGCTCGGTCTCCTCGGGCGCGAGCATCCCGCGCATGGCCGCCTCGATCTCCTCGATCGCCTTGTAGATGACGTTGTAGGTGCGTATCTCCACGCCCTCGCGCTCGGCGAGCTGCTTGGCGGTGTTCGTCGGGCGGACGTTGAAGCCGAGCAGGATGCCGTCCGAGGCCGAGGCGAGCATCACGTCGGAGTCCGTCAGCGCCCCGACACCCGAGCGGACGATGTTTATGCGCACCTCGTCGGTGGAGAGCTTCGCGAGCGCGTCCTTGAGCGCCTCGACCGAACCCGCGGCGTCGGCCTTGACGACCAGGTTGAGCTCCTGGGTTCCGCCCTCACCGAGGAGATCCTCCAGCGTCCGGCGTGGTCCGCTCTCCGCCAGCTCCTGACGCCGGAGGGCGGCCTCCTGCTGCTCGGCGCGCGAGCGCGCTATGCGTTCGTGCTCGACGACCTCGAAGCGCGTCCCCGCCTCGGGCACGCCGGAGAGGCCCAGGATCTCGACCGGCGTGCCGGGGGTGGCCTCCTTGATCCTCTTGCCCGTGTAGTCGAGCATCGCCCGCACCCGGCCGTAGGCGGTGCCAGCGAGGACCACGTCGCCCTTGTGCAGGGTGCCCCGGGTTATGAGCAGGGTGGCGACCGGCCCGCGCCCCGTCTCGAGTTCGCTCTCGATCACGTACCCGCTCGCCGGAGCCTTGGGGTTCGCCCTGAGCTCCTCGAGCTCGGCGACGACCAGGATGTTCTCCAGGAGCTCGTCCACCCCCTCGCCCGTCTTCGCCGAGACCGGCACCGTCACGGTTTCGCCGCCCCATGCCTCGGGGGTCAGGCCCCGCTCGGCCAGCTCGCCGTAGACCCTGTCCGGGTTGGCGTCCGGCAGGTCGATCTTGTTGAGCGCGACCACGATCGGAACCCCGGCCGCCCGGGCGTGCTCTATGGCCTCCTCGGTCTGGGGCATCACCCCGTCGTCGGCCGCCACGACGAGCACCACGATGTCGGTGACCTGCGCCCCGCGGGCGCGCATCTCGGTGAACGCCTCGTGTCCCGGGGTGTCGATGAAGGTTATCCTGCGCCCGTCGACCTCGACCTGGTAGGCCCCGATGTGCTGGGTTATCCCCCCGGCCTCGCCGGAAGCGACGCTGGTGTTGCGGATGTAGTCGAGCAGCGAGGTCTTGCCGTGGTCCACGTGCCCCATCACCGTGACCACCGGCGGTTTCTCGACGAGGTCTTCCGGGGAGTCCTCCGCCCCGCCCTCCTCGGGCACAGGCTCCTCGGCGCCGCCGATCTCCACCTTCACGCCGAGCGCCTCGGCGACGAGCTCTATCTCCTCGGTCGAGAGCGTCTGGGTGACGGTCTTCATCTCCCCGAGCTCGAAGAGCACCTTGACGATCTGGGCCCCCGGCACACCGATGGCCTCCGCCAGATCGTTCACCGTCGCGCCGGGCTCGACGCGCACGGCGTCCGACCCACCGCCGCCTTTCTTGCCGCCGGAGGGCTGCGCCTCCTCCCGTCCCGCAGGAGCCTCCTCGTGCGCCTTCGAAGAACCACGGCTCGTCGCACTCGCGTCTATGACCACCCTGCGGCGCTTCTTACCGCCCTTCGAAGAACCCTTGCCGCGGGAACGTTCTTCCCTAGACCCCCGACCTTTCCCCCCAGCCGTCCTGGCCCCACCGTTGCCGGAGAGGTCTCCGAAGACCCGCTCGTAGACCGGATCCTCGACCGCCGCGAAGTGGTTCTTCACCTCCACGCCCGCGTCGTTCAGACGCCCCATCACCTCTTTCGTATCGAGGGAGAGCTCGCGGGCAATCTCGTATACGCGTTTGCTCATTCTCACTACCTCCCGCTATCGGAGCCCTCCACCAGGTCTTCGAAGTCCTTGGCCTGAGCCTGGTGGGACGGTATCCCGCAGAAAAGCGACCCCGGGAGCGCCATGTTGGCGCACCGCTTGCCGTTCGAGAGCACGGCCCGGCAGCGGTGCATCGAGGACTCTTCGTCAGGCTCCCAGTCGTCCTCCTCTTCGTCCAGCTCGATCGCCTGGCTCTCGGGCTTTATGTCTATCTTCCAGTCGGTGAGCTTCACGGCGAGCCGGGCGTTCTGCCCCTCGCGCCCTATCGCCAGCGAGAGCTGGTCGTCCGGCACTATCACCTCGGCCTGCCTCTCCTCCTCGTCCAGGTAGACCTCGCGCACCCGCGCGGGCGAGAGCGCCTTGGCGATGAAGCGCGCCGGGTCCGGGTCCCACTGGATGATGTCTATCTTCTCGTTCCGGAGCTCGGAGACCACCGCCCGCACCCGGCTGCCGCGCGGCCCCACGCAGGCCCCGACCGGGTCTATCCCGGACTCGTTGGACCACACCGCGATCTTCGAACGCAGCCCGGCCTCGCGGGCGACGGCCTTGATCTCGACGAGCCCGTCGTAGATCTCGGGCACCTCCAGCTCGAAGAGGCCCCGCAGCAGCCCCTCGTGCCGGCGGCTCACCACCAGGGAGGGGCCCCGTCCGGGTTCCCGGATCTCGAGCAGGTAGACCCTCAAGCGCTGGCCGTTCTCGTAGCGCTCGCCCGGCACCTGCTCGCTCGCCGGGAGGATCGCCTCGACCCTCCCGAGATCCACGATCGTCATCCTGCGGTGCGCCTGCTGGACGATGCCGGTCACCACCTCACCGATGCGCTCCCCGTATTCCTCGAGGAGCTGCCGGTTGTGGATCTCGTTGAGGCGCTGGTAGAAGGTCTGACGCATGACCTGAGCCGCGATCCGGGTGAAGTCGTGCGGGGTTATGTCCTCCCCGTCCTTCATCACCCTCAGCTCTCCTGTCTCACGGTCGAGGACGACCTCCGCCCCCTCCACCGCTCCCTCTCTCTTCTCGTAGGCGGCGAGCAGGGATTCCTCCAGAACCTCCTTGACCGTATCGAAGGGTATCCCCTTCTCCGTCTCTATTTCGTGCAGCGCCGAAAGCAATGCCGTGTTCATAACCGTATGTCCTCCTTGAGGTGCGCGCGCGTGACGGAGCGGTACGGCAGCTCCACCCTCCCGCCTCCCTCCGAGAGCCTCAACACGAAGCTCTCCTCCCCGGCCCGCTCTATGACCCCGGTGAAGTTGCGCCTGCCGTCCACCGGCTCCCCGAGCTTCACCTTGGCCTCCCGGCCGGCGAAGCGCCGGAAGTGTTCGGGTTTGGTCAGGGGGCGCTCGATACCGGGCGAGGAGACCTCTATTATTCCAGCGTATCCCTCGGCCTCGAGGGCGGGCGAGACCAGCGATGTCACCTGCGCGCAGAACTCGTGATCGACCGGGCCGTCCTCCCGGTCCACGAGAAGCGTCAGCAGGGGCCCGCCGCCGAAGCGGGCCTCGACCAGCTCCGTCCCGGCGGGCAGCACCTCTTCTACGACCTGTGCCAGCCTCTCAAGCTTCGCCGTCTCCAAACCTCCTGCGGGCGTTAAAAAAGCAACGAGTCCTTGCGGACCCCTTGCTCCACAACAACCTCATTGTACATCAGAGTATGTAGGTTACAAGGCGTCCTAGCGGTTGGGGATGAACGGTTTGCCCTCGAAGAGCTTGTTCAGATCCCCGTAGGTGGCGAACAGAAAGACCGCAAGGAGCAGGGTGAGCCCGAAGGCGGCGATCTTCATCACCGTCTCCTTGCTGACCGGCCTCCCGCGTACCTTCTCGGCGGCTATGACGAGCAGATGCCCCCCGTCGAGGGGAAGCAGCGGGATCAGGTTGAAGAGCCCGAGGTTGAGGCTTATGAACGAGAGCAGGGAGAAGAAGTACCCCTGCGAGACAGACTCGCTGCTTATGGCGACGATCCCGATCGGGCCGCTGACGCTCTTGGAGAAGCTCTGTTGCCCGCTCGCGAGCTGTCCGATGAAAGAACCGAGCTGTTCGGTGACGAACCAGACCCTGCTCGCCGCGAGCCCGGTGGCCTCGAGCGGACCGTAGGTCCTGCGCACCGGCTGGGGCTGCACCCCGACGAGCGCCTGTCTCGGATCGTCCGGGTTCTTGCCGAGCCTGCCGGAGAAGGTCACCCTGTGGCCGTCCCTCCTGACCACCAGGGTGGCCTTCTCGCCGGGCTTCTGGGAGGAGACGGCCTTCTGGAACTCGCTCCAGCCGCTCATCTTCCTGCCGTCGAACGCCACGATCTCGTCCCCCGGTTTCACGCCCGCCTGCGCCGCGAACGAGTGTGGCACCACGTTCTCGACGCGCATGCTCGCACCCGTTATGACGCCGGAGAACATGTAGACCAGAGCGAGGATGACGATGGAGGCGAGGATGTTGGTGAACGGACCGGCGAGGATTATGAGGGCCCGCCTCCACGGTGGCTTGGCGGGGTAGGTGTCCGGTCCCTTCTCTTCGTCGTCCATCCCGGCCATCCTGGCGAAACCACCGAGCAGTACGATCCTGAAAGAGTAGACCGTCCGCCCGATCTTTCTCTGCAAAAGCGCGGGACCGAAGCCGACGCTGAACTCGGGTACGTGCACGCCGAGCGCCTTCGCCGTGAGCATGTGCCCCATCTCGTGGATGACGATCAGGAAGATCAGGCCGAGTATGGCTATGATTACGGTCAAGTCTCTACCTCTCAGAAGTTCGCCGGAGGCTTCTCGCGGTTATCTTACCGCACATACCGCCGCGCCCGGGCCGGCTACGAGGCCAGCACGACCAGGTAGTAGAGCACCGGGGCGGCGAAGAGCAGGCTGTCCACCCTGTCCAGCATGCCGCCGTGCCCCGGCAGCAGCCTGCCGAGGTCTTTTATCCCGAGGATTCTCTTGACCGAGGACTCGAAAAGGTCTCCGGCCTGCCCGAAGACCGAGATGACCCCACCCGCGACGAAAGACTGCCAGAGACCGAGCCCGAGGAAGTGCGAAGCCCCCACGCCGACCAGGACGGTGGCGGCGACGAGTCCGCCGACGGCTCCCTCCACGGTCTTCTTGGGGCTCACCTCCGGGGCCAGGAGCCGCCGGCCCACGAGGAGCCCCGTGAAGTACGCCCCCGAATCGGAGGCCCAACTTCCGACGAGCAGCAGAACCACCAGCAGACGCCCGTGGGGGAGCCCGGCCAGAAGCCCGACATAGGCGAGCGGCACCCCGACCCAGAGCGCCATCATGAACCCGGCGAGCAAGACCAGGGGCGTGCGCGCCCCGCGCCGCTCGAGCAGGATGGCGAGCGTCACCGGAAGCACGAGCAGGCTGCCGCCGAGCGCCCCAGAAACCCCGAAAGGACCGGAGAGCACCACCGGTCCGAGCCCGGCGACCACCCCGGCCGAGAAAGGGAAGGGAGGCAGGGCCTGGGAGACCTCGTACGCCGCGATGACGGCCACGACGACGAGCGCCGCCAGGATCACCCACCGGCCGGCGGCGATCACCCCGGCTATCACCGGAAGCAGGATGAGCGCGGTGGCGAGCCGCCACCGGAGCAATTTCTACACCCCGCCCCGGCGCCGGGACCTGGTCCCGAACCACTCGATGGCTTTGACGAACTCCTCGGGCGAGAAGTCCGGCCAGAGGGTCTCCGTGACGTAGAACTCGGCGTAGGCGATCTGCCAGAGCAGAAAGTTCGACACCCTCAGCTCCCCGCTGGTGCGTATGACGAGGTCCACCTCCGGGGCCTCCGGCGCGTAGAGGTAGCGCCCGAAGGTCGCCTCGTCGAGCTCCTCCGGGGGAACCCCATCGGCCACGATGCGCCGGGCGGCGTCGACTATCTCGCTGCGACCGCCGTAGTTGAGCGCTATGTAGACGTTCAGGCGGTCGTTGTGCGCGGTGAGGCGCTCCGCCTCTTCGATCGCCTCGCACACCGCGGCGGGAAGCTTTTCGCGCCTGCCCATGAACCTCAGCCTCGCCCCACGCTCGTTGAGCTCCGGCACCTTGCTGCGCGCCGTCTCCAGAAAGAGCTCCATGAGCGTGTTCACCTCGGATTCGGGGCGGATCCAGTTCTCCGTCGAGAAAGCGTACAGCGTGAGGAACTCCACCCCCATCCTGCCGGCGGTCTCGAGCAGCGGCGTGAGCACGGTGACCCCGGCCCGGTGCCCGGCGGTGCGTGGCAGCAGCCTCCTCTTCGCCCACCGACCGTTGCCGTCCATGATTATCGCCACATGCCGCGGTACCGCGCCCCGTCCACCCTCGGAACGGGCGGGCACCCCGAAAACACGTTCTTTCAACGGCTGCAGGAGCTCAAACCTCCCGAAGTTCGGCTTCTTTCTCCTCGAGCGCGGCGTCTATGCGGTTTATGTAGCGGTTGGTGAGCTTCTGCAGCTCCTCCTCCGCCCGGCGCTCGTCGTCCTCGGAGATCTCACCCATCTTCTTCAGCTCGGCGATGTCCTTCATCTCGTCGCGCCGGATGTTGCGCACCGCGACCCGGCCCTCCTCGGCCATGTGGTGGACGAGCCGGATCAACTCGCGCCGGCGCTCCTCGGTCAGCTCCGGGATGGGTATGCGGATGATCTTGCCGTCGTTCTGCGGGTTGAGGCCGAGCTCGGAGTTGCGTATCGCGCGCTCGATGTCCTTTATCGAGTTGGGGTCGAACGGGGTGACGGACAGGAGGCGGGGTTCGGGGACGCTGATGCTGGCCAGGCTCTTCAGGGGAACCTTCGTGCCGTACGCCTCGACCTCGACCCTGTCCAGCAACGAGGGGTTGGCGCGCCCGGTGCGCACCGCTCCGAACTCTCGCTTCACGGCCTCGACGGCGCCTTTCATCCGCCTCTCCGCAGCCGTGAGATCCACAACCTCAGACATCGCTCTCTCCTCCGCTCCCGTCCTTCCACACCAGGGAGCCCACGCGCTCGCCTTTGAGTATGCGGCGCAAGTTGCCGGGCTTCAGTATATCGAAAACGATGATCGGAAGTTGCTCCCCACCGCACAGCGTGGCCGCCGTATGATCCATCACCGAGAGGTTCTTCGAGAGCAGATCCATGTACGTCAGGCGCGGGATGCGCACGGCGTCCGGGTAAACCCTGGGGTCCCGGTCGTAGACCCCGTCCACCCGGTTCTTGGCCATGAGCAACGCATCCGCCCCGATCTCCAGCGCCCGCAGGGCGGCGCCCGTGTCGGTCGTGAAGAAGGGGTTGCCGGTCCCGGCGGCGAAGATCACCACCCGTCCCTTCTCCAGATGCCTTATCGCCCTGCGGCGGATGTAGGCTTCGGCGACCTCCTGGATCTGTATCGCCGACTGCACCCGCGTGGGGACCCCGCGTCGCTCGAGCGCCGCCTGCAACGCCAGGGCGTTTATGACGGTCCCGAGCATCGCCATGTAGTCGGCGGTGGCGCTCTCGATCCCGAGCTCCTCGGCGACCCGCGAACCGCGGAAGATGTTCCCGCCGCCCACGACCACCGCGAGCTCGGCTCCTGCTTCGACGGCCTCCAGAACCTGCGTGGCGGTGGCGTCGAGCGCAGCGGGAGCGATGCCATAGCCGCCGTTTCCGGCGAGGCTCTCGCCGGAGAGCTTGAGTACGACCCGCTTTATGGGGCCGAGGGGCTGACTGGCAGCGGCGGGCTCCTCCTCGCTCTTCCTCACGGACCCGGCCATGGACCTCCCCGGGCCTAGAGCTCGTACCGGACGAAGCGCCGGACCACGATGTTCTCCCCGAGCTTCTGCACCTGCTCCTTGAGCAGGTCCTCCACCGTCTTGCCGGGGTCTTTGACGTAGGGCTGCGTGAGCAGGGCCCGCTCGGAGGCCCACTTCTTGAGGCGCCCCTCCACGATCTGACGCGCGATGTTCTCCGGCTTGCCCATCTCGGCGACCTGCTTCTCTACGATCTCGCGCTCCTCCGAGAGCGCCTCCTCGGGGATGTCGTCGACCGAGACACACAGCGGCTTCATCGAAGCGATGTGCATCGCGATGTTGCGGGCGAACTCCTTGAACTCCGGCGTGCGCGCCACGAAATCCGTCTCGCAGTTGACCTCGACGAGCACCCCGACCCGGCCGTTGAAGTGCACGTACGCCTCGATCAGGCCCTCGTGGGCCTCACGGCCGCTCTTCTTTTCGGCGGCGGCCTGTCCGCGCTCCCGCAGCACCCTGCGCGCCGCCTCGATGTCCCCGCCGGACTCCTCCAGAGCCCGCTTAACGTCCATCATCCCGGCCGCGGTCTCCTCCCGCAGCTGCTTGATCTTCTCTATCGTGCTCGCCAAACCTATCCTCTCTCCTCTTCTTCCTCCGACTCTACAGGCTGTCCCTCGCCCGCGGACACGCCGACCTCGCCATCTCCGGGTTCCTCCTCCCCCGAAGAGGAAGGAGCAGCCTCTTCCGTCCCCTCCTCTTCACCGATGGGCACCTGCGGCTCGGCCGCCTTCGCCTCCTCGACCGCCGGCGGTATCGGACGGTCCGTATCCTTTATCTCCTCACCACCGCGCCCCTCGAGTATGGCGTCGGCGATGAGGCGCGTGATCAGGTTTATCGAACGGATGGCGTCGTCGTTGCCCGGGATCACGTAGTCGATCACGTCCGGGTCGCAATTGGTGTCGGTGAGCGCGACCACCGGTATCTTCAGCCGGTTCGCCTCCCGGACTATCAGCTCCTCCCGCTTGGGGTCCACGACGTACAGCGCCCCGGGCAGACGCTCCATCTCGGTGATGCCGGCGAAGTTGCGCCGCAGCTTCTGGTACTCCTTCTCGAGCGCGAACCACTCCTTGCTCGTGCGCTCCTCCTCGGGCGTCTCCGCCACCCGGGCCGCAAGCTGCTTGAAGTACTCGATCCGCGGCCGGATCGTGCGGAAGTTGGTGAGCATGCCGCCGATGTAACGCTCCGCGACGTACGGCTGCCCACACCTCAGCGCCTGCTCGGTGATCGTGAGCTGCGCCTGCTTCTTCGTCCCGACGAAGAGTATGTCCTGCCCGGCGGCGGCCACGTCCCTGACGAAGGCCAGCGCCCGGTCGAGCAGCGTCAGGGTCTGGTCGAGATCTATGATGTGTACCCCCGCGCGCTCGGCGAAGATGTAGCGCTTCATCTTCGGGTTCCACCGCTTGGCCTGGTGCCCGAAGTGTACCCCCGCCTCTAGCAGCTCCCTTACGCCTATCTTCTGCTGGGTCGCGTTCTCCAAGTCTCTCCGCTCCTTGTTGCGATCAGGTGGTTCTCTCCTCCGCCTGCGTACGAAGTCCGCGCCGGGCGCAGACCACCACCTCATTCTGGGGCTCTCTCAGAGGCTCCTCGCAGGCGTGCGTGCTCAAACTCCGATGATACTAGCACACCACAAATGTTCCTTCTAGACGCTCACACCTCCACGAGTAACACCATCTCAACCATCCGTAACATAATCGTTACACGCTCTATATGGAGTCGTTACCCGCCCTGTCGGATAATCCTGTTGCCCCGGTTGAGATCAGCTGGAGTTCCCCCTCCAGCGCCTTCACAACAACAACAACCGCCGGGGCTTTTTCTATCTCTCCTAACGGTTCTCCTCCAGCTTGGATCTGAGCTTGATGAGGGCCTGGCGGAGGATCTGAGAGATTCGCCCTTCGGAGAGGCTTAGGGCCCGGCCTATCTCCCGGAGGGTGAGCCCTTCGTAGAAGTAGAAGGTGGCGACGACCCGCTCCTGCTCGCCGAGCTCGCTTATCGCTTCGGCCAGGTGTCGTCTGAGGTCCGTACGGTTCGCCTCCGACTGGGGATCGGCGGCTCCGAGATCGGAGATCATGCCGTGCAGTTCGCCTCCGAGGCGCTCGCTCATCTCCATTCTGGCCTCGAGGGAGTATATCCTCGATCTGGTATACCACCCCAGCAGGTTGCGGTACTCGTCCAGAGGCAGGTTCATCTCGCCGGCGACCTCGAGTTCGGTCGGGTTCCGGCGCAGGTTCTGCGCCAGCCGTGAGGTAACCAGCTCGGCGTCCTTTATCTGGGACCGCACCCTCCTCGGTACCCAGTCCTGCCTCCGGAATTCGTCGAGCATCGCCCACCGTATCTTCGAGATCGCGTACGTCTCGAACTTGGTCTGTCTCTCGGGGTCGAAGGTCTCTATGGCGTCAAGGAGGCCCACCTGTCCCCAGGAGACGAGCTCCTCGGTCTCGACCGTTCCCTTTATCCCGGCGGGCATACGGCCGGTGACGTACTTGACGAGCGGTGAGTAGTTGACCATCAGCCTTTCCTTGAGCCGGTTGACCTGCCGCCGCAGGCCGAGGCGGGCAGGATCGTCCGGCGAGAGCCTCGCAAGCTCGTTGCGGCGAGCGAGGTAGCGCTCCCACAGACGTCCTAGAGTATGACCACCTCCGATACCCAAGAAGACCCCCTCCAGCTCCAGAACTTCACGGGCGCCTCCTCATCTCACGGGTCCCGTGCGGGAGAGCATCCCGCTCGCGTCGCGGCGGACATAACCTTTGAGCTCCAACAACGGCAGGACGCGCACGACTTCCTGCAACCCCACACCGCTCCTGCGGGAGATCTGGTCCACGCTGCACGGCGTGAAGCCGATGCCGGCCAGGACGGCGGCCTCCCTGTGGGGTAGAACGGCCCAGAGATTTTCGGTGAGCGATTCGTGCCACCTGCGCTCCTCCTCCGAGGGAGGCGCGACCGACTCGACGAACTCACCGACGTCCCAGAGTGGGGTGGCGCCCTCGGAGATCAGACGGTTCGACCCCCGACACTCGGGCACGCCTATCGGGCCGGGCACGGCCCAGACTTCCCTCCCCGCGTCAAGAGCATGCCGGGCGGTGATGAGGGCTCCGCTCCTCTGGGGCGCCTCCACGACGACGACGGTGTCGGCGAGCCCCGCGATTATCCTGTTGCGGGCCGGGAACCTCCAGGCGAGCGGCGGCTCGCCGAGGAAGTACTCGGAGAGGATAGTTCCCTGCTCCTCGACCCTCCGGTAGAGGTCGCGGTTCTTCCGCGGGTACACCACGTCGATCCCGCACCCGAGCACGCCGACGGTCGTCCCCGGGGCCTCCAGCGCCCCTTCGTGGGCCGCGGCGTCCACGCCGAGGGCGAGCCCGCTGACGACGTTCACGCCCCGTCCTGCGAGGGCCTCGCCCAGCTTCCTCGCCGCCTCCAAAGCACCGGCCGAGGCCTTGCGCGAACCGACGATCGCGACCGACGGCGCCTCCGGTATCTCCCTCCCGCGGACGAAGAGCGCCGGCGGGGGATCCGGGACCCGCCGCAACCGCTCCGGATACCCCTCGTCGGCCAGGGTCACCACCCGGGCTCCTCCCTCCTCGAGCGCCGCCACGACCTCCCCGGCGTCGAAACCGCGTCGGATCTCTTCGAGGATCCCGGCCGTCTTCTCGTTCAGCTCGATCCGCTCGCGCAGCCGCTCCAGCGGCTCCTCGAGGAGGATGCGGGGATCTGCGTCCCCGAGGCCGCGCACGATGCTCGCCCCCGCCCGAGCCTGCACCAGGGAGAGCAGCAGGTAGGCCTCTCTCTTCTCATGCCCCGACAAGGCTCGTCCTCCTGTAGTTGAGGGCTTCTGCCAGATGGTCCACCGAGATCCTCGCCTCCCCCGACAGATCGGCCACGGTGCGCGCCACGCGCAGGATCCTGTCGTGCGCCCTCCCGGAGAGGCCCATCCGGTCGATCGCCGCCGAAAAGAGCGCCTCGGCTTCCCCGTCGAGCTCGCACGTCTCGCGCAACCTGCGCCCGCCGAGCGCCGCATTCGGTACCCCCTGGCGCCGGAGCTGAACCTCCCGGGCCGCCACCACCCTCTCCCTGATCCGTGCGGACCCCTCCGCCCGGGGTGCCCCGCGCAACTCCCTCCTCCTGGGCCGCGGCACGTTGACGAACAGGTCGATCCTGTCCAGAAGAGGCCCCGAGAGTCGGCTCCGGTAACGCTCCATCTGCGCCGCCGAGCAGCGGCACTCGTGGTGCGTATCCCCGGCGTAGCCGCACGGGCAGGGGTTCATCGAGCAGACGAGCGTCACCCGGGCCGGGTAGCTCACCGTCCCGGCGACCCGCGCGATCGTAACCCTCCCGTCCTCCAGCGGCTGACGCAGAACCTCGAGCGTCTTGCGGGAAAACTCGGGCAACTCGTCCAGAAACAGCACCCCGTGATGGGCGAGAGAGACCTCCCCCGGGCGCGGATTGCTCCCCCCTCCGGCGAGCCCGGACGTGGAGATGGTGTGGTGGGGAGAGCGGAACGGTCTTACCCTGAGCAGGCGTCCATCGGTCTGCCCGGCGGCGCTGTAGACCTTGGTGACCTCGATGCTCTCCTGCAGCGTGAGGGGAGGAAGGATGCCGGGCAAACGCCGCGCGAGCATCGTCTTGCCCGCCCCGGGGGGACCACACATGAGCACGTTGTGTCCGCCCGCCGCGGTCACCTCGAGGGCCCGCTTGGCGAAATCCTGTCCCACGACGTCGGCGAAGTCGTCCTCCCCCTCCTCTTCCCCGAGCCCCTCATCCGCCTCGGGGACGGCCGGCTCTATCCTCACGCCGCCTTCCAGGAACTCCACCGCCTCCCGCAGGCTCTCCACCCCGAACACCTCCACCCGTCCCATGCAAGCCGCCTCGGCGGCGTTGCGCGCCGGGAGGAGCAGCCGCGGAAGACCCTCTTCGTACGCCCTCTCCGCCATCGAGAGAGCCCCCCTGATCCCACGCACCCCACCGTCGAGCGAGAGCTCACCGGCGATCGCACACCCCTCGAGCACCCGTGCCCGCAGCACACCCGAAGCGGCGAGTATCGCCAGCGCGATCGGAAGGTCGAAGGTCGGCCCCTCCTTGCGGAGGTTCGCCGGCGCGAGGTTCACCACCACCTTGCGCGCCGGAAACTTGTAGCCGGCGTTGGAGATCGCAACCCGCACCCGCTCCCGTGCTTCCTGAACCGCCGCATCCGGCAGCCCGACTATCGAAAACCCCGGCAGACCGGAGCTTATGTCTACCTCGACCTCGACGGGCACCGCGTCTACGCCGACCAGCGCCAGGCTCCGAGCCCGGCATACAGCCATCTCTAACTCCCCCCACGAGAGGACCAGCCGAAGCGAGGGGCATTATACCAGCAGTATCGTATTGTATGCAAACCCCGGGGTTAGAAGGCGTCCTTCAGATGGGTTACGCTCGCACGCCCCCTTCGGACTAGTACTCCGATGGCGTCGAAGCGCACCTCCTCGAACTCGTCTTCGGGCAACCCGGAGAGGTAGTGGCTCGCCGCGGAGCGTATCCTCTCCTGCTTGCGAGGGGTGATGGATTCCAGGGGTTCGCCGAACCCCACCCCCCGGCGCAGCTTGACCTCGACGAAGACCAGGGTCGCACCGCGGCGGACGATGAGGTCTATCTCCCCCCGACGCGTCCTGTAGTTGCGGGCGAGGAGCTCGTAACCCTCCTGCACGAGGTGCCGGAGCGCAAGGTCCTCCCCCAGCCGTCCGGCATCCCGCCCGCCGCTCATCCTAGAGGCTCTCCACCCCGGCGTAGCTCAACCGGTGCACCCTGCAGGGTCCGAGCTCGGCGAGCGCCAGACGGTGTACGGGCGTTCCGTACCCGCGGTTGCGTTCGAATCCGTACCCGGGATACTCCGCGGCGAGCCGGGACATCGCCGCATCCCGCAGTACCTTGGCCACTATGCTCGCCGCCGCGACGACCGCGCTGCGCCCGTCGGCCCCGGGCAGGCTCTCTATCCCCTGTCGGAGGCGCAGGTTCCCGTCGGCCAGGTAGCACCCGGCGCTCCCTTCGAGCAGAGAGATAGCGCGCTCGAGAGCCAGGCGGTTCGCCGCTCCGATGCCGTGGCGATCGATCCACCAGGCCGGCACGGAGACCACCGAGAGTGCTTCGGCCCGGTCCAGCACCTCGCGGTAAGCAGCCTCACGGCGCTCCGGACGGAGCACCTTGGAATCTGCGAGGTTCTCGACCGTTCCCCTCCCCAGGACCACGGCCGCGGCCACCAGAGGACCCGCCAGCGCGCCGCGTCCCGCCTCGTCCGCTCCGGCCAGCGGGGCGCGGCGCCGGCCGGCCCACGCAGCGTCGAAGGCGTAGAGCGGCGAGCGCCCCAAACGTACTTCCGTGAGGTTACCGGGCTCGCTTCACCCGGGCCTTCTTCCCCACCTTCTCCCGGATGTAATAGAGCTTGGCCCGGCGGACGTCCCCGCGGGTGACGACCTCTATCTTGGCGATCTTGGGTGAGTGGAGCGGGAAGATCCTCTCCACCGCCACGCCGAAGGAAGTCTTCCTCACGAGGAAGGTCTCGTTTATTCCGCCCCCCTTGCGCGCGAGACACAAACCCTCGAAGACCTGCGTACGTTCACGGTTGCCCTCGACGACCCGGTAGTGAACACGAATGGTGTCGCCGGGCTTGAAGTCGGTGCGCGGCTCGATGTTCTCGCTCGTGATCACAGTTACTCTCCTTTCGCAGCTTCTCGACGGGCTTCCGGCCGGGGAACGGCTGAGCAGCCGGCCGCTCTGAGACGCGCCTCCCGTTCGCGCCAGGCGCGGATCTTCTCGTGATTTCCGGATAATAACACGGCGGGGACCCTCTCTCCATCCCACTCGGCGGGCCGGGTGTACTGCGGCGGGCCCATCACGTCCTCTCCGGAAGAGAAGGACTCACCGACGAGGCTCTCGGAGTTCCCCAGCACCCCCTCCATCTGCCTTATCACCGCATCCGAGAGCGCGGCCGCGACTATCTCCCCCCCCGAGAGAACGAACTCACCGAGAGAGATCACCTCATCTGCGATGACCCGGCTCACCCGCTCGTCGATACCTCCGTAACGGCCGCAGACGATCGTGAGATCACGCCGGTCGGATAAGATCTCACGGACGTAACCCTGGTCGATCCTGCGCCCCCATGCCTCGGTCACGACGACCCGGCGTTCCTCCTTGAGCTCTCTCGCCGGCACGCCGTAGACCTCCTCGAGCGCCCGCGCCACGATATCCACCCGGATGACCATCCCCGGTCCTCCCCCGAACGGCATGTCGTCTATCCTGCCGTCGGCGGAGAAGTCCCGCAGGTCGAAGGCCCTGAAATCCACCAGCCCGCGCTCTATCGCCCTCCCGACGACCCCGACCCGTACGGCCGCCTCGACGGCACGGGGGAACACGCAGAAAACGTCGATGCTCCGCATAACGCGTTACGCCTCTTCCGGTGGCCGGGCGAGGATCCTTCCCCGCTCCAGGTCCACCTCGGTTACGTGTTCCCGGGTGAAGGGAAGGTAAGACTCACCACCCCGGCCGTGGACGACGAGCACCTCGTGCGCCGGGGTCTCGAAGGTCTCCGTGACCATCCCGATGGTCTCCCCGGATCCGGAGACGACCTCGAGTCCGATGAGGTCTCCCACGTAGTATTCCTCCTCGTCGGGCTCGTCCAGCTCCGTGCGGTCGAGCAACATCTCCTGTCCGCGCAGCTTAGAAGCCTCCTCGCGGCTCTCTACGCCGTCGAGGTCCACGAGGAATCCTTTCGGGGTGGATCGGCTGCGCAGGATCCTGCGTCTCCTCTCCGCCACGAACGGCTCGACCCCCTCGCGCAGGTGCCGTCCCGAGCCGAAGGCCCTGACGCGCACGGTACCCCGCACGCCGTGCGGAGCCAGGATCCTGCCGATGGTGACCGGGTCAGAGGGCTCCCGGTGCAAGGTTCCTAGTCCAGAACCTCCACCGTCACCCGGCGCTCGGCCTTCACGGAGGCGGCCTTCATGACCTTGCGGATCGCGTTTATCGTCCGGCCGCCCTTGCCGATGACCTTGCCCATGTCCTCGCTCGCGACCCGTAGCGTGAGGCTGACCCGGCTCCCCCGCTCCTCGCCGGAGATCTCGATGCTCCGCGGATCGTCGACGAGCCCCTCGACCAGAAACCGCAGCAGATCCTCGAACTGCCGCATGCCTCCCTCCTAGAGGACCCCGGAGATCTCGAGCAGCTTGCGCACCTGGTCGGTGGGCTGGGCGCCCTTGGCGAGCCACTCCCGCGCCTTCTCGGTGTCTATCTGTATGTCCGAGGGGTTGGTGCGCGGGTTGTAGGTGCCGATCCGCTCTATGAACCGGCCGTCCCGGGGGCTGCGCGAATCGGCCACGACGACCCGGTAGAACGGGTTCCTGTTGGACCCGAACCTGGCAAGCCTTATCTTCACCGCCATGTCATCACCTTCCTTCTCTTCTCTCAGAACGGGACTTTCGGGAAACCTCTCCCCTTGCCCATCTGCCGCATCATCTTCTGCATCTCGCCGAACTGCTTGACGAGCTTCTGCACCTCCTGCGGGCTCGTTCCCGAGCCGCGGGCGATCCTGCGCACCCGGCTCGGGTTGTGCAACAGCTTGGGGTTTCGCCGCTCCTGCGGGGTCATCGAGGTTATGATGGCCTCGACCCTCCCCATCACCCGGTCGTCTATCTCGACGTCCTTCAGCTGCCGGCCGAGGCCGGGGATCATACCGAGCAGCCCCGAGAGCGGCCCCATCCTCTTTATCATCTGCATCTGCTTGAGGAAGTCCTCGAAGGTGAACTTCCCGCTCATGAGCTTCCTGCCCTGCTCCTCGGCCTGCTCGCGGTCCATCTGGGCCTCGGCCTTCTCTATGAGCGTCAGGACGTCCCCCATCCCGAGGATGCGTCCGGCCATCCTGTCGGGGTAGAAGTAGTCGAACTCGCTCATCTTCTCGCCCTCGGAGGCGAACTTTATCGGCCGCCCGGTGACCGAGACGACCGAGAGCGCGGCCCCGCCGCGGGCATCGCCGTCGAGCTTGGTGAGGATCATGCCGTCGAAGTCCGCGTACTCCTGGAAGGCCTGCGCGACCTCCACGGCGTTCTGCCCGGTGACGACGTCGAGCACGAGCAGGACAGAGTGCGGCTTTATCCGCTCGCGCACCCGCCGCAGTTCCTCCATCATCTGCTCGTCGACGACCTGCCGCCCCGCGGTATCCACGATGACGAAGTCGTACCCCTCGTCCTTGGCACGCCTGATGCCGCGCTCGGCGATGTCTTCGGGCGCGGGCTCGGTACCCTCGCTGTAGACCGGGACCCTCAGCTCGCGCCCTATCTGCTCGAGCTGGTCTATGGCGGCCGGACGGTAGGTGTCGCAGGCGATGAGGTAGGGGTGCTTGCCCATCTTCCTGACGAAGAGCGCGAGTTTGCCGGCTGCGGTCGTCTTCCCGTGCCCGTTGAGTCCCGCGAGCATCACGACCGTCGGCGGTCGGGAGGCGAAGGTGAGCTTGCTCGCCGTCCCGCCCATCAGGTTCGCGAGCTCCTCGTTGACGATCTTGACGACCTGCTGACCCGGTGAGAGCGCCTTCGAGACCTCCGCCCCGGTCGCCCGCTCGCGCACGTTGGAGACGAACTCCTTGACGACGTTGTAGTTGACGTCGGCCTCGAGCAGCGCGAGGCGTATCTCGCGCGTGACCTTCTTTACCTGATCCTCCGTGAGGGTCCCGCTGCTGCGTACGCCCTCGAGAGCGGTGTTCAGCCTGTCGCTTAAAGTGTCGAACATCTCCTAGAGCTCCCCGAACAAAGCTTCCGCGAACTGCCGGGCGTCGAACGGGTGCAGATCCTCGACCTTCTCCCCCACCGAGACGAGCTTTATCGGCACCCCGATCTCGTTGGCTATCGCAAGCGCGATGCCGCCCTTGGCCGTTCCGTCGAGCTTGGTCAACACGATGCCGCTCACCCCTATGGCCTCCTTGAACATCTTGGCCTGCCTCAACCCGTTCTGCCCGGTGGTCGCATCCACCGTGAGCAGCACCTCGTGCGGGGCCCCGGGCAGCTGCCGGCCGATGACCCTCCCTATCTTCTCCATCTCGGCCATGAGGTTGAGCTTGGTGTGCAGCCTCCCCGCGGTGTCCACGATCAGAACGTCCATCCCCTCCCTCTTTGCGGCCTCGACGGCCTCGTGCGCCACGGAGGCCGCGTCGGCGCCGCGCTGCCGGGCGATGACCGGCGCCCCGGTCTTCCTGCCCCACTCCTGCAGCTGCTCTATCGCCGCGGCCCGGAAGGTATCCCCGGCCGCGAGCATCACCTTCCCCGGCAGGAAGTTGACCAGCTTGCCTATCGTGGTGGTCTTCCCGGTCCCGTTGACCCCGACCATCAGGATGACCGTGGGCTTGTGCGAGACGTCGAGCTCGACGGGCCCGGAGAGCATCCTCTCGGCCTTCTGCACGAGAAGCTCCCGGAGCTCCTCCCCGCTCGTGATGTTGCGCCTGAGAGCCTCCTGTTCGAGCTCCCCGACGAGCTTCGCCGTGGTCGTCACCCCGACGTCGGAGGCTATGAGGATCTCCTCGACCCTCTCCCAAAACTCTTCGTCCTCGGCGTCCTTGAACTCGGCCACCGCCGCGTTCAGCTGCCCGACGACCGACTCCCGGCTCTTCCGTAGCCCCTGCCTGAGGCGGCCGAACCAACCGGCCTCTTCCCGGTCTTCGTGCTCTTCGCGACCTTCTTCCTGCGCTACTCGCGCCGCCTCCGCTTCACGCGGCGCAGGCTCCTCCTCCCGCACCGCTTCGGGCTCCTCACGGGCAGGGGGAGCGGCCTCCGCCGCATCCTCCTGTCGCTCCTCCGCGGCCTCTATCCGAGGAGGTTCGGCTTCGGGCTCTCTCTTCCTCCTGAAAAAGTTGCGCCAGGAACGGGCCATAGCGCCGGACTCTACTCTCCTTTTAGACGTTTGGACACAACCGCAGTGGCCCCGGTCCCGTCCACGGATACGCCGTAGAGGACGTCGGCCGAGGCCATGGTGCGCTTCTGGTGGGTGACCAGAAGTATCTGGCCCTTCGCGCGGTAAGAGTCTACCACAGAGAGAAAGCGAGCCAGGCTGAGATCGTCGAGCGCGGCCTCCGCCTCGTCGAGCATGCAGAACCACCCCGACTCCCGAGCTCCGCCGAGAAAGATGCTGAAGAGAAACGCGAGCGCGATCAGCGACCTCTCCCCGCCAGAGAGCACGCGCAGCGGCTTCCATCCCCTACGGCCTATCCCGACCGCTATCTCCACCCCCTCCTCGGAGAGCTCGAGCCTGCCCCGCCCACCGGACATCATGCGCGGGACCATGCCTTCGAAGGTCTCGCGTACCCGTTCGAAGGTGCTCAGGAAACGACGCTCTATCTCCTGGTCTATCTCTCGTATTATGCGTTTTATATCCGCGGCGGCCGCTTCGGCGTCCTCGCGCTGGGAGACGAGGAAACGGTGTCGCTCGCGCAGCTGTTCCTGCTGGGAGATGGCGAGCAGGTTGACATCTCCGAAGTTCTTGAGGCGGCGAGCGAGTTCGCGTCTCTCCCGCTCCGTATCGGGACCGAGATCTTCAGCCTTCCGACGTGCCTCCTCCAGGGTAGCGCCCCACTCGGAGTGCAGCTCTTCCCGCGCCGCCTCGGCGCCGCGTTCGGCGCGGTGCAGTTCGTCCGCGAGGCGCTCGCGCTCTCCGCGGGCTTCGGCGATCTCCCCGGCCAGCCCGGCCGCGCTGGAGGCGAGATCCTCTTGCAGACGGCCGAGTCTCCGGCGTCTCTCGCCGGCCTGCTCGCGGGTGCGCCGCAGCGCCTCCTTCATCTCCGACAGCCTATCGGAGAGGGAGGCGCAGACGTCGAGCGTCCGTCGGGCGAGGTTCTCCAGAACCCCTGCGTCCGGAGTCGGGGCGGCCGCGGAGGAGCGTCTCACGGTGTGCAGGAGACGTTCGTGGCGTCTCTCGAGAGAGTGCAGTACCCGGCGTCCATCGGCGAGTTCGTGTTCGGTGGTACGCAGGCTCTCCCGTGCGTTCGCCCGGGCGGACGCGGCCTCCGAAGCCTCCTTCTCGGCTTCGCGCAGCTCGCGCGCCACAGCGGCGAGCCTCTCCTCTTCGGCGGAGATCTCCCGGGCGAGCGCTCCCGCCCGTTCCCTATGCCCGCGCGCCCTCTCCCGCGAACGACGTTCCGAGGCCGCGAGGCGCTCCGCGCGGGAGGCGAGGAGGTCCCTGGCATCGAGGAGCCTCCTGCAGAGAGCATCGAGCTCGGAGGAAGCACGGGAGAGTCCACGCAAAACTTCGGTGGTGCGCGACAAACCGCTCCACGCCTCATCCAGCATGACCTCCGGCCCACGCTCTAGGTCGGCAAGCCTCTTCTCCTCCCGGCGGATACGACCCTCGCGCTCGAAGAACCCCGAGCCGCCGCGAGCCACGCTGGCCCGCGTCAGGCGCAGCCCCTCCGGCGTCACGAAGACGTGGCCGTTCGAGAGCTCGGCGCCGGAAGGATCCTCGACGACGTAGATACCGCAGAGGATCCTGCGTATCGGCTCCGAGTAGCGCGGGTCGGTGACCTCGATACACTCCCACAGCGGCAGGCCGGGGAGGGCACCTTCCTCCTCGACCGGGCTCGCATCGAGGCGGACCGCCACCCTCTCGGATCCGGTGACCAGCCGCAGACCCGCGCCGAGATCGTCCGCCAGCACCCCATCTCCGAGCTCCCGCAGGGCTGCGTCCACGGCCGACTCGAAACCGGGGCGGGCCCGGATCACCTCGCGCAGCCTGATCGAGGTCCCCGCGCTCTCCCGGCCAGCACGCAGCCTCCTGAGGGTGGATTCGGCGCTCCCGCGTATCGCCGCGAGCGCTCCCTGGCGCTCACGGGCCGCGGTGAGCAGGCCCTCGAGATCACGCCGGCGCTCGGATATGCGCCGTTGCAGCCCGGAAGTCCGGTTTTGAAGCCCCGTGGGATCCTTCGTCCGGCGCAGGGTCCCCGGCAGGCGCTCGAGCCTCTCGAGCAGATGGTCCGGCATGTGGCTGCTGGAAGCATCCTCGGACATCTGCTCCAGCCGGGCCCGAAGCCGCTCCAGCCCGAGCGCGATCTTCTCCCTCTCACCGGAGAGAGCCTCCACCCTCTCGCGTGCCGCGCGCAGCTCCTTCCCGGCCCGGTCCGCCGCCTCGAGCCTCCTGGCCCGTTCAGCCTCGAAAGCCTCCACGCGCCGGCGAGCCTTCCCCAGAGCCTTCGCCACCTCCTCCAGCCTCTCCCGGAGCACGGCCTCCGGCCTTGACACCCCGCGTCCCAGCCCCTCCAGACGGACGGAAGCCCGCTCGAGGCGCACGGAGAGACGCCGCAGGCGCTCCTGACACCCCTCGATCGCACCGAAGGTCGCATCCTGGCGAGAGAGCTCCTCTTCGATCCTTACGAGATCTTCGGAGAGGCGATCCCGCCGCGCGCGCAGTTCGCTCTCCCGCTTCGAGAGCTCGTGCACCCTCGCTTCCGCCCGCCGGAGCTCCCGCCTCCGGCGTTCGAGATCCCGGCTCGCCAGCCGGTAGAGGTGCGCCAGGCTCAGGCTCCGGTAGCGGGCTTCCAGCTCCCGGTACTCACGGGCCGCCTCGGCCTCGCGTTCTATCCTGCGCAGTTGGGATGCGATCTCGGCCTCCATCTGGCGGCTCTTCTCGAGCTGGTCGCTGGCCTGCTCCAGCCTCCTCGCCGCCGCCACCCTGCGCCTGCGGTACACACCCAGACCGGCAGCCTCCTCGAGCGCATCCCTCGCGGCCGAAGCCCCACCGGTGACTATCGATCCGACGGCCCCCTGACGAACGATGCTGTGCCGCCCCACTCCTGCCTCCCCGGCGACCGCGCGAACGTCCACGAGGCGGGCCGAAGAGCCGTTTATCCGGTAGGAATTCTGCCCGTCACGAGAGATGCGCCGGGTGATGGAGACCTCTTCGTACGGCAGCGAGATCTCCCCGGAAGAGTTGTCGAAGACCAGCGTGACCTCCGCCACGGCCGCCGGTTTCAGGGTCTCTGAGCCGGAGAAGATCACTTCGGACATCGAGCCGGCCCTCAAGAGGCTCGGGCTCTGCTCACCGAGCGCGAAGAGCACCGCGTCGGTGATGTTGCTCTTGCCGGAGCCGTTGGGACCGATGATCGCGGTCACTCCCTTCTCCAGCGGCATCCGCACCGGCCGCACGAAGGTCTTGAAGCCCTTTATGTAGATGTCCTTGAGCATCCTGCGCGAATTCTACGTGCTTTCCCCCCGGTAAGCACGCCGGAAAATCCCGCAAAGCGCCGCTCAAAAAGCTCCGGGGGAGCATTTGCTCCCCCGGAGTCCGGCTCTGCCGCGGCTCTCCGTTGCTCAGCCGCGCTCTCGGCTGACCTCGAACTGGGCCTCCTCGGTCGAGCCGGTGAGCGCCGTGGTCGAGGCGAGCCCCCCGGCGACGACCTGCGCGACGTCGTCGAAGTAGCCGGCCCCGACCTCGCGCTGGTGCCTGGTGGCGGTGTAGCCGCGCTCCTCCGCCTCGAACTCGGCCCGTTGCAGGCGGGCGTAGGCCGCCATACCTTCGTCGCGGTAACCGTCGGCGAGGTCGAACATGGAGTAGTTGAGCGCGTGGAACCCGGCGAGGGTGACGAACTGGAAGCGGTAACCCATCTCTCCGAGCTTCTCCTGGAAGCTCGCGATCTCCTCCTCGGAGAGGTTGCGCTCCCAGTTGAACGAGGGCGAACAGTTGTAGGCGAGCAGCTTCCCGGGATAACGTTCGTGGATCCCCTCCGCGAACTCCCGCGCCTCCCCCAGGTCCGGCGTGGACGTCTCGCACCAGATGACGTCCGCGTAAGGAGCGTAGGCTATCCCGCGGGCGATGGCGTGCTCGAGCCCGTTTCTCACCCGGTAGAAGCCCTCCACCGTCCTCTCGCCCGTTATGAACGGCTCGTCCGCCGGGTCGACGTCGGAGGTTATCAGCTTGGCGGCCTCCGCGTCGGTGCGGGCGATGATCACCGTCGGAACCCCCATGACGTCCGCGGCGAGCCGGGCCGAGATGAGGTTCCGTATCGCCTGGGAGGTGGGGAGCAGAACCTTCCCGCCCATGTGCCCGCACTTCTTCTCCGAGGAAAGCTGATCCTCGAAGTGCACCCCGGCGGCCCCGGCCTCGATCATGGCCTTCATCAGCTCGAAGACGTTGAGCGCCCCGCCGAACCCGGCCTCGGCGTCGGCGACTATTGGAGCGTACCAGTAGACGCCGTCCCTGCCCTCGGCGTGGTGTATCTCATCGGCCCTCCTGAGCGCCCGGTTGATGCGCCGCACGAGCTCGGGCGCGCTGTTGGCCGGGTAGAGGCTCTGATCCGGGTAGGTCTGCCCGGCGAGGTTGGCGTCGGCGGCGACCTGCCAGCCGGAGAGGTAGATGGCCTCCAGACCGGCCTTGACCTGCTGGACGGCCTGGTTCCCGGTCATCGCACCCAGAGCCCGCACGAACGGACGCTCGTGCATCAGCCTCCAGAGCCTCTCCGCTCCCATCCTGGCCAGCGTGTGCTCGAAGCGCACCGACCCCGCGAGCCGGGAGACGTCCTCGGCGGAGTAGGGACGCTCGATCCCCTCCCACCGCTCATCCTCCCAGCTCTTCTCTATCTCCGTCGGATCCATCCCAGACATCGTCACCTGGACCTCCCTCGAAAGAAGACTCCGGTTCCCCGGATACCTACGACGCAGCGCGTCTCTCAGACCGCTCTTCTCGCCACCCCTCCGCCGAAGAGATCGGCCTCACGTAGACCACACCACGCATAGGCCCGCCCCTCCAACGGTAGAGAACCTCGTAACGCTCGCGCCCGATCAGGACACGCCGCCCGATCTCCGGCATCTCAGGCTCGTATCCCGCACCGAGCACCTCCTCGGAGAACGCCTCCCTGTACTGCACCGGGATCATCCCCAAAACCTCCTTCCTGGAATGTGCGGGTATCACCCGATTACCAACTGCCAGAAAGGCTACCAGCCCCCTTGCTATTAATCCAATTGTTTGTTTACATATGAACGATAGAGAATTTTTATATCCAGCGAGGAGGACTGATGCTTTTCAAGCAGATAGAGTGCTTTCTGGCGGTGGCGCGGCTGGGCAACGTGAGCCGGGCGGCGGAGGAGATGTTTCTCACGCAGCCGACGCTCACGGCGAGGATAAAGGCTCTGGAGGAGGAACTCGGAGCTCAGTTGTTCGCGAGGACGAGCCGGGGGATGCGGCTGACGGAGGCCGGCAAGGAGTTTCTGCCGCACGCCGAGCGTGTGATGAAGAGCGTCGAGGAGGGCCGGCGGAAGATAGAAGAATTAAACGGGCTGACGGGTGGTCGGCTCGTCATCGGATCTTCGCCGGGGGTAAGCACCTACGCGCTGCCGGCGCTTCTGGAGCGTTTCTCCGGGGCGTATCCGAAGGTTTCGATCTCGGTGAGGACCGGGCATTCGGAGGACGTGCTGCAGATGGTGCTCGACGACGAGGTGCAGCTGGGGCTTGCGCGCGAGATGCAGCACGCCGAGGTGGAGAGCATACCACTTTATGAAGACGAGCTGGTCCTCGTGGTCTATCCAGAACACGCCTTCACGGAGAAGGGGACGGCAACGCTCGGCGAGGTGAGCAGAGAGCAGATCGTCATGTTCGACACCGCGTCGAGCTACTACGGCCTCACCCGCGACCTGTTGCGCAAAGCCGGAGTCACCCGGTTCCGCACCCTCGAGCTGGACAACATAGAGGCGGCCAAGCGGATGGTCGAGCATCGCCTGGGGGTCGCGTTTTTGCCCCGCACCGCCGTGGTCCGGGCGGTCGAAGCCGGGAGGCTGTGCATCATAGAGCTGGAGGACGCGCCGAGGACGCGCCGGCCGATCGTGGCGCTCCGGCGCAAGGATCTCCCCTCCCCTCCCCCGGTTGAAGCCTTCCTGGAGATCGCCTCCCAGATGGGACAGAAGAAGAGCCGGGCGGAGCTCTCTCCGGCCCTCGCGGCAGAGTTCGAGAACCTGCAGCTCATGGACCTCTTCACTTAAGAACCGGGAACGAGCGTTACGGAATCCTACGCTCCGACGTGTACCTCGACCGTCGAGCGCGGGAGCGGACGGGTACCGAGGATCTCGAGGGCCGCCCGGGCGGCCGCCTGCTCGCTCTCCTTGATCGAGTGCCCCTTGCCGGTCGCTATCTCCTGCCCGTCCACGGAAACCCCGGAGGTGAAGATGGGCCGGTGCGGAGGACCCTGTTTCGAGATGACGCGGTAGGTGGGGCGAAGACCGTCCGCCTGCAGCGTCTCCTGCAGCATGGTCTTCCAGTCCCGGAGCTCCTCGGTGTCGATCTCGGCCGGGTTGAAGATCTCGTCTATCGTCCTGTAGACGAGGTCCCGGTCGATCAGATAAGCCGCCCCGATGATAGCCTCCACCGTGTCCGCTATCACCGAGTCGTTCATGACCGAACTCTCGATCTCCTCTTCGATCCCCTCTTCCCGGCCGACGCTGGCGAGGAAAGACTTCCTCACCAGATGAGCCCGGATGCGCGTCAGGTCACCCTCGAGAAGCTCCGGATAGCTGTGGAAGACCAGCTCGGCGACCCGGCTGTTCAGGACGGAGTCTCCCAGGAACTCGAGCCGCCCGTTCGATTCGTAGGGGTCGGCGACGCTCGGGTGGGTGAGCGCCCGCTGACGCAGGGGTTCGGGCAGTATCTCTATGAGTTCCCTTATGGACATCGCACCCTGCTCTGCTCGAGTGTATTGCACGACTCACCCATTCCAGGGCTGAACACGAAATGCTCGCTCATCTTTCTTATTTTCCCACTCTTTTCATGCCCTGTCCACAAGATACCGGATGGCCGTCCGCTTATCAGGGAGCGGGTGAGCGCCGCCCGGCATTCTCTTCGATTCGACACCGGAGGTCAATCGCACGAAGCCTGCTCCGCAGAAGGTTCAAATAGTAGTCAATCTCCGTCTTCGCAGCTTCGGTGCCTCGCGTATGCGGCGAAGGCGTCGAGGGCAGCCGGGTCGAGGAGGGAGTCGCGGCTCGCGACCTCCTCCGGGCGGGCGCCGCGCAGGATGCGCTTGACGGGCACCTCGAGCTTCTTCTGGGAGAGCGTCCGGGGTATGGAGGGGACGGCCTCGATGGCGTCGGGGACGTGGCGCGGGGAGAGCTCGCGGCGGAGGGTGGCGGCGATGCGGGAGCGCAGGCGCTCGTCGAGCTCTGTGCCCGGCGCCGGGACGACGAAGAGCAAGAGCTCGCCGGGTCCGCCCTCGGCGTCTTCGAGGTGGACGACGAGGCTGTCGGCGACCTCCTCGAGGGACTCGACTACGGAGTAGATCTCCCCGGTCCCCAGGCGCACACCGCCGCGGTTGAGCGTCGCGTCCGAGCGGCCGGAGATCACGCAGCTTCCGCGCTCGGTGAAGCGGATCCAGTCGCCGTGGCACCAGACGCCCGGGAAACGCTCGAAGTACGCGGCGCGGTAGCGCCTGTCTCCGGGGTCGTTCCAGAAGCCGAGCGGCATCGAGGGCATGGGAGAGCGGATCACGAGCTCCCCGAACTCGCCGACGACCGGTCGGCCGCGCTCATCGTAGGCGGCGGCGTCGACCCCGAGGCAGGGGCCGGAGATCTCACCCCGGTAGACCGGCTGCAGCGGGCTCCCCTGCACGATGCCGGTGCACACATCGGTCCCCCCGCTGCCTATGTTCAGCAGCACGTCGGGTCCGAGCTGCTCGTAGACCCAGTCGAAGCCCTCCGGCGGCAGCGGGCTCCCCGCCGCCCCTATCTGCCGCACGCTCGAGAGGTCGAACTCCCGACCTACCTCGAGGCCGGCCTTGCGGCAGGCCATGAGGTAGGCCGGGGCGACGCCGAGCATCGTCGCGCCGGTCTGCTCGGCCAGCCGCCACTGGAAGGCGAGATCCGGGTAGAGCGGGTTGCCGTCCATGGTGACTATCGCCGACCGCAGGAGCAGCGCCGAGACGAGGGCGTTCCACATCATCCAGGCGGTAGTCGTGAACCACATCAGCCGGGCTCCGGGACGGAGATCCCAGGTCAGACCCAGGTTCTTGAGGTGTTCGAGGAGGATGCCGCCGTGCCCGTGCACTATGGCCTTGGGTTTGCCGGTGGTGCCCGAGGAGAAGAGCACGTAGAGCGGATGGTCGAAGGGCACCGGCTCGCAGCGGAGCGGCTCCTCCTCCGAGAGCAGCTCCTCCCAACCGACCGAATCCGGCAGAACGTCCTCCGCCCCTCCGACGTACGGGACGTGCACGACGTGCTCCAGCGTGGGCAGCGCCCGCCGGATGTCCCGCACCTCCGCCCGGCGGTCGATGTGCTTCTCCCCGTAGCGGTAGCCCGTCACCGCGAGCAGCACCTTGGGGTCGAGCTGCCCGAAGCGGTCGATCACGCTGCGCGGGCCGAACTCCGGCGCACAGGTTACCCAGATGGCCCCCAGGCTCGCGGTGGCGAGAAAGGCCACGACCGTCTCCGGGACGTTCGGGAGGTAGGCAGCGACGCGGTCGCCGGGGCCAACCCCCAGGCGCCGGAGCCCGGCGCGGGCCCGCGCTACCTGCTCGCGCAGCTCGCCGAAGGTCAGCTCGAAGGGAGCCCGCGTCTGGGAGTGGGCGAAGATGGCGACCTCTCCGTCGTCGCCCGAGGGGGTGAGGATCCTCTCCGCGTAGTTCAGGCGCGCGCCCGGGAACCAGCGGGCGCCGGGCATCTCGCGCGCGGCGAGCACCCGTTCGGGAGGGGTGTGGGCGCGCACGCCGTAGAAGTCCCAGACAGAGCGCCAGAACGCCTCGAGATCCCCCACCGACCAGCGCCAGAGCTCGTCGTAACCCTCGAACTTGAGGGCGCGCTCCTCGCGCAGCCAGCGCACGTAGCGTCCGATCTCGGTGGTCTTCAGGACGTCCGGAGGCGGCATCCAGAGCACCTCGCCCGTCAGAGCCACTTCAGGATCTCCCCCACTCCCTCAACCACCGCATCCGGGCGCCGGCGTTCCGGCACCCGCTGCAGGTCCACCGACCCGCTGGTTCCGCTGCGCACTAGGATGGTGAACGAGCCCCCCAGGCGACCCAGCCCGATATCCATGTCCAGGTCATCCCCGATGACAGCCATCTCCCGGGATTCCACCCCGAGCCGCTCGCAGGCCGCGCGCACCGCCATCCGCGAGGGTTTGCCGACCACGGTGGGACGCTTCCCCGTAGCCTTCACCAGCGCAGCGGTCACCATCGCGCCGCGGCTGAAGATCATACCGTTCGCCCCCCAGTAGCCGGGACCGTAGCTGGCCGTGAGAAGGGGCGCGCCCCGGGTGATGGCCCGCGCCGCGCGTTCCAGAGAGTCGAAGTCCACCTCGTTTACGTGGGTGACGAAGACCACTTCGGCGTCCTCCCCGTCCGTGAGCGGCACGCCCGCCTCCGCCATGCGTTCGCGGGTCGTCTCGGAGCCGAAGACCATGGTCCGCCGTCCGCCGTGGCGGCGCGCCAGATACCCGAGCGCGCTGCAGACGGGGGTCAGGACCTCGTCGTCGCGCACGGGGAGCCCGCCCTCGCGCAGCCCCCGCGCGAACTCCTCGGGACGCAGGTGCGTGCCGTTGGTGAACAGCACGAGCGGCCGGCCGGAGGTCCGGATCTTCTCCAGCACCTCCGGCGCGCCGGGGAGCGGCCGCGGGTGAAAGCCGGCGTCGCGGTGCACGAGCGAGCCGTCCACGTCGAAGACGAACCCGCGTATCCTCTCAAGCTTCTTTGCGCCAGACAATGGTATCCCCCGTACGTTCGTCTTCGAGCCTCAGATAAGAGATGGAGTCGCGCCTGGAGAGCTCGTGCAGGAGCCGCACGACCGGTGCGCGTCCGGGGCGCACCAGCGGCGCGCGTGGCCTGCCGCGCTCGGCGACCATGGCGTCCACCTGTTCCGCGGGCATCGTGAGGCGCAACAGCAGCTCTTCATCGGAGATCCGGCGACCGAAGCGCTCGCGGGCCCCGTCCAGAGAGATCGGCTCGAGATCCTTCAGCTCGGAGGCGCGCGGCGTCGAGAGCACGCGGTCGGCGACCTCGGGGTCGACGGGCGCCGGGGTCTCGTAGTAGTGCCCGAGGAAGTAGCGCACCATCTCGTCCGAGACCCTCGACCAGCGCTCGCCGGAGATGACGTTCATCACGGCCTGGGTAGCGACGAACTGCGAGACCGGGGTGACCATGATCGGGTAGCCCATCTCCGCGCGCACCCGGGGGACCTCCTCCAGGACGGCGTCGAAGAGCTCCGGCCGGCCCAGCTCCTGCAGCTGCCGACGGGTGGTGGAGATCATGCCCCCCGGCATCTGGTGCCGGAAGTAGGCGCCGTCGAACTCCCGCGGGCTGCCGGGCGGCAACCCGCGCTCGCGGGCCAGCTCGTCGAAGTACCCGGAGACGGCCTCGAGCGCCTCCGTATCCAGGTCGTACGAGAGGCCCTCGGCCTCCACGTTGCGCAGCGTGGATTTGGCGGGAGGATTCGAGCTTCCGCTCCCCAGCGGCTCCACCGCGGTGTGCAGCGTCCGCACCCCGGAGCGCAGCCCCTCGACGTAGGCGAGGGGACCGAGCCCGATCGTGCAGTGGCTGTGGAGCTCGACCGGGCGGGGGGCGAAGCGCTCGATGAAGCCCGGGATCAGGGTGCGCACCGCCTCCGGCATCAGGAGCCCTCCCGGATCCTTCAGGTAGAGCCGGTCGATGTCCTCGGAGCGGGAGACCGCTTCAGCCCGCTCCAGGTAGTAGTCGTGGGTGTGGACCGGGCTTATGGAGTAGGTCAGCCCGACGACGACCTCCTCGAAACCCTCCTCTCGTGCGACGCGGGCCATCCGGAGGAGCGCCTCGGGCTGGTTCGAGGGATCGACGATCTGGATCCTGCGCATCCCGTTGCGCACCCAGCAGCGGAAGGCCAGGCGCATGACGTCCTCGCCGGCGGGGACCCAACGGATGAAGCGCATGCCGGTGGTGATAAGCCCCAGCGGCGTGTTCGGCATGGCTGCGCTCACCAGCCGGATCCGCTCCCAGGGATCCTCCCGGTGGAAGCGGACGGAGACCGCCATGTGCGTGCTGGAGGTGAAGTCCAGAGCGTGGAAACCGACGCGGTCCATCGTCGGGGCTATGGCGAGGACGTCCTGGGTGGTGAGCCCGGTCGCGGACCACAGGCTCTGGTTGCCGTCGCGTATGGTCGTGTCGACGATCTCAACGGTATCGCTCATGCCGCAAGCACCGCCTCCTCGAGCCAGGTCGTGTCCACCGCCGCATCGGTGAAGTCCGGGTGGGCGAGAACGTGCATCAGCAGCTCGCGGTTGGTGGGAACGCCCTCCACCACGAGCCCCTCGAGCGCCTCGCGCATCCTCTCGATCGCCCCTTCGCGGTCCCCGGCGCAGGAGACGAGCTTCGCCAACAGCGAGTCGTAGTAGGGGGGCACGAGCGTCCCCTCCTCACAGTGGGTGTCTACCCGCAAACCCTCGATCCCGGGGACCGAAAAACGCGAGATCCTGCCCGGGGTGGGGCGGAAGCTGTGGGCAGGGTCCTCCGCCGTCAGGCGGCACTCTATCGCATGCCCGCGAAACTCCACCTCCTCCTGCGAGAGGCCGAGCCTCTCACCAGCTGCGATCCTCAGCTGGTCCGCCACGAGGTCGCGCCCGGTCACCAACTCGGTCACCGGGTGCTCGACCTGAATGCGGCAGTTCATCTCCATGAAGAAGAACTCCCCGCTCTCGGCGTCGACCACGAACTCCACGGTGCCGAGGTTGCGGTAGCCGATCTCGCGGGCGAAGGCGACGGCCGCACCGTGGAGCGCCGCGCGCGTCCCGGCGTCCAGCCCGGGGGCCGGAGCCTCTTCGACGATCTTCTGGTAGCGCCGCTGCACCGAGCAGTCGCGCTCCCCGAAGTGGAGCACGCCGCCGTGCTCGTCCGCCGCCACCTGCACCTCGACGTGGCGGGCGCTCCGGATGAAGCGCTCCACATACAGGCGTTCGTCACCGAAGGCCGCCCCCGCCTCGGCGAGCGCGACCCCGAACAGCCGCTCCAGCTCCTCCCGGTCCCGGGCCAGCTTGATCCCCCGCCCGCCACCGCCCGCCGCGGCCTTCAGCAGCACCGGGTAGCCCGCCTCCTCGGCGAAGCGCAAAGCGTCGGCGAGCGCGCTCACCTCGCCGCCCGGGACGACCGGCAGCCCGGCCTCGGCCGCGACCTCGCGCGAGCGGAGCTTGTCCCCGGCCAGCTCTATCACCTCCGCGGGGGGCCCGACGAAGCGCAGTCCGTTCTCGCGCGCGGCGGCGGCCAGCGCGGGGTTCTCCGAGAGGAATCCGTAGCCGGGGTGGATGGCGTCGCAGCCGGTGCCGATCGCCGCCTGCACCACCGCGCCCACGTTCAGGTAGCTTTGCGCCGGTGACCCCGGCCCGATGCACACCCCCCGATCCGCCATGCGAACCGCCAGGCCGCCGCGGTCGGCTTCGGAGAACCCCACGACGGTCTCCAGCCCGAGCTCGCGGCAGGAACGGACGATCCGCACCGCGATCTCACCCCGGTTCGCCACGAAGACGCGTCTCATCTTCACCGGTCGGGCTCCACCCGGAAGAGCGGCTGGCCGTACTCCACGAGCTCTCCGTTCTCCACGCACACCTCGGCTATCCTCCCGGAGACCCCGGCACGGATGGAGTTCATCATCTTCATGACCTCGATCAGGCACACCACCGTGTCCGGCTCGACCCGGCTCCCGACCTCGACGTAGGGCCTGGCCCCGGGCGCCTCGGCGCGGTAAAACGTGCCGACCATCGGCGCCTCAATGGTGAGGGCGCCATCGGCGGCCCTCCCGTCAGAAGCCTCCTGTCCGGAGGCCGGAGGTTCCTCCCGTTTCGGCGCCTCGATGAGACGCCGCTCGTCGCCACCCGCCTCAGGCTCCTCGCGCGGCGGTGCGCCGCCGCGCCGCACGTACAGCCTCAGCCCGTTCGTCTCGATCCTCAACTCGTCCAGGTCGGACTCGTCGATGATCCGCAGGATCTCACGCACATCGTCGTCCGAGAGCGGCATTCAGGACCTGCCTCTTTCTTCGTCGGAGACAACACCAAACGTTCCCATGACCAGCTCGATCGCCGACCGGGCCCGCGGAGGTCCCCCGCCCCTGCGGCGCACGGTGGTGACGGGCCGGGACTGGACCACGAACAGAGCGTCCGGGAGCCCCCTCCCCCGGGCGAGCGCCCACTCGATGTCCTGGTGGGTGCCGAAGTGCCGCTCCACGCGACGGGCGACCTCGACCAGCGCCCGCAGGTGCTCCTCCCCCAGACAGGGCGTCTCCTGCCGCTCCGGCTCCACCTCCACCGTCCGCACCCCGGCCGAGGCGGGGTCGGGCCGGTACTCCAGGTGCTTGCGGCCGATGGACCGGTGCAGCACCTCACCGGTCACCTTGCTCAGCCGGTACTCGTCCGGGGTCACCTCCCCCGCCACGACCGCTTCGCCCAGCCCCCAGCTCGCGTTCACCGCGACCGTGCTGGGATCGCCGCTGAGCGGGTTGCAGGTGAACATCACGCCGGCGACCTCGGCGTCGACCATCATCTGCACGGTGACCCCCATGGCCGGTTCGCTCCCCGCCGCGGCCATCCTGGCCCGGTAGCTCAGCGCCTCGGGGCTGTAGAGGCTGGCCCAGCACTTTCGGACCGCCTCGCACACGCTCTCCGCACCGCGCACCCAGAGGTAGGTCTTCTGCTGGCCGGCGAAGGTGGCCTGCTCGCTGTCCTCGCCGACCGCGCTGGAGCGGACCGCCACGGGGGGATTCTCCTCGCCGGCGGCCTCCGAGATCTCGCGGTACCGGCGGAGGATCTCACCCTCCAGCTCTCCCGGCAGGGGAGCGGAGCAGATCAGGCGGGAGAGCTCGCCGGAGACGCCCCGCAACCCCTCCACGTCGTCCGCGTCCAGCTCGCGCAGTACTTCCGAAACGCGCCCCCGGAGACCGTTCTCCTCCAGAAAGAGCCCGAACGCGCCGGTCGAGATGGCAAACCCGGGTGGCACCGGTATGCCGCTCGCCAGGAGCTCCCCGAGGTTCGCGCTCTTCCCGCCGAAGCGCGGCTCCGCGGCGCGCCTGAGCTCGTTCAACGGGACGGTGTGCCCGGACATAGCCGTACTAGCCATCGAGGACCGTCACCCTCCCGTTCGTGCCGTCCACCCGCACCCGCTGGCCGGTCCTGATGCGGGACGTCGCCGTGCCGGTGCCGACCACGGCGGGCAGCCCGTACTCCCGCGAGACGATCGCGGCGTGGGACATGATCCCCCCGATGTCCGTGACGGTGGCTTTGATCTTGCTGAAGATCGGAGCCCACGCCGGCGAGGTGGAGGTGCACACCAGGATCTCCCCGGCCCGCACCTCGGAGATCTCCTCGAGCGAGCGCACCACCCGCGCCGTTCCTTCCACCTTGCCCGGTGAGGCGGCGGCGCCGGCGAGCTCGTTGCCGCCCCCGTCGCGCTGCGCCCGCGCCCACTCCTGCAGCTGCTGCGGGGTGACCCCCCAGAGCATGGCGATCGCAGGATCCACGACCGCCTCCGGCATCCGACCCAAAGCGGGAGGCGGCGTCCACTCTTCGAGCCGCTTCAGGATCCGCTTGCGCCGCTCCACGATCTGCGGCCAGTGGTGCGGCCCGAGCGCCTCGCCGCCGGTCGACCAGGTAAGCGCGAGCTCCTCCAGCGCCTGCATCACCTCGTAGCGGGAGAGCTGGAAGATGTCCTCGCTCTCCTCGATGAAGCCGTGCCGGGCGAGCAGCGCGCCGAACTCCCGGATCTTGTTGAAGAACCGCGACTGGAACCAGTAGTCGCAGTAGAACTTGTGCTCCTCCACGTACGGGAAGACCTTGCGCGAGAGCCCGAGCAACTCCCGGAAGGTCTGCCGCGCCTCCTCGTCCATAAGCGCCTCGTACTCGCCGACGAGCCGGTCCCGCCGCTCGGCCAGCTCACGCGTGGGCCGCTCGATGTCCTCGCCGGCCTGCAGCGCCGCGATGTGCCCGATGAGCGAGCTGTAGGGGATGCTGGGGTCGTCGTGCCAGCTGCCGTAGTAGTGGTAGAGCCCGTCGCCGGTCCCCATGTTGAACCACGGGTCCTTGACCTCCTCGAGCTCCTCGAGCCAGCGCCGCCCGGCGTCGCTGCGCCCGAGCTCGGCCTCTATCTCCTCCGGCGAACGCCCCTCCCGGAAGGCCTCCGCCACCCCGAGGTCTATCGCCAGCCGCGCCAGCCGCCGCAGCTCGGCGTCCGGCCGGAAGAGGACGACGTCGATGCCGGCGACCATCTGCGAGATGTGCTGGTCGGGGATGTCGGGCAGGGCCTGCTTGCAGAACTCCGAGAAGGTCAGGTACGCCCCGTAGCCGAGCAGCAGAAACTCGAAGTGGTACTGCCACATCCGCTCGATGCAGTCCAGCGCCCGCCGGTAGCTGGCGAGCAGCGTGGCCCAGCTCGGCTCCCCACCTTCGAAGACGACGGCCTCCGGCTCGTACTCCGGAAGACCGGGGACTGGTATCTCGGAGACCTCGCGGTTGAGCGCCTCCATCCGCTCCCGCCAGCGGGCATAGAGCTCGTCCCAGTTCTCGTAGTAGTAGCCGGCGCGCTGCTGGAAGAAGCGCGACCGCTCGGCTATCTTCTCCGGATCGGTCACCGGGTTGGGCGAGATGTAGACGTAGCCGTTGACTATCCGGTAGTCGACCCCCATCGCCCCCGGTACCGCGAACGCCCGGTTCTGCCACCCCCCAAGCGCATAGTACGGCGTGTCGACCTCGACCATGTCGAACGCGGGCATCGGCACCGGGAAGTGCATCGAGTTCCAGAACCACAGCCGGTTCTCGTCGTGCTCCCTGCGCCGCTCGTCGAAGAGCGCCCAAGGCGGGTACATCTCCTCCCACCCCTCACACCCCTCCGGTGTCTCGATCGAGAACGGGCTAGGAAAGTCTGTTGCTATTTCTTTTTTCGTCATCTCTATATCCTCTCCACAATACCTCGGGCTATCTTGTGCGCCACCGCCTCGATAGTCACCATCGGGTTCACCCCCAGCCCCGTGGGCAGCACCGAGCCGTCGACCACATACAACCCCTGCACGTCCCAGCTCTCACCCGTGGCATCGCATACCGACTCTCCGCGCGAAGCTCCCATACGAGCCGTGCCCATCAGATGAAAAGCTCCCAGAGTCACCTGAGCCGGGCCCCAACCGCACCGGTCGGCTGCTAGAAGCATCTCCTCCCTGTTGCCCTTCCGGCCCGGTTCGTAGGTGACCCATCCGGCGTGAGACGAGTAGATGACCCGGGCACCGCCGGCTTCGAGAATCTGTGCCGCACCATCCAGCCCCCGTCTCATCACCGCGCGGTCGAAGTCGGACAGAGTCCAGCGTGGCCTCGGAATGCCGTCACGCCCCACGACGACCTCACCACCGTCGCGCGCCCGCTGAAGTGCCCCGTACCCGGCCGTGTAGCGGAGCGCCTGCATCAACTCGGCGCTCTCCCGTGCACCTCTCCAGGGGGCGAAGATCGCGAGGATGCTGGGAGGGGTGGCGGCCTGCTCGTACTTTATGCCGTACCCCTCACCGAGATCCAGAAGCTCGTCGGAGTAGGTAGCACCGAGCGTACCCTCCCAGGGTTTTATCTCCTCCTCAAAGATGCCCCATGTGAGAAGAACGGGGTGCAGCATGAGGTTCTTGCCTATTACGGGGTTGTCTATGCCCGAACGAATCATGATCGCCGGCGTGTGAATGGCTCCGGCGGCGAGCGCCACGATTCTGGCTCGTACGACAACCCTGTGACCGTCCCTCGTTCGCGCTTCCACACCCTGCACCCGCCCATTCTCTACCAGCACCCTCTTCACGGGAGCGTTCACGAGTAAGCGAGCCCCATTGTCGTAAGCGTCCTGAAGCCACGTCTTCAACGTCGACTGCTTGGCTCCGATCTGGCAACCGTAGTGGCAGAGCCGGCAGACATCCTCCCGACACCCCCGGCAGTTGCGCTGCATCACCTCCCAATGCCAGCCGAGAGCCTCAAACCCCTTGCGCATGACATGATCCCGCCTCGAAGGTATGCTGCTCTCGGTACCGATCGAGAGCCGCTCCCACACGGCATCGATGCTCCTGCCGAAATCCTTGCTGGCCCACTCGGCGAGTCCGAAGCGCTCCTTCCACTCCTTGAGCACGTGCTCCGGCGGGCGGAAGCACCAGGTGTAGTTCACGACCGTACCACCCCCCAGACAGGAGCCGGCGAGCAGACCGATACTCTGGTCTTCGGCCGCTAGGTTGCCGCCGTCGAGATATAGGCGGGCGTAACCTGGAATCTCAGCCCCGTCGAAGTTCTCTTCGCTGTAATAGCCACCGGATTCGACGACGACCACGTCGAGTCCCGCAGCGGCGAGCACCCCCGCAGCGGTACCGCCCCCTGCCCCAGAGCCGACCACGCAAACGTCGCAGTCGAGCTCGGTATCCCCGGTCACCTCGAGCGGTCTGATGCTTTTCGGCGGTGGACTCTCCGGTGGTCCGAGCGGCCCCGGATAGCCGAGCCAATTCTCCACGGGGTCCGGCTCCTTCCCTTCGTGAGGCATGCAGTAGTACCCCAGCAGCACTCCCTTGCGGAACATCTGGAAGATTGCTCGCGACCTCGCATCAGGTGAGTCTGCGAGGCTCAACAGCACGCGCTCGCGCTCAGCCTGCGAGAGCGATGAGAAAGGAGCCTGCTCGGACCCGGCGATCTGTGTGTCCCACGTTTCGAGCAATGCCACGAAGGCGGCGCGGTCTTCGGAGGAAGGCGCGCTGCCCGCCGAGGCGAGCAACGCGTCTGGAACGCCACGCTCGGTGGCGGACGGAAGCCCGTCGATACCCGGTGCGAAGGTATCACATATCGCTTCGAGAGCCCTGCGAGCCTCACCGTCTATCTCGATGGACATGGCGCGTACTCCTCCTTTACCGCTTGTGTCGGCTTCAGATGCGTCCCGGATCCCGGGAAACCCCCACCCCTTGTTCCCCGTCCGGATACCCTCCGGAATCTGAAATCGACACGTACCCTTTCAGCGCGGTCACCCCTGTTTCTTGGAGCGCTTTATGTTATTTTGTTTTTAATGAATCGAGCGTGTCAAGCCTCTCATGCATACTGCTGTGTATGACTACCTCCTGTAGGCGGTGCGGGCGTACTCGACCAGGGGAGCGGGCTGCACGGTGGCCCTTATCTCCACCTGCCTGTGCTCCTC
>JAIMBO010000072.1 GCA_023511405.1 Rubrobacteraceae bacterium
GTTCCAGGTGTTGTAGTACCAGTTTTTAGAGGCCTGGAAGCGGCCCGAGGCGTTGTCCACCACCTGCTGGTAGACGATCCTGCCCGACGAACTCCCCGAAGAGGATGAGGCGTACGAGCGGATCAGGCTCATGTACTTGTCGAACGGGAAATACGGTCCGGGACAGTAGTGCGTGGAACCAGGAACCTCGTTGTGCCCGATTATGTGCTTGCGGTCGATCGGTATCCCGTACTTCTTGCACAGATAGGCACTCAACCTGGCCGAAGAGCGGATCATGACGTCCGTCCAGGTGCCGGGGTCGTCGGCGTACCCCTCGTGTTCGATGCCGATGGAGTGCTGGTTGTAGTCCCAGTTCCCCGCGTGCCAGGCGATATCATGCTCCCTGACGCACTGCCCGATCTTGCCGTCGTTGCGCCGCAGGACGTAGTGGGCCGAGACCTGGGCCTTTGGATCGTTGAACCAGTTTATCGCCGAAGCCCACGAGCCCTGCGTGACGTGTACGACTATGGTCGTGATGTCGAGGCCGTCCTTCGGACGATCCGCGGTCGTGAAGTTGGAGGAAGACGCCCCGTACCAGGTCGAACCTGCGTAATCACCGGCCGCCTGGGGAGAGTAGGTCGCCCCGGCCTCCCTCACCCGCGGGTCTGCCGGGATGGCCATCCTCCTCCCGTCGGCCTCGCCGACGACACCCCCGCGCAAGATCTCGTAGACCTCTTCGGCGTAAAGCGGGCTTCCTCCGTAAGCGCTGACCGCCCGGTACCATCCTTCTATGCCCGCAGCCCCGCGCCCCCGGGCGAGCCTGGAGAGCACCGCGGCCCCACCGAGGATGTTCGCCCTTCGGTTGGTCTCGAGCGCCTCCCTGGAGAATCCGGTGATCCTGGAAGCCTCCGCGAGCGTCTTCACCCGCGGGTCCTGCCTGAGTCCCATGACGCCGTAGCCCCCCATCCCGTGCACGTCCCCGGGACGGTAGCGCCCGAACCTCCTGGGGGGCATCTCCCAGAGCGAGTTGACGTAACCTATCGCCAGCAGGAGTTCCTCCGGAACCCCGTACCTCCGGGAGGCCGCCCCGAACTCGGAGAGGATGCCGCTACCAGCCGCCCAGGCTTCTCCCCCTACCCCGAGCAACGCCCCCATGCCAACCCCACCGGCACCCAGACGTAAGAACCTGCCCCGGCTGATCCCGGAGCCACACTCCAGACACATCGTCCCCCCTCTTTCTTGCCTCTTACACAGATTCCACGGGCATTATCGGATGGATTGCGCCAGAACTTAAGGCTAGAGGAGATCGATCCGGGATGCCAGGCTGGAGCCGGGAGCACGAGTAAGTATTATGAGTATATACCGGCGAGGTGGGTGTTCCGGGCCTGGGTACGTTGTTACACTGCCGCATGTTCTGGAGTATTTTCGAGGGAGGGAACGAGAGGGAGATGTTCAGGGAGCTGGAGCTGGGGGCAATCCGGGCGCACATCCTGCACCACGCGGCGAAGGAGCCGGTCTACGGATCATGGCTCATCGAGGAGCTCGCCCGTCACGGGTACTCGCTGAGCTACGGGACGCTCTACCCCACGCTGCACAGGATGGAGGAGGAGGGATTTCTCGAGCGGGAAGAACGCGTACACGACGGGAGGGTCAGGAAGTACTACACGGCGACCGAGGCGGGGCGGGTGAGGCTGGAGGAGCTCAGGAAGCTCATAACCGCTCTGTACATAGAGGTGGTAGAAGAGAAGGAGCCGCTCACCTGAGACCGGGCGCCCCGTCGACGCCGGGCCCTTCGCCTCCATGGTGGAAGTGCATCCAGCCGACGAAGAAGGCCCCGGCCAGAAGGATCAGGAAGTAGGTCAGGCCGCGCCAGATCAGGACACCGCTCAGGAGCATGGTGGGCTGAACCAGGGAGGAGATGAGGGCGGCGAAGCTCAATTCGGCCCCGCCGCTCCCCCCCGGCGTGGGGGTTATGGGGATGATGAAAGAGGTTATGATCATCTGCGCGACGATGACCGGCAGCCAGTTACCGTCCCATCCGGCGGCCATCAGGGCGAGTGGCCCGATGGCGAGCCTGAGGGCCCAGTAGAGGGCCATGAGGAGGACGCACGCGGCGATGACGAGAGGTCCCTGCCTCCAGACCTGGGCGAACCCCTCGCGCAGCTCACGGTAGAGCCCCAGGAGCCGGGAGAGCACACCTCCCCCCCTCGGTCTCTCCCCGCCGTGGCCCGAGGTCCGGCGTACCAGCCAGCCCACGAACGCCCAGACGCCGACGAGCAGCGCGAGCGCCGCGAAGAATTCTCCCGGGCTCAGGTGGGTCAGGCCGGAGAAGAAGAACACCCCGACCAGGCTCGCCGCGCCTATCACGGAGGAGTTGAGCATCCCCCGGGTAAAGACGACGCCGCCGCCGATCCCCACCGGAAGACCGGTACGGCGTTTGAGCAGGTAGACCTCGTAGGGTATCTCGGCCCCCCGGATGGGAGAGACGTTGCCGACGAAGGCGGCGGCGAGGTAGATCCTGACCATGTCCAGAGGGTTCGCCCTCCCGTCGGCGAGTTGAGGTCGGGCGAGGACGTACATGATCAAACCCTGCACGACCCAGCCGGCCACCGCCACACCCACACCCGCCAGGAGGGGCCAGTAATCCACGACCCGGGGGAAGCCGTCCCCGAACTTCGAGGCGATTATCCACACCGCGACAAGGGTGGAGAGCAAACCGACGAAAACCCCCAAGATCGCGCTGCGTCTTCCGGATCTCACCTCTAAAGTCTCCAGATGGTCCTTTCTCCAAGAGGGCCGACTAATGATATTCTGCACGGTACGCGATGTCCACCGGAAAAGGCACGGATGAAAGTAGCGGTAATAGGAGCAGGTGCCGTGGGCAGTCTGGTCGGCGGGTTGCTCTCGGCGGCGGGTGAGGAGGTCACCCTCGTCGGACGCGGCGAGCACGTGCGCAGGATAAACGAATCCGGGTTGCGCCTGAGCGGGGTGGGCAAAGAAAGGATACTCTACCCGAAGGCCGCCACCTTCCTGGAGGAGAGGCCGGATCTGCTTCTGATGGCGACCAAGACCCAGGATCTGGCGGAAGCCTGCCGCGAGGTGGCGCCGCTCGTCTCCGAAGAGACCCCGGTGATCACGATGCAGAACGGGGTGAGATGCGACGAGATCGCCCGGGAGTTCTTCCGGCCGCAGCAGATCATCGGCTGCGTGGTCTTCTTCTCCGCGAGCTACCTGGAGCCCGGGGAAGTGCGATGGCAGGTCCGGGGCCACCTGATAATAGGCGACCCGTTCGTCCCCGACCCCGAACGCCTGCGGAGGGTGAGAGAGGTGCTGAAGAAGGCCCTGCCGGTCAGGATCTCGCGCGACATCAGGGCCTCGCGGTGGACCAAGCTCATCTTCAACCTCAACAATGCCCTCCCCGCGATCACGGGGCTCCCCATGCAGCATATCTACTTCTCCCCGGACACCGCGGCGATCCCGCTCAGGATGATGCGCGAGGGGATGGAGGTGGCCCACCGTGCGGGGTTCGGGCTGGATTTCTCCCTACCGGCGCTCGCCATGCGCACGATGGTCCGCCTGCCCGAGGCGGTTCCGAGGCGGATCCTCGGGGTCTTGGGACGCACCCCCGTGGGCAGGGAGCCCATCTTCGGCTCGACCTGGCAGAGCATCCGGCGCGGCGCCCGTACAGAGGTGGACTATCTCAACGGCGAGGTCGTAAGGCTGGGGAGGAAGATGGGCCTCGACACCCCTTACAATGAGCGGGTGGTCGAGCTGGTACACGAGGTAGAGAGGAAAGGAGAGTTCTTGTCCCCGGAGATGCTGTGGCCGCCGCAGGAAAGATAGCCGTCGTCACCGAGAGCATCGCCTGCCTCCCCGATGACGAGGCCCGCAGGCTCGGGATCACGGTGATCCCCATACCGTTCGAGTACGCGGGGCGGGAGTACCTCGACGGCGTGGACATAACCCCGGAGGAGTTCAACAAGATGCTCCGTCCGGACCTGCCCCCCGCCGTGACCTCCGCCCCCTCGCCGGGCACCTACATGGAGGAGTTCTGCAGGCTGGCCTCGGAAGGATACGAAGTGCTCTGCATCTCCCCCACCCCGTCGGTCACCCGGATGTACGAGGCCGCGGAACAGGGCCGCAGGCTGGCGCAGGAAGAGCGGGGGATAACCTCGCGCATAGAGGTCGTCGACTCCGGCACCGCGACGATGGCCCAGGGCTTCCTGGTACTCGAGGCGGCCCACCTGGCTCGTGAAGGGGCCTCGATGGACGAGGTACTGAGGAGGGTGAGGCTGCTCTCCTCGCGGGTCGGGTTGCTGGTGACCCTCGACACGCTGGCGTACCTGGCGAAGACCTCGCGCATCCCCCGCATCGGCGCGCTCTTCGGAAAGGCGTTGCAGATAAAGCCCATCATCTACTTCGGACAGGGCACCGTAGACCCCCTCGACCGTCCCCGCTCCAGGAGGCGCGCGGTCTCCCGGCTTTTGCAGCTCACGGAGGAACGGCTCAACCACGACGGCCCGCTGCACGTCGCCGTCCAGCACGCGAACGCCCGCGAGGAGGCGGAGTCGCTGCGAGAGGAGGTCGCCCGCCGCTTCTCGCCGGAGACCCTGCGCATCGCCGAGTTCTCCCCCGTGATGTCCAGCTACACCGGCCCGGGTCTTCTCGGGCTGGCCTTCTACGAGGATCCGGAGGGCCACAGAGCGTGAGCGCCGAAACGCCGAACGGGAGGAGGCTGGCCCTCGCCGCATCTTACGCCCTGTTGAGCTACCTCTACGGCTCGGTGCCCTTCGTGGCCCTCCTCGCAAAGAAAAAAAATATAGACCTCAAGAAAACCGGATCAAAAAACGTCGGCGCAGCCAACCTCTTCCAGAGTACCAAAAGCCCCGCCCTCGCCCTCTCAGGCTGGCTCGCCGACCTCTCCAAGGGCGCCCTGCCCCCCCTTCTGGCCAAAACCATCCTCCCAATCGAAGACGAAAAGACAGAGGAGATCCTGGCCTGTTCAGGAGCAACTGCCGGGGTGGCCGGTCAGTGCTGGCCCATCTTCCTCTCCTTCTCCGGTGGCAGGGGCGTCGCCCCACTCATAGGCGCAAGCCTGATGCTGGCCCCGGGGCTCGTGCCGCACCTCTTCGCCGCCATGACGGCCGGCGGTTCGCTGCGGGCGGTACCCCTGCTCATCGAATCCGGCGAGAAGGACCTCCGGCAGAAGATGCTCCTGGAGGGCAAGAACAGTCGGGCGGTGCCGCTGTGCGTGGGGCTCAGCATCGCCGCTTTCCCGGCCGCGATGCTCTTGAGGGGATACCCGAAGAGCAGGGTCGCGGCCGCCTCGGCGAACGCGCTGATCCTCTTCTCGAGACGGGTGACGGCCGGCGGGATCCCAAAAGGCCCCGGGAAGGCGAGAAAGCTCCTGAACCGCCTGCTCTACGACCGGTCCGAGGTCTGAAAAAGTGCGTTTCGCGGTGAGCCAGTTCACCACGATGCCGTGGAGCTTCGAGGAAGACCTGGACCGCTACGCCGCGCTCGGGGTCGAGGAGCTCGAGCTGTGCGAAGAGAAACTGGAGAGGGGCAGGGAGACCGAGCAGCTCGGCCTGTTGGAGGTGTATGGCATGAGACCGAGCTCGGTCCAGCCCGCCGTCCGCACGCTCTTTCCGAGCCGCATGCAGCCTGAGCCGCGGGAGATCGGGGAGCGCATCGAGAGGTTCAAGAGCACCGTAGAGCTCATAGCCCCCTTCGCCCCCGGAGCCGCCTTCGTCTGCAACACCGGCCCCGCGCCGGGAGGCAACGTCGAGGCGGTGATAGAGACGGCCATCCGGGAGTACCGGGCGCTGGCGGAGTTCGCCGCCGGGTACGGGGTCCGAGTCGCTCTCGAGCCCCTCAGCCCCCTCCTGATGAACGTCGAGAGCGCCATCTGGACGGTAGGGCAGGCGATGCGGGTGATCGAAGGGGTGGGGCGGGAGAACTTCGGGTTGTGCCTTGACCTCTGGAATGTCTGGCAGGGTGCGGCGGTCGAGGATGAGATCTTTCGCGCCGGGGAGCGCATCTTCTGCGTGCACGTCAGCGACTGGAGGACGCCGCGCTCCTTCGAGGACCGCGCGGTGATAGGACGCGGCGAGATACCTTTTCCCCCGCTGCTCCAGGCGATACACCGTTCCGGCTTCGACGGTCCGTACACGCTCGAGATCTTCTCCCGCAACGTGCCCGGGGCGCTGTGGGAGGGGGATCTGGAAGAAGTGGTGATCGAGAGCAGGAAGGCCCTCGAAAAGATCTGGCGTGAGTCCGTCGTCGGACGGAGCTGAGCCGCCGCCCTCCTCTCTCATCCCCCCTTCGTCGTCCCGAACTCGTAGCGGTTGCGAAGCGCTATCTGAGAGAGTTCGGTAGCGGCGATGACGAACACGAGCACCCCGATGACGACCGGGGCCGGTCCGTGGACGGCGGCGATGGCGCCGCTGAGGATCACGCGCTCGATGACCATCGCCTTGTGCGCCGCGAGCGCCTGGGGACGCGTGAGGCGGTGGCGGTTGAGCAGGAGCAGGACGAAGACGGCGCAGGCGATGCAGAACGAGACGGCGAAGAGCCCCAGGGCCACGCTGCTGTGGTGGTAGTAGGAGAAGAGCAGGAGGGCGATCACCAGCCACACCAGCGCGAGCGCCGCGGAGATCCAGACGGAGCCCGCGACGCCGTAGACGACCGGCACCGTCCGGTATCCGGCCCGCCTGTCACCCTCGAGGTCCCTTATCGCGCCGACGAGGTTGGAGGAGGAGTCGTGGAAGAAGAAGAGCCCGAGGAGGGCCGCCACACCCCAGCCAGTCCCTGAGAGAGCCCCGACCGCCGCCCCGGAGAACAGCACGGTGAGCGCGGCGAGGAGCCCCCGGTCGAAGTTGCCCAGGATGGCCATCTTCTTGAAGGTCTTGGAATAGGCTATCCCGGAGACGGTGGTGACGACGGCTATGGCGAAGGAGACGGGGCTCAACACCAGCGCGAGGGCGTAGCCGAGCAGGATGTAGAAGACCATGAACGAGAACGCCTCGCGCGGCGAGACCCGGCCGGAAGGAACGGGCCGGTGGGGCTTGGCGATGGCGTCGAGGTCGCGGTCGTAGTAGTCGCCGGCGTACAGCCCGGCGATCCAGCCGAGGGTGGGCACGATGAAGCAGAGGGCGACGCGCCACCAGGAGGCCTCTCCACCGGAGAGGAAGAGCGCCGAGGCGAAACCGAGCATGCCGGCGTGGAACATCGTGTAGGGACGCATCATCTCCAGGTGCGCCAGCAGCTTGGTGCGGAGGTTCATCCCTCGAGCACCCTCCTGCGGTAGCGGGAGAGCGCGATCAGGGGGTAGGTGAGCGCGTAGAAGGAGTTGGAGTAGGAGAGCGAGGCGTAGTAGAGCCCGATCACGGCCGGTTCCCATCCGCCGTCGGGACGCTGGCGGTCGATCAGCCACCTCACCCCGCGCTCTATCTCGCGCCGGTGGCGCGCCGGATCGTAGCGGAGCAGAGCACCCACCGCCCACGAGGTCTCCTCCGCCGTGGAGGGAGCCTCACCATGACCGTCGGACCAGCCACCGTCGTCGTTCTGGTGCGTCGCGAGCCAGCGCGCGGCCTTCTGCGCCATCTCGTCTTGGGCGAGCCCCAGGTCCACCAGCGCCTCCAGGACATTCGCCGTGCCGCGGGTGTAGGCCCTGAACCACAGCGAATCGAAGCTCCCATCCTCGTGCTGTTTCTCCCTCAGGTAGCGGAGCGCCCGCCTGGCGCTCCGGCCCTCCCTGACCTCTTTTTCCATCATCGAGAAGGCCGAGAGGATCTGGGAGGTTATGTATGGGTCGTCGTGGTCGAAGGGCATCCTGGAGTTGCGCACGAACGTGGGCCACGAGCCGTCTCTGTTCTGCATGGCGTAGCACCAGCTCAGCCCGAGCCTGATCGCCTCGTGGTCCGGAGGCACGCCCAGGAGCCTCAGAGCCTTCAGCGCGTAGGCGGTGTCGTCGGAATCCGGCCACCCCGCAGGGAGCGCCCAGGCCCATCCGCCGGGCGGCGAAGAGGTCGCGAAGAAAGGTTTCCTGAACTGGCCCGCGAGAAACCACCGCCTGAGCTCACCCGCGCGCGGGACCGGGCGCCCGGCCGCGTGGTAGGCGAAGACGGCCTGGGCCGAGTCGAAGTTCTCGAGGTCCCGGTCTATCGGCCAGGAGCCGTCCTCCCTCTGGCTCTCGCGGATGAAGGGCAGCGCCCGGCCCACGATGTCCGTCGCCCCCACCTCGGCCTGGGTGAGCGCGACCACGATGAGCGAGGTCAGGAAGGCCGACTCCTCGTAGGAACCGTTGGGTCCCTGCGCCTTCCTCAACCAGCCCAGGGCCTCCTTCGTCGCCCTGCGCTTCACCGGCTGCCAGAACCCGGGAGACGGCACGAACCGCTCGTGCATCATCGAGAGGCTCAGGAAGGCGGGGAAGGTGGTGGAGACCGTGCGCCGGATGCGGCGGGGCAGCAGGATCATCTCCGTCGGGAGCTTCCTTATCTCCTCCCAGCGGACGAACCCGCAGAGCGCCCAGAGCGAGCGGCAGGGACCGCTCAGGGTGACCCTGGACGGGTCGTTTATGGCCTCGAATCCCCCGTGCCGGTCCACCCACTCGCGCGCCGCGCGTATCTCCTCCTCGTACTCCCGCGGAGCACACATGGAGAGCACGGCGGCCGTGAGGCTGGTCGCGTTCATGTTGGAGGGGTCCACGACGCCATCCCCCCAACCCCCGTCCGGGTTCTGGTCGGCGGCGAGCCACCCGAGCCCACGCTCGACGGCCCCCTCCGGGGCTGCGTCCGGATGCAGGCTCAGGGCGAGGCAGGAGATGGCGGTGGCGAGGGCCGAGGAGGACATCTCGCCCACCCACGACCCGTCCGACCGACGGTGCGACTCGAGGAAATCGAAGGCTCTGTGCTGAGCGTCGACGAGCTCGTGGGGGAAGACCTTCTCCTCCATCAGCGCCCCTCCTTTCTCTCCGCCCGGCCGGTCTTCGACACGTACTCCAGGAGCTCCCGCATGCCACGGGCCTCCAACCCCGCTTCATCGAGCCTCCCGAGGGCGGCCCGACGAGCCTCCCTGGCGCGGGATTCGGCGGCCTCCTTCCCCAGGGTCCTGGTGAACACCCTGTCCCCATCCGGCACGCTGCCGTCGAGCTCCAGGGAGATCCTGTGGCAGATCCCCACGTTCCAGGCGTATCCGGAGACGGCATCGAGCTCCATCTGCGAGCCACCCGCGAGCGACGCCCCCATCTTCGCGGCGGCCGCGAAGAGCGTCCCCCACTTCAGATCGTAGACGGCCTCGGGGCTCTCCCCGTCCCGCTCACCTCCCAGGCCGATCGAGTGCCCGCCGATCATGCCCTCCGCGCCGGTCGAACGCGCCAGCTCCCGCACCGCCCCGAGAACCCTCTCCGGGGATCCGCTCTGGGCCCTGGTGAGCAACCCGAGGGCCTCCCCCCAGAACCCGTCCCCCGCGAGGATGGCGGTTGCCTGATCCACCGCCTCCAGGTAGGGCTCGAGCTCCGGCCGGAGCCGGCCGATCGCCGGGAGGGCATCGTGCACCATCGAGATGGTGTGCACGAATTCGACCGCGCCCGCCGCGGGCAGCGCCTCCTTCGCGTCCAGCCCGAGGTCCGAGGCGGCCTCGATGCAGACCAGCCCGTAGGTCCTCCCCTCGCCCCCGGCGAGCAGCGGCCAGCGCATCGCCTTCACCAGCCCGGAGAGCCTCCGCTCGCGCGAGAACTCGACCTTTTCGAGATATCCCTCCAGCATCGCCTCGTGCAAAAGGACTTCGCCGGAGCCCCCGTTCTCCTGGTAGACCCCGGCTCCTCCCGCTTCGTAAAACCGCTCCGCAGAAGACGCCAACAAACCCCCCTCTGCCGTCAGGGTGTATCAGGTTGAAAATGCTCTCACATCTTTAGCATAACCCGATTTTTTAAACATACCGTGAGTCCTCTGTAAAGTGTCGGTAAAGTCACCCTTCAAGCCGCACACCGCGGGATGTATAATTCCCGCAGTCGTTTTACCCGGCCTTCTCGCGAGGGGGACACACGGATGCTCAACTCGGGTCTCTTGACGAAGATCGCGGCCGCAGCCCTCATCGTGGCGTGTGCGTTCACGGCCAGGGTCGCCCTCGCGTATTTCGAGGGGGGCTCGCAGCCGCTCGGGATCCTGCAGGCGGCGATAGCGCAGACGATCTCCACCAGCTCCACCAGCTCCCCGGCGGGCACGACTTCGGGCGGGAACACCTTCTCCCCCGACACGAGGAGCCACTCCTCCTACGCCTCTCCTTCCCCCGTCACGCGGGGCGGCACTTCTTCGAGCCCGGCGAGCGGCAGCGCGGCCTCCTCGCAGTACTCCACCCCGGCGACGAGCCAGTACGGGACGACGGGGACCAGGATCAGCTCCGGCGGCCCCCGTCTCGGTCCGGTACCGTTGATGTCCGACGGCAGGTGCCCGGTGGAATACCCCCTGCACAGGGGTGACGGCTGCTACAGGAGGTAGCCCCTACAGCGGCGGGAGGGTGTTGTACCTGTACGCCCTCGCGGTGAGCTCCTCGGCCCGCCTTATGTAACGCAGGGTCGTCTTCGGATCCGAGTGCCCGAGGAACTGCTGTATGACGAGCAGCGGGGCCTCGTTCATCGCCATGTTCGTCCCCACGGTGTGGCGGATCGAATGCGGGGAGATGGCCTTCGTGATCCCGGCCTCCCTCGCGTACTTCTTCACGATGTAGCGTACCGAGCGGGTCGTGAGCGGTTTGTCTTTGCCCTCCCTCGAAGGGAAGAGCGGCTTTCTTGCATCCGCCTGCGACACGAAGCTTCTCCCGCTCGAGAGCACGTAGCGCTGCACCAACGTCCAGAGCTCGGGAGAGACCGGGACGTTCCTGACCTTCCCCCCCTTGCCCTCCACGCGCACGAAGACCTGACCGTCGACCACCTCCCGGAAGTCCCCTATCTTCAGCCCTACGACCTCCGCCTCCCTGAGCCCGCAGGAGGCCAACACCGCGAGCATCACGTAGTCCCGCGGGTTGCGCCTCCGGGCCGCCTCGAACATCCGGGAGAGCTCGCTCTCGGTGAGCACGTTGTACGACGGGTCGTATACCACCCTCGGGCTCTTGGCGAAGAACTTGACGGCCTCCGGATTCACCCTCGTCACACCCGCCATGTACGCGAACGTCAGGAACCT
>JAIMBO010000073.1 GCA_023511405.1 Rubrobacteraceae bacterium
GGGGTGCGGGCTTGAACTACCGAAGCAGAATCTGCCGGTTACCAGCCGTTACGATGCCTCTGAAGAGTGCTGGCAATTGTACCTGGGACTGACGGCCTACCACCTATCGAGGTCTGATCCGGAGTTCATTCACCAGGTGGCCGTCGATGCATATGGTGCACAACATGCGGGAGAAGCAACACGTCCCGTTACGGTAGCATTCGCGCTGATCGGCCTTTATCTGGCGGTCGAGCGTGGTTATACGGGAAGACGGGTACAGCTTGCGCACACGGCTCTGGCGAAGCAGCGAATCGACTGGCCGCGGCTGCACCGGCCGGAGAGGCGAGCATCGTTGACCGTGCAGGACGTGTTGAAAGCCAGGCCAGGGGAGGAGAGGGATCAGACGTTGATGAAATGGGCCGCGTGCGTCTGGCGCGTCTGGGAGGAGGAGCACGAGTGGGTGAGGCGGGTATCACGAGAGTTTCTACACGTGGAAGCGCAGGTTATTCCAACAGGCCGACGTATGACAACGAGCCAGCCAGCTCTCCCCGGGCAAAAATAATCGGAAGTGTGAGAGGCTTGTATGCAAAGATCCAGCTTCGCAAATGGTGACTATGGAATCGATGCACCATTGGTCGTACGCAACTTATTCCTTGCTGGTACGGCAGCCGTTGTCGCAGGTATCGTTCTAAACCATCTTCTGGCATCGACGCGACCGGCGGTAGGGATAGGCTTGCTGGTGTGGGGGTTGCTGGCGGGAGCAAGCATGCTTCTCACCGCCGCGCTGATGGTGTGGAGTAGCAGGATCGGCAAACTCCGATTGCGAGAAAAGTTGATCGACTCGCTGGATTTGCGTGGAACTGAAACGATCCTCGATGTCGGTTGCGGGCGGGGCCTGTTACTCAATGCCGCTGCCCGCCGGTTGACGACGGGCAGGGCTATCGGGGTCGACCTTTGGCAGAGTGCGGACCGGTCCGGCAACAGTCCTGAGGCTACACTGGCGAATGCGCGGGCAGAGGGGGTTGCCGGTTTCGTCGAGATCAAAACGGGCGATATGCGCGAATTGCCCTTTGAAGACGGGACGATCGACGTTGTGGTTTCAAGCCTGGCGATTCACAACATCCCCGACGAAGAAGGCCGCTTGAAAGCGATTCGGGAAATTGCACGGGTACTGAAACCGGGCGGACGGGTGGCTCTATTGGATTTTCAACATACGGGGGAATATGCGCGGGCTCTTCGGGCATCAGGCTGGCAGGCGGTGAAACTTTCAGGACTGCGATTTCAGATGTTCCCGCCCGTACGAATCGTGACGGGGGAAAAGCCCCGGTGAATTAGAGAGCGGGCTGACACAGCGTGCGGTAGACGCCGGGATTCAGCGGATTTTCCTCATCCAGCGCGTTGAGTTTTGAGCAAGCCGGGCAGAAGATGGGAGTATCCAGGCGGTGGCGTGTATGAGACGATAGCGATCAGAATCGAACAGGTAACTCGGTATCCAGTCGATCACCGGCTGCTCTGAAGCCCGGTAGGGCTTCCTCCCATCGTGCCTGCGGGCGTCAGGCCGCCACGAACTTTCGGGGGTATGGTGCGAAGGAAACGTCAGGTGTTGTTCATCCAGGGTGGAGGGGCGGGCACCCACGACCGCTTCGACCGCAAATTGGTCTATAGCCTGCGGGGCGCACTGGGGCCGGATTACGAGATCCGTTATCCCCGGATACCAGATGAAGGTGACCCGAGCTATGCTGCATGGAAGGTAGTGCTCGAGGAAGAGTTTGCCACCCTGCGCGGGGGCGGGATCTTGATCGGCCACTCGCCCGGGGGACGTTCCTGATCCACGCCCTGGCGGAAAGCCCCCGGGGCGGGAATTCGGCGCGGTCGTCCTGATCGCCGCACTTTTTGTCGGTGAGGGGGCTGGCTGAGCTTCGATTGGGAGCCCCAGCGTGAACTCGACCGGAAGCTTCCCGAGGGGTTGCCGGTTTATCTCTACCATGGCCTCTCGGATGACATAGCACCCCCGGCACACCTCGAGCTTTACGCACGCGCGATTCCACGAGCCCATCGGCGCCTCGTGCCGGGACGGGATCATCAGTTCAACGATGATCTTACCGAGATCGCCGGGGTTATCAGATCGCTGGCACCCGATGCGTGAGGCCGCTGTGATATCGCTGGCCCGATGCTACATTCATGGCCCTGTCCATCGTTCAGCGGACCCGGCGTAGATCGAGAAGCCGGAGAGGGAATTCGTGCGAAGCTTCGCCGCCCTCACGATCGTACGAACGATGTCCAGGGGCGGATTGGCGGGGGCGGGCAAACGCTTCTCGGTGCTGTAAAATTCGTTATATACACCCCGGTGGAGGTGGAAGCGATGCAGCATATAGACACGAACACGCTCGCAACCCACTGCCGGGATGAGCTGCTGCGGCGCAATGCGGTCTTCGAAGCTTTCTTCAAGAGGGAGGCGCGGAGGCTCGCCGAGGCGTGCCGCCGGATGTCGGAGCGGTTCCTCTCCGGGGGGCGGCTGCTGGCTTTCGGGAGCGGCCCCGCCGCCACCGACGCCCAGCACGTCTCGGTGGAGTTCGTGCACCCGGTGATCGTGGGCAAGCGCGCGCTTCCAGCGCTGGACCTCGGCCCGGAGTTCGAAGGGCGGTTGTCCACCATCCTCCATGATCAGGACATGGTGATGGGGTTCTCCTTCCCGGAGCGGGACGAAGCGGTAGAGCGGGCGCTGGATTTCTCCCGGGAGCGGAGCGCTCTGACCTTCGCGCTCTCCGGGGAGGGGGCGGAGTACGCTTTTGATCTCCCCGACGGAGACCCGTTCGTTTGCCAGGAGGTCTTCGAGCACCTCTACCACGTGCTCTGGGAGACGGTGCACGTGTACTTCGAGCACCGCGAGCAGGGCCACGACGTCGGAGCCTCCTCTTTCCTCTACCCGATGCTCGGGCGAGAGGAGCAGCCGCTCGAGCGGGTGGTGGAGGAGGTGCAGGGCTCGATGCTTCAGAAGCTGGAGGAAGTGAACCGCATGCGGGCCGCCGCTGCCGAGACGGAGGCTCAGACGATCGCGGAGATCGCCGCGGCCGTCGCCGGGCGCATCGAGCGCGGCGGCAAGCTCATCACCTTCGGCAACGGGGGCTCGGCGACCGACGCGAACGACATCGTCGCCGACTGCCTGTGCCCGCCCTCCGGCTACGACCCGATCCCGGCGGTCTCGCTCTCCGCCGAGTCGGCCAACATCACCGCGATAGCCAACGACGTCGGGGTCGAGGCGGTCTTCGCCCGCCAGCTCATCGCCCACGCCCGCCCGGAGGACGTGGCCATCGGCATCTCGACCAGCGGCGGCTCGCCGAACATCCTGGCCGCGCTCGACGAGGCACGCAAACGTGGTCTTCTCACCGTGGGTATAGTCGGCTACGACGGGGGGCGTGTGGTGAGCGAGGGACGGGCCGAGCACGCCATCGTCGTCCGCTCGGACTACATCCCCCGCATCCAGGAGGTCCAGGCCTCCGCCTACCACGCGCTGCTCGGGCTCGTAGAGAACCTGCAGGGATAGGCTACACCGAACAGCCGCGGCCCTGCCACCCGATCCGGGGCGGTTTCCCCTCCTCGACGATCACCGGTACCATGCGCGCCCCCCCGGTGATCTCGAAGAGCCTGCGGCGCGCCTCTGCGTCCTTCTCCACGTCGTACTCGACGAACTCGACCCCGCGCCACTCCAGATCCTCCCGCGCCGCCGCGCTGTACGGACACCCGGGGGCCGTGTAGAGCTCCACCTTCATGATCTCATTCTAACAAAGTCCGGGGTTCCTTCCTTAGACTCCATGGTTTAACCTTCGGACCGTGTCGTCGTTAAAGGCTTTTAGGAGAGGGAGATGAACGGAAGACACTGCTGGTGGGAGCGGGGCATCATCTACCAGGTCTACCCGCGGTCGTTCGCCGACTCGGACGGGGACGGGGTGGGGGATCTGGCTGGGGTGATCGGGAAGCTCGACTACCTGGCGTGGCTCGGGGTGGATGCGGTGTGGCTCTCACCGATCTACCCTTCTCCGATGGCGGACTTCGGGTACGACATCTCCTGCTACACGGATGTAGACCCGCTCTTCGGGACGCTTGAGGACTTCGACCGGCTGGTCGAGGAGGCGCACCGGCGGGGGATCCGCGTCATCCTCGACTACGTCCCGAACCACACCTCCGATCTTCACCCCTGGTTCGTGGAGTCGCGCTCCTCGCGCGAGAACCCGAAGCGTGACTGGTACATCTGGGCCGATCCGAAGCCCGACGGCTCTCCGCCGAACAACTGGCTCTCTTCCTTCGGTGGGAGCGCGTGGGAGTTCGACGGGAAGACCGGGCAGTACTACCATCACGCCTACCTGAAAGAGCAGCCGGACCTCAACTGGCGCAACCCCGAGGTCCGGGAGGCGATGCTCGGGGTGCTGCGCTTCTGGCTCGAGCGTGGGGTGGACGGATTCCGGGTCGACGCGCTCAGGCGGCTCGTAAAGGACGAAAGACTGCGCGACGACCCGCCCAACCCCGACTACCGGGAGGGGCAGAACCCCTACGACGCCCTCATACCGCTCTACTCCTCCGATAGGCCCGAGACGCACGAGATGGTCCGGATGATGAGAGAGGTGCTCGACGGGTACGGCGAGCGGCTTCTTATCGGGGAGCTCTACCTCCCGATAGAGAGCCTCATCGCCTACTACGGCTCCGGGGTGGACCTGCCGTTCAACTTTCACCTGATCTTCACGCCCTGGCGGGCGGACGCCGTCTACAGCCTCGTGAAGGAGTACGAGGCGGCGCTCCCTCCCGGCGCCTGGCCCAACTGGGTGCTCGGCAACCACGACCGGCCGCGGGTCGCGAGCCGGGTGGGAGAGGGGCAGGCGCGGCTCGCGGCGATGCTGCTTTTGACGTTGCGCGGCACCCCCACCCTCTACTACGGCGACGAGATCGGGATGCACGACGTCCCCATCCCGCCCGGGCGCATCCAGGACCCGTTCGGGAAGAGCTTCCCGCAGCTCGGGCGCGACCCGGCGCGCACCCCGATGCAGTGGGACGACTCCGAGAACGCAGGGTTCACCGCCGGAGAACCCTGGCTTCCCCTGGCAGAGGACTACGAGGAAGTGAACGTCGCCCGCCAGCGAAAGGACCCGCGTTCTCTGCTCAACCTCTACCGGCGTCTCATCGCGCTGCGCCGCTCCGAGGGGGCTCTCTCCACCGGCGACTACGCCTCTCTCGGCATCGACGGTGATTTGCTCTACTACGCCCGCGAGCACGAAGGACGCAGGCTGCTCGTCGTGCTCAACCTCGGCTCCGACGTCCAGAGCACGCCGGCCCGCGGCCGGATCGTCCTCTCTACCGGGCTCGACCGCGAGGGGGAGGAGGTCTCCGGACGGCTCACCCTCGCCGGAGGGGAGGGCGTGATCCTGCGCTCATCCGGATGATGGCGGCCTCGCCGTGGAGCCCCGAACGACGAGCCGGGTGGGGAGGAGCACGGTCCCGGCGGTCTCTCCTCCTGCGAGGAGCGCGATGAGCATCTCCCCGGCCCGCCTCCCCTTCTCGACGTGCGGCTGGCGAACGGTGGTGAGCGGCGGGGCCGATCGCGCGGCCGCCGGAACGTCGTCGAAACCGACGACCGAGAGTTCCTGCGGTACCGGGAGCCCGAGCTCGCGGGCGGCTTCGATCGCGCCGAACGCGAGCTGGTCGCTCATCGCCAGAAGAGCCGTCGGCCGGGGCTCGCGCGTGAGCAGGGCGCGCGCCGCCCTCCTCCCTTCCTCGACGGTGTTCTCCGGACACTCGTAGACTGGAATCCCGGAAGGATCGACCCCGGCTTCCTCCAGCGCGGCGGCGTACCCGGCGAGCCGCAGCCGCGAGGGCCTGAAGGCGGCTTCCTCCCAGCGATCCAGCCTCCTGAACCCGCCCCTGGTCCTGGGGGTGAGCTCGAAGGAGACGACGGCGACCCTGCGGTGACCGAGCCCGGTCAGGTGCTCCGCAGCTTCCCTCGCCGCCCCTTCGTCGTCCACACCGACGGAGGGTATCCCCTCGACCGGCGGCTGATCCACCAGCACCACGGGCAGCCGCCGCTCGAACGCCGCACCCACCAGAGGATCCTCCGCGGCCATGCACCACACTACGAACCCGTCGACCACCGCCTCCCGAACGGCCGAGACGTCCCTCTCCCCGAGCGAGCGGCCCGGGATCAGAAGCAGCCCCAGCCCGGCCTCCTCGGTGGCCTGCGAGACCCCCTCGAAGAACATCACCGCCGCAGGATCCGCGAAGGCATACGAGAGCCTGTCCGTGTAGAGCACCCCCACCGCCCCCGCCCGCCCCCGCCTGAGCCCCCGCCCCATCGGGTCCGGCCCGGCATACCCCAGCCTCCGCGCCACCTCGAACACCCGCTCCCTTAACTCCGAAGAGAGCTGATCCGGCCGGTTGTACGCGTTCGAAACCGTCGAGGGCGCCACCCCCAGCTCCGCCGCCACCTCCCGGATCGTCACCCGCCCGCCGGATCTCTTCCGATTGACTCCCATGTCCCACATGCTACACTGCCTGAGCAGTTCTTGCTGAAACGATTCAGAAACGGGAGGTCGGGCCTTCTCTCATGCTCGTGGGTGCGTTGCTTCTCACGGTGGTTGCGGGGATGTTCTACTGGTTTTCGCGGGGGATCTCGCGGCCGTGTGAGGAGATGGTCTGGGTCGATCTCTCTCCGGGGCTTGCGGGGGTGTCGGCGGTGGTCTTGTGGCTCTGGGTGGTCGCGTGGCTGGTGTAGGGGGGGTGCGGGCGGCGCGGGTTGCTGTTGCGGCGGTCTTCTTCCTCAACGGCTTCGGGTTTTCGAACTGGGTGGTGAGGATACCGGCGGTGCGGGACCATCTCGGGCTGGACAAGGGTACGCTCGGGCTGGCGTTGCTGGGGGCTTCTGTCGGGTCTTTGATCTCGATGCCGCTGGTGGGAGGTCTGGCGGCGCGTTTCGGGAGCCGGCCGGTGGTCGGGGTGATGGCGGCGGGGTTCTGCGTGGTGCTCGCGTTGCCGGGGTTTGCGGGGGGAGCGGCGGCGCTCGCCCTCTCGCTCGTGGTGGTCGGCGTCTTCATGGGCGGGCTCGACGTCTCGATGAACACCCAGGCGGTGGCGGTCGAGCGGGGGTACGGGCGGCCGATCATGTCCTCCTTCCACGCGATGTTCAGCCTCGGCGGGCTCGCCGGGTCGGTCGTCGGGGGGGTGGCGGCCTCGGCGGGGGTGGGGGTGTCGGAGCACCTGCTCGGGATCGGGGCTTCGATGGCGGTCGTCGTGGCCTTCGCCTACCGCCGCCTGCTCCCGGCGAGGACGGACGCCAGCGCCACCGGCCCCGCCTTCGCCCGTCCGACGCGGGCGCTCGCCGGGCTCGGGATGATAGCCTTCTGCGTGCTCCTCGGGGAGGGGGCGATGGCCGACTGGAGCGCGGTCTACCTGCGCGGGACGCTCGGGACCGACGCGGGGTTCGCGGCGCTCGGGTACGCCGCCTTCTCGGTCGCGATGGCCGCCGGGCGGTTTGCCGGAGACCGGCTTCTCTACCGCTTCGGGCCGCGGACGGTGGTGAGGGTCGGGGGGCTGCTCGCCGCGGTCGGCTTCGGTGGCGGGCTGCTGCTCGACGATCCGGTGGCGGCGCTCGCCGGCTTCGCCTGCGCCGGGGCGGGGTTCGCCACGGTCTTCCCGGCGGCCTTGAGCGCCGCGGGCCGTACCGGGGCGATGTCCTCCGGCCCGGCCGTTGCCGCCGTCTCGACCAGCGGCTACCTCGGCTTCCTGGTCGGCCCCCCGACGATAGGTTTCGCCGCGGACCATGTCGGGCTCGGGGCGGCGCTCTATCTGATCGTGGCGCTCTCCGCGGCCGTGGCCGTGCTGGCCGGGACGACGGAGGCCGGTGGGAAGGGCTGAAGGCGGGGCGGGTGCTAGACTCGGGATGGAATGTCTCTTTTCAGGTGGCAGGTAGGGTCGTTCGCGCGCCGGGCTTCCGGCGCTTTGCCGCCCCAGGCGTTCGTGCTCGGGTCGGTGTTCTCCGTGCAGCTCGGCGCGGCGGCGGCCAAGAGGCTCTTCGGCGTGCTCGGGCCCGAGGGAACGGTGCTGCTGCGCGTCGGGTTCGCGGCCGTGGTGCTGCTCGTTCTGTGGCGGCCCAGGATCAAAGGCCGCTCCCGCTCCGAGATGCTCACGGCCATCCTCTTCGGGCTCGCGCTGGCGTTGATGAACCTCTCGTTCTACTCGGCGATAGCCAGGATACCGCTCGGCGTGGCGGTCACGCTGGAGTTCAGCGGCCCCCTCGCCGTGGCGGTCGTCGGGTCGAGAAGGCTGGTCGACCTCCTGTGGGCGGCGCTCGCGGCGGCCGGCATCCTGCTCCTCGCCCCGCTCGGGGTCTTCGGTCACCCGGGCCTCGACGTGACCGGGGTGGGCCTGGCGCTCCTGGCGGGTTTCTTCTGGGCCTGCTACATCTTCCTGAACGCCCGCACCGGCAGGATCTTCCCCGGCGGCAGCGGGCTCGCGATCGCGATGTGCGTCGGGGCGGTGGTGCTGCTTCCGGTCGGGATCGCGTACGGCGGCGCAGCGCTCCTCGAACCGCACGCCCTCTTTATGGGCTTCGCGGTCGCCATGCTCTCCTCCGCGATACCCTACTCGCTGGAGATAGAGGCCCTGAGGCGGCTCCCGCCTCGCGTCTTCGGCGTCCTCATGAGCCTGGAGCCCGCCGTCGCCGCGCTCGTGGGTTTTATGGTCCTGGGTGAGAGCCTGGGGGCCAGGTCCGCCGCGGCCGTCCTGCTGGTGACGGTGGCCGCCGCCGGCTCCTCTTTCTCGTCCAGGAAATAGAACCACTCTCGTGGGAACACCACTCGAAGACCCGCATGTTGCCGTGGAAGGGAGCCGATCATCTACGTACTATCGACAATACCTGAGAATGTCTTTACAATACTCCCACCATGAAAAATGGAGAGGAGAGAGGCGGGGCGCGCGTGGGCAGAGGGCTGCGGGGTGTGAGGCTCGATCACAACAGTCCGGTACCGCTCTACCACCAGGCGGCGAGGGAGATCGAGCGGGCGATCGAAGACGGGCGGCTGCCGCGGGGGAGCAAGCTGGAGAGCGAGGTCGAGCTTGCCGAGCGGCTCGGGATCAGCCGTCCGACGATGCGTCAGGCGATAAAGCAGCTGGTGGACAAGGGGCTTCTCATAAGGCGGCGGGGCATCGGGACGATAGTCGCGCCGCGGCCGGTGCGGCGGGCGGTGGCGCTCACCAGCCTCTACGACGACCTGAAGAAGGCCGGGAGGGAGCCCGAGACGCGGGTTTTGAGCTTCAGGAGGGGGCGGTGTCCGGCGGAGGTTGCGGACGAGCTCGGGATCGAGACCGGGGAGCAAGTCTTCATCTTCGACCGGCTGCGCATAACCGACTCGGGAGATCCGGAGCCGATCGCGCTGATGCACAACGTGGTGCCGGCGGGGATCCTGGAGATAAGCCGCGAGGATCTGGAGGAGACGGGGCTCTACGAGGTGTTCCGCAGGAACGGTATCTCACCGCACACCGCCACCCAGCGCATCGGGGCGAGGAAGGTCGGGGAGAAGGAGGCCGAGCTTCTGGAGATAGAGGCCGGGGATCCGGTACTGACGATGACCCGCGTGGCGTACGACACGGAGGGGCGGCCCATAGAGTACGGCTCGCACTGCTACCCGGCCGAATCCTACTGGTTCGAGATGATGCTCGTGGACATGTGAGGGGGTGGGAGGAGACGTGAGCGCGAAGATCGGTATCGGGGTGATCGGGCTCGGGTGGATGGGGCAGGTGCACAGCCGGGCCTACCGCCGGCTCTTCCACCACTACCCCGAGTCTCCGCTCAGGCCGCGGCTCGTCGTGGCCGCCGACGCGGTGGAGGAGAGGGCGCGGCGGACGGCGGAGCTCCTCGGGTACGAGAGGTGGACGACCGACTGGCGGGAGGTCGTCGACGACCCCGAGGTCGAGGCGGTGAGCATCGCCGCCCCGAACTATCTGCACCGGGAGATAGCGGTCGCGGCGGCGGGGGCGGGCAAGCACATCTGGCTCGAGAAGCCCTGCGGCAGGTTCCCGGAGGAGACTTACGAGATCGCGCGGGCCGTAGAGGAGGCCGGGGTGAGGAGCACCATCGGGCTGATGTACCGCCACGCGCCGGCGGTCGAGTACGCGAAGGAGCTCATCTCCTCTGGGGAGTTCGGCGAGATCACGCACTACCGGGGTTACTTCCTGGCGGATTACGCCGCCGACCCGGGCGGTGCGCTCACCTGGCGCTACAGGCTCGAGGGCGCGGGCCTCGGGGTGCTCGGGGACATCATGCCCCACACGGTGGACCTGGCGCAGAGCCTGCTCGGCCCCATAGAGAGCGTCTCGGCGCAGAGGGCGACCTTCGTGGGGGAACGTCCGGAGGTGCCCGAGGGGATGGGGACGGGCCATTTCGTCGTCGAGGGTGGTGAGATGGGCGTCGTCGAGAACGAGGACTACGTCGGCTGCCTGGTGCGCTTCGCGAGTGGGGCGCGCGGGACGATCGAGAACAGCCGCGTCTGCGTCGGGCCGCACGTCAGGAACGGCTTCGAGGTGAACGGGACCCGCGGCGCGCTCTCGTGGGACTTCCAGAGGTTGAACGAGCTGCAGGTCTACAGGCCGGACCCGACCGGTGAGAGGGGATTCCGCACCGTCTTCGCCGCACCCGGGATGGGGGATTTCGAGCGGTTTCAGACGGGCGCCGGCATCTCGATGGGCTACGACGACCTCAAGGTCACAGAGGCCTGCAAGTTTCTCACCTCCATCGCCGGGGACCGGCAGAAGGAGCCGTCCATGCGCGAGATCGTCGCGGCGATGCGGGTCGTGGAGGCGATGGACCGATCCTGCGGATCGGGGCTCTGGGAGCCGGTCGAAGGGGCGAGGACCGGAGCCGCGTCCGGAGGAGAAGCATGAGCGCGGAGCGGACCACGCTGGATCTCGTCTGCATCGGGCGCACCTGCGTGGACCTCTACGCCGAGCAGGAGGGCGCGAAGCTGGAGGACGTGCAGTCCTTCCGCAAGTACGTCGGGGGGAGCGCGACGAACATCGCGGTGGGCACGGCGCGCCTCGGGGTGAAGAGCGCCATGCTCACCCGCGTCGGCGGCGAGCCGTTGGGCCGCTACGTGAGGAAGACCCTGGAGGAGAACGGGGTGGACGTGAG
>JAIMBO010000074.1 GCA_023511405.1 Rubrobacteraceae bacterium
CGGGGCGGCGATCTCCGGGGCGGCGGCCGGAGCGGTGCTCGTCTGCTACGAACTCACCCTGGGGGACGGAGCCATCCCCTATACAGGGCTCATCTTCCAGAAGCTCTCCTCCGGAGCCAGCCTGCAGCAGGCCGTCGCCTACGGTCAGGCGGTGTTGCAGAGCAGCTACCACCAGCCCCTCTATCTGGTGGCGCTGTGGGGAGCCATGGCGGCGGTCGTGGCGGCGGCAGAGCGTCTCGGGTGGTGGGTAGCGGGGCTCGTGGTCGCGGTCGCCGGCGGCGTCCTGGGGTACGCCCTGCTCGTCTCCTTCGGTCCCGAGGCGCTCACGAGAGCGATGTCGTCGCTGGGGCTCGCCGGTATAATATACGCTGTGTTACGGTACCTCGGCGTCCGCGCGGGAAGGTAGCTTTTCTTGGGTTTTCTTAAGGAAATAGAGAAGCGCATGGAGTCCCTCGTAGAGGGGGTGTTCGGCAAGGCGTTCCGGCGGCAGATCCAGCCGATAGAGATCGCCAAGGGTCTCACCAAGCAGATGGACGAGGGGAGGATGGTCTCCGTCTCGCGCACCTACGCCCCGAACGATTTCACCGTCCACCTCTCGAAGGAGGACGCCGAGCCCATAGAAGCCTACCAGGACGCCCTCAGGGAGGAGCTCATCCAGTACGTCTCCGCCCACGCGGCCGATCACGACTATCACCTGATGACCCCGCCGAAAGTGCGCTTCGTCGTCGAAGATTCGCTGAGCTACGGGGAGTTCGGGATAACGGCGAAGCTGACCGGTCCCACCGACCGGCCGCGCGAGAAGGGGGCGCCGCAGGACACCTCGGGGAAGACCAGGATCTTCCGCACCGAGAACATCCGTCAGGAAGAGCCCGGGCAGAACACCGCCGCCATCTCCGCCGAGGAGGCGAAGAGCTTCGGTCTCTCGCGCGAGGTCGTCCAGCTCGTCCTCGACGGCAAGACCTACCCGCTCGAAGGGCAGGGGCCGTGGACCGTGGGCCGCTCGGCGGAGAACGACGTCGTCCTCTCGGACCCCAACGTCTCGCGCCACCACGCCCGCATCTCCCGCCTGGAGGGCGGGTTCGTGATCGAGGATCTGGGCTCGACCAACGGGACGCTGCTCGACGGGGTGCCCATAGACCGCGAACGCATAGACAACGGAGACGAGCTGACCTTCGGGCAGAGCACCGCGCGTTTCGTCCGACGCACCGAGACCTCCGGAGGCTCTCCGACCCCGTTCGGGCGCAGCGGCGGGAGGCGCTAGGCTTGGACCTACAGATCCCGCTTCTGGCGGCGAAGGCCCTCATCCTCCTGCTCCTCTTCGCCTTCGTGTACGCCGTGGTGAGGCGGGGGATAGGAGACCTGAGGGCCGTCCCGGAGGACGAGACCTTCGTGCCCGGCTCCTCCAACCCGATGAAGAAGCGCCCGGCCAGACACAGGATAATTTCGAAGGGCATCCCGGAGCTCGTCGTCGAGGGATCGGACATCTTCGAGCGCGACACCCGCTTCCAGATCGGGGACGGGACGATGACGATCGGGCGTTCCTCCTCCAGCGACATCGCGCTGAAGAGCGACGATTACGTCTCCTCCCGGCACGCCAGGATCACGCACCACGCCGATCTGCTCTACGTGGAGGATCTCGGCTCGACCAACGGGACCTTCGTCAACGGGCGCAAGATAGTCGGCGCCACGCCGCTGCGCTCGGGTGATACGATCCAGATAGGCTCGACGACCTTCCGGTACGTGGAGTAAGCTATCCGCTATCTCATGTTGTCTCTGCGACACTTCGGCGCCACCGACACAGGCCGGGTCCGGCAGAACAACGAGGACTCCCTGCTCGACGGCGAGGGCCGCGACCCCACGTTGCTCGCGGTCGCGGACGGCATCGGCGGATTCGAGGCCGGTGAGGTGGCCAGCTCCATCGCGATAGACGTCCTCAAGGAGCTCGAGCCCGGGAAGCCGTTCACCGAGGCGATAAACGAGGCCAACCGGCGCATCCTCACCACGGCACGCGAGGACAACCGCCGGGCCGGCATGGGCACCACGCTCGTCGCGCTGCGCATCTCGAGCGGCGACGCCCCGGGTGTCGAGGTGGCCCACGTCGGCGACTCGAGGGCATATCTGCTGCGCGGTGCGGAGCTCGTGCGGCTCACCGAGGACCACTCGCTGGTCGCCGAGCTCGTGAAGAGCGGAGACCTCACCCAGGACGAGGCGGCCGAACACCCGCACAAGAACCTGATCACCCGGGCGCTCGGCGCCGAGGAGGAGGTCGAGGCCGACGTGAGGACCGTGCCGGTGCAGGATGGAGACAGGCTGCTGCTGTGCTCCGACGGTCTCTCGGACATGGTGCCCGACGAGAAGATCCGCGAGGTCCTGGCCGGTACCAGGGGGGATCCGGAGACGGCGTCCCGAGACCTCGTCTCCGAGGCCCTCGACGCCGGAGGGCTCGACAACGTCACGGTCATAGTCGCCGACGTGGAAGAGCGTCCCGAGGAGGGCCGCTCCTCGGACACCACAGAGCTCGGGTTCGTCGCTCCCGTCGGGGGGACGAGCCGTGCCGAACCGGAGACGGCGGTGCTCGAAGCAAAGCGCGCCAGGGCCGTACGCTCCAGGAGGCGCAAGAGGCGTCGCCGGAGGATGCGGCGCACGATCTCAGCCGCGGTGCGTGGGATGGCGGCGATCATCGTCGTCGCGGCGCTGCTCACCCCGGGCTACCTCTGGGCCAGCAGCCGCTATTACCTGGGCTTCGAGGGCGGGAGGGTGGTGGTCTACCAGGGGCTGCCGTACAGCGTCGGCGGGGTGAAGCTGAGCAGGGTCTTCCAAAAGACGACCCTGAAGAAAAAGGAGATCAAAAAACCCTACAGGGCCCAGATCCAGGAACATCGGCTCTACTCCCGGCGCGAGGTGCAGCGTATCCTGAGCGGTCTGAGGAGCAGTTAGAGGATGGCCCGCCGCGCCACGCTGCCCATGATCCTCGCGCTCGCGATCACCTTCGTGGGCTTCTCCACCCTGATCTTCGTCAAGGGGATAACCAGCCCGCCGCTCGCCTACGGTGCGGCCTACGCCGGGGTGCTGCTGGGACTCTACATCCTGGTGCGGATCATGCTGCCCCACGCGGACGCCCTGCTGCTCCCGATAGTGACGCTGCTCACCGGAGTGGGGCTCGTGATGATCTTCCGCCTCACCTACGACGTGCGGGGGATAGAGAACCTCGCCACCACGCAGGTGGGCTGGATCCTGATCGGCAGCGCCGCGATGCTCCTGGTGATCCTCCTCTTCCGCAACTACGAACGGTTGCTCGAGTACAAGTACCTGATCGGGATCGTCGCCATACTGTTCATGGCCTCGGTCGCCACCCCGTTAGGCTACGAGGTCAACGGTGCGCGGCTGTGGCTGCACCTGGGTCCGGTCAACATCCAGCCCTCCGAGTTCGCCAAGATAGCGCTCATCATCTTCTACGCCGGGTACCTGGCGGACAAGCGGGAGGTGATGGCCGCGACCAGCCGCAGTTTCCTGGGGATGCAGATCCCGGCGCTCAAGTACTTCGGGCCGGTGGCGGTGGTGTGGGGGGCCTCGCTGCTCCTGCTCGTCGTCGAGAACGACCTCGGCGACAGCCTGCTCTTCTTCGCCGTCCCGCTCCTGATGCTCTACGTGGCGACCGGCCGGATGGCGTACATCGTCCTCGGGGGCATCCTCTTCGGCATCGGGGCTTACGCGGCCTACAACCTCTTCGGGCACGTACAGCTGCGGGTGATCGCCTGGCTCAACCCATGGCCCCACGCCCAGGACCAGTGCTGCTACCAGGTGGTCCAGAGCCTCTTCAACATCGCCGACGGAGGCATCACGGGCACCGGGCTCGGAGAAGGGTTCGCCCAGACCATCCCCGACGTACAGACCGACTTCATCTTCGCCTCGGTCGCGAGCGAGCTCGGGCTGCTCGGGGCGAGCGCCCTCCTTCTGGTCTTCCTCGCGTTCGTCTACCGCGGGATCAAGATAGCCATGCTCGCGACCGATCCCGCGGCCAAGCTCCTGGCCTTCGGGCTCACCGCGATGTTCGCGCTGCAGACCCTGATCATCGTCGGCGGGGTCACCAAAGCCATCCCGCTCACCGGCGTCACCCTCCCGTTCGTCTCATACGGGGGGTCTTCGATCGTGGGCAACTTCATACTCACGGGGCTTCTGCTCGTGATCTCCGAACACGCCGGCAAGCAACACGCTGCAGCGCGGGATGAGTACTACGCCGGGGGGGAGGAATACGCCGGGTGAACAGGCACTTCAGACGCATCTTCTACGTCTTCTGCTGCGGGTTCGTGGCGCTGGTCGGGGTCCTGGCCTACTGGCAGGTCTACGCCAAGCAGAGGCTCGCGGACAACCCCAACAACGGCCTGCAGAGCAAGCGGGAACTGCAGGCCCCCAGGGGACTCATCCTCGCGCGCGACGGGCAGACGGTGCTCGCGAAGAGCGTGAAGAGCGGCAAAGACTACAAGCGGGTCTATCCTCAAGGGGCGCTCTACTCGAACGTGGTCGGTTACTGGAGCCAGCGCTACGGGGCGACCGGCATAGAGCTCACCGAGAACTCCAACCTCTCCGGCAACGCCGAGCCCAGGACACTCGACGAGCTCCTGAACCAGCTCTCCGGTGGTCCGCAGCCGGGCGACAACGTCGAGCTCACGCTCGACCCCAGGCTGCAGAAGCTCTCCTACGACCTGATAAAGAACAGCAGCAGCGGCAAGGGCGCGATCGTCGCCATAAACCCGAAGACCGGTGAGATCCTCGCCCTGGCCTCCTACCCCTCCTACGACCCGAACAACATAGACCAGAACTTCAAGAAGATCCAGAAAAACCCCAACGACCTCCTGCTCGACCGCGCCACCCAGGGGCTCTACCCACCGGGATCGACGATGAAGGTGATCACGGCGGCCGCGGCCCTGAAGAAGGGCGTCAAACCGACCGACGTCTTCAACGACCCCGGCTACTATTACCCGATGGGAAGCGGTTACGCCGTAACCAACTACAAAGGAGCCTCCTACGGCAACGTCACCTTCCAGAAGGCGCTCGACCTCTCGATAAACGTGATCTTCGCCAAGGTCGCCGTGGAGTACGTCGGCGCGAAGGCGCTCTACGACATGGCTAAGAACTTCGGCTTCGGCGACTCCTACAACGACCTGCCGCTGCAGATCACGCCGAGCAGCGTCGGACCTCCGCCATCGAAGTGGGACAAAAACTACCTCGCCACCGCGGCCTTCGGGCAGGCGCAGGTGCAGGCCACACCGTTCGAGATGGCGATGGTCGCGGCGACCGTCGCCAACGATGGGGTCATGATGAAGCCCAGGATCATAAAAGAGGTGCGCTCCCCGGAGGGCGTGCTCCTCGAGAAGACACATCCCTCCGTAGACCACCGGGTGCTCGACGCAAGTACGGCCCAGACCCTCAACCAGATGATGCAGTCGGTGGTCACCCAGGGCGACGCCGGCGCGGCCAAGATCCCCGGCGTAACGGTCGCCGGTAAGACCGGGACCGCCGAGACCCCCTCCGGCGCCCCCGACGCCTGGTTCATCTCCTTCGCTCCGGCGAACGACCCGAAGATAGCCGTCGCCGTCCTCGTCCACAACGGCGGGGACAGCGAGACGAACGCCGTACCGCTGGCGCAGAAGGTCATGCAGCAGGCTCTGAAAGAGAACCTCTAGTAGCAAGCCTTCCGCGCGTTATCTGTATAATGTGCCGAGTATGCAGCAGCTCGTAGACAACCGCTACAGGATAAAGAGGCTTCTGGGCAGCGGTGGTATGGCGGATGTCTACCTCGCCCACGACAACGTCCTCGACCGCGACGTGGCGCTGAAGATAATGAACGAGCGCTACGCCAAGGACGAGGAGTTCGTCGAGCGCTTCCGGCGCGAGGCCCAGAGCGCCGCGGCGCTCTCCCACCCGAACATCGTCTCGATCTACGATCGCGGAGCCACCGACGACGGCACCTACTACATCGCGATGGAGTACCTCCCCGGAGGAACCCTCAAGGACCGCATCGCGAACAAAGGCCCGCTGCCTCCGAAGACCGCGGCGAAGGTCGCGTTGCAGATAGCGCAGGCCCTCGAAGCGGCGCACAAACGGGGCGTGGTGCACAGGGATATAAAGCCGCACAACATCCTGATCACCGCCGATGGAGACATCAAGGTCACCGACTTCGGCATCGCGCGGGCCGTGACCTCCTCGACGATGACGAAGACCGGGCTCATCCTGGGCACCGCCCACTACATCTCGCCCGAGCAGGCGATGGGCGAACCGGTCGGTCCGGAGAGCGATCTCTACTCGCTCGGGGTAGTCTTCTACGAGATGCTCACCGGAGAGCTCCCCTACGACGCTGACACCCCGATCGGCATCGCCATGAAGCACGTGAACGGCCCGCTCAGGCCCCCTCGCGAGCTCGATCCCAGGATACCCGGAGGGATCAACGCGATAGTCGTCAAGCTACTCGCCAAGGATCCCAAAGACCGCTACGCGAGCGACGCCGAGCTCATAGAAGACCTGGGTCGGGTGATAGACGACAGGATGCCGGAGAACGCCACGACCCAGGTACTGGAAAGCCCACAGCGGAGAACGCGCCAGGGCGACACGCTGGTGTATCCGGCCAGAGCCGAGCGGAAGCGCCGCAGGAGGAGAAGATCCCTTCCGCTCGTGATCGGCGTCCTGCTCCTGATCGCGGCCCTTATAGTAGGGATAGCGTACAGCCTGTTCGGCACCTCGCCGCAGGCGAGCGGGCCGCAGATGGCCGCCGTCCCCGATCTCACGGGGATGAAGCTCGCCGCGGCGAAGGTCCGGGCGAAAGACAGCGGCTTCAAGGCCGTGGTCGCCAGGAAGGTCAGGAGTCGAAAGCCCGTCGACACTGTCGTCGGGCAGGATCCGTCGGGAGGGAAGGCGAAGAAAGGTTCCGAGATAAAGCTCACGGTCGTAGGGAGCCAGCTCGTGAGCGTCCCTGACGTGAGGGGGCGCCCGGCGTCCGACGCGGAGAGCACCCTGCAAAACGCGGGCTTCAAGGTCTCCGTCAAGCAGACGGAGAGCTCCCCGGAGCAGGCCGGAAAGGTGATCTCCCAGTCGCCGAGCGGTGGATCCGAAGCCGTGCAGGGCTCCACCGTCGAGATCACGGTGGGGACCGGCCCCAAACTCGTCACCGTTCCCGACATCCCATACGGCTACACCGAAGACCAGGCCCGGGCTCTGCTGGAGCAGGCCGGGCTGAAGCTGGGCAGCGTCGTCTCCCACTACAACGACCAGATCGGGAAGGGAGGCGTCATAAACCAGGATCCCAAGCCCGGCGCACAGGTGAAGCCCGGCACCGCGGTGAACATAACCTTGAGCGCGGGCCCGAAGCCGGTGAAGAAGGTCGCCGTACCCGACGTGGTCGGCAAGAACGTGAGCGAGGCGGAGAGCGCGCTCATACACGCAGGGCTCGGATACAAGCTGGTACAGGTTGAGAGCAACAAACCGGCGGGCACCGTCGTAGACACCAACCCCAAGGCCGGCAGCAAGGTTCCCGAAGGAACCTACGTGACGCTCGACTACAGCTCGGGATCGGCGGGCGGTTCCAACTCCCAGTCCTCCAACCCGGCCGGCGGGTCGAACGGGAAAAACTCTTCCGGGAGCGCCTCCTCCCACCCCGGCGGATCCAACCCCAAGCCGGGCGCCGGATCAGGGGTGATCAAGAAGAAGGGGCCGGCCGGCGGGCAGAACAGCAATCCCCCCGGCAAGGGCAAGAACAACGGCTGACGACGCCTTCCGCTAACGCTCCGTATCCTCGGAGGAAGCCCGGAGTCGCTCCGCGTAACCTCCGAGTCCGGAGATGGAGACCTCGTCCGGAGGGTTGAGACCCACGAAGCTGTGACGCCCGATGGCGTTCTCGATCAACCACTCCTCGCTCACGCGCTTGGAGAGCCCGGGATCGTAGCCGGTCTCGAAGTAAAGGGTCCGCAGCTCCCCGGAGGGGAAGCGCGCGACCAGGATGGGGAATCTTCCAGGGGAATAAGCCATTATCTCGACGCTCTCAGAGCTCATGTTTTTAGTTTAGGGAAACCGACGGCGGATTGGAAGGCCGTGGGAAGGGCTTCAAAACCGCCATGATAGAATTTTAAACATGAGTAAAGAAGGAAAAAATCGCACATTCGGAGGGAGTTGGTATGTCAGATTCCATGTCGCGAGGAGGAATTGATCCTGCCGAGAAAGAAGATGCAGAGAACCGGTCGCAGAAGAAGCTTCCTCCGGAAGCGCTTCCCGAGGAGCTTCTCATACGGCGGCTCGGCAGGCTCGACACCAGGCGGGCTCTGGCGAACCTCTGCAAGAGCGTGCCGGGGCTCGACGAGATCCTGCTTCCCCGGGGCATACAGGCCGACGCCCTCACGCGCAAGGCCGGGGGCAGCACGCAGATGCTGCGCAGCATCGCACGCAGGGTCATGCACGACGAGGCTGCCTGGGACGCCTTCCGCACAGCGATCTCCGAGCAGATACCGCCCGAGACCTCGGAGGCGGTAGAGAACCTCGACCGGGAGAGGCTGGCGGAGCTGCGTCAGGCCCACACCACCGAAGGACTCCTCCTGGCCGCCCTGAGCTCCGAAAAGGAGCCCGATCCGGAGCTCGTGCAGGAGCTCATCGCCGCCTGGCAGAAGGAGAACGAGAAAGCCGAAGAGGAGGCCTCGAAGGACGCCCGGGTAAAGGAGCTGGAGCAGCGGCTCGAGGAGCTGAAGAAGGAGAACGAGCGGCTGCAGTTCATCTCCCGGACCGCCCGGGAGCAGGCCACGGCGCTCGGGCAGGAGGTCGAGGTACTGCGCGCCGAGCGAGAGAGCGCCGCGACCCAGGTCAGGAGAGCGGAAGAGCGTGCAGCTGCCGCGCTGGAGGCTCACAGCAAGATAAAAGAGCGGCTTTCGGAGCTCCACCGGCGCAACGAACACCTCGAGCGCACGCTGGAGAGCGAGCGCTCGGCGTACGCGACGGCCGCCCGGCGGGTGGAAGAGCTCTACGAGGAGCTCGGTAGGACCCGTGAAGAGAGAGACCGCGTGAAAGACGCGCTGCAGAACGCCCGTTTCACGGACCCGGGGTTCGGGGCGTTGCTGGTGCGGGCGGTTAAGAACGAGGTCGGCGCGATGCCTGAATCGCTCGAGTCCGCCGACCGCACGGCCCGGTTGCTCGAGTTCATGGGCAAGGTATTGCAGGCGCACACCGAGTTGCGAGAGGCATCCGCGGGGGAGGGAGACACCCCGGAAGCCCCCGCGGAGGAGAACGACCAGGACCCTTCCCCATCGAAAGAACGTCGCAGCGCGCACGAGGTCGTGGTGGGCAACGGGAGGCCCACCCTCTCCTTCAGGGCGCTCGGTGGAGCCGGTGAGGTCGGCGGGAGCAGTCACCTGCTCGACTTCGGGCGCAGCAGAGTACTCATCGACGCCGGGATAAAGCCCGACGGGCACGGCCCCGTGGCCCCGGACTTCAGCGGGCTCGACGGTCTGAGCGCCGCGGTGATAACCCACGCCCACCTCGACCACTGCGGGGCGCTGCCTCTGCTGGTGCGCGACAGGCCCGATCTGCCGATCTACTGCACTCCTCCCTCGGCAAGGCTCATCCTGAGCGCCCTCAACGACCACGCGGCGATGGGCGGGGGGCTTCCCGGAGGGGCCCCGCTGCACGAGGTGAAGAAGCGGCTCACCACGGTGCCCTTCGGAAAACCGTTCGACGTGGGGGGCGCCAAGATCACCCTCACCGAGAGCGGGCACATCCTCGGGGCGGCGAGCGTTCTCATACGGTCGGGAGCGGCCACGGTCTTCCACACGGGAGACATCTGCATGGAGGATCACTTCTCGATCCCTTCGGCCCGGCTCCCGCAGGTGCACGACATAGACCTGCTGGTGATGGAAGCCACGCTCGCAGACCAGAAGCCCCAGCCCTTCTCCGAGTCGATAAAGAAGATGGTCCACGTGATCAACGAGACCACCCAGGAAAGGGGTGGTATCGTCCTGATCCCGACCTACGCGCTCGGCCAGGCGCAGGAGATAATCCTTGGCCTCAAGCGTTACGGTGAGGAGTACGGGCTCGACAGGGACGTGTTCATCTACGTCGACGGGTCGGTCGTGACGACCTCCGAGCGGCTCTACGCCGAGCAGCTGGGCTACATGAAGCCCTACCTGCAGCAGACCGACCCGAAGGAGCTGTTCTTCTCGGACAACATCCGGGCCGTGGACAACGACGACCGGGCGCGCGAACGCATTCTGGCCAACCCCTGTGCGATCATCGCCTCTCCGGTGACGATGCAGGGCGGGGCTTCGGCCTTCTACCGCAGGAGGCTGCAGAAGAGCCCGAAGAACGCCGTCATCCTCCCGTCCAACGCGGCCTCGTCCTACGGCGCGCACCGGGCGGCCGGAGAGAAGGAGAACTGGCGGGTCGAGCGGGTGAGCTTCGCCGCCCACTGCACGCAGGACGAGCTGCTCAGCATCACCGAGCGGCTCAACCCGCGTCAGATCATCCTGATCCACGGTTCCCGGCGTCGGATAAGCGATCTGGCCTACCGGCTGGCGCCGAACCACAAGATACACACGCCGGCCGTGGGGGAGACGGTGCGTACGGTGCTTTGAGCGGAGAGGAACTCCCGGAGGTCATCCTGCTCGCGGACGGCCGGGGAGAGCGGCCGGAGAACGCGGCGGGGGCGGGAGATTTCTGGTACGAGCCGGAGATCTGGTCCTCCCCCCTCTCCCCTCTCGCCCGGGTCCTATACGCCGGGCTCTGCTCGTTCGCCGGCCACGGCGAGATCAACCGGCAGGATCTGCGCAACCTGCTCAAAGGCGCAGGCGACGGCGAGATACTTCGGGCCATCGGGGAGCTGAGCGAGGAGGGGCTCCTCGAGCCGGTCCCCGGCGGATACCGCATCCGCTCCGTGCGGGAGCGTGGTAGCTGAAGCCTACCGCTGAGCGCGCTCCACGTGTCGGGGCAGCCGCAGCGCGGTCGGGGGTCGCTTGCTCCTCTGTCGGTGGTCGAGCAGGGTGTAGGAGTCCTCGGCCCACCGGCGCCCC
>JAIMBO010000075.1 GCA_023511405.1 Rubrobacteraceae bacterium
AACGAGCAGCACCCCGGCTGCGGCGTATCCCGCCCCGCGTAAGAACCTGCCCTTCCTCGCACGTTTTCTTCCCCTCCGCAAAGCATCCTCCCATCCGGGAACCGCTCGAACGCCGAAGATGCTACCCGGCCGGGGTGAGAGACCGCTGAGACGACGCTGAGAGATCGATGAGACACCCGACGGCGTGAAATCTTCGACCGATGTTCCGGACGTCCCCCCAGGATCAATTATTATTGTGTTTGGAGGACAGATTGCACGAAGAAAACGAAAACCACGGCGGCCACGAAGGCCATTCCCACACGATAGGACCCCAGGCGGACCGGCGCTACCTGACCATAGCGCTCTTCCTGATCGGGGGCTTCATGCTCGCCGAGGGCGTGCTGGGCTTCGTAGCCTCCTCCCTCGCGCTGCTCTCCGACGCCGGGCACATGCTCACCGACGCCGGAGCCCTCGCGCTCGCGCTCGTCACGATGCGCCTCGCGCAGAGGCCCGCCCACGGCATCATGACCTACGGCCTCAAGCGCTCGGAGATAATGAGCGCCCAGATAAACGGCGTCACCCTCCTGGTGCTCTCGGCGCTCTTCTACTACGAGGGGATAGTCCGCCTGCTGCACCCGCCGCGGGTCGAGGGCGGGCTGGTCCTCGTCGTCGGGCTCGCCGGCATCGGGGTCAACCTGCTCGCCACCTTCACGCTCGCGAAGGCGAACAGGGAGAGCCTCAACGTCGAGGGCTCCTTCCAGCACATCCTGACCGACCTCTACTCGTTCATCGCGACGACGATCGCGGGCGGCATCATCTACTTCACCGGCGGTTACTACCGCGCCGACGCGCTGGCCGCGCTCGTCATCGCCACGATAATGCTCCGGGCGGGCTTCGGGCTGGTACGCGACTCGGGACGCATCTTCATGGAGGCCGCCCCCAAAGGCCTCGACCCCGACGAGATAGGTCACGTCATGATCTCACACCCGGGCATAGTCAACGTCCACGACCTGCACGTCTGGGAGGTCACCTCCGGCTTTCCGGCCCTCTCGGCCCACGTGTTGGTCGGACGCGACGAGGACTGCCACAGGCGACGCCGCGAGCTCGAAGAGCTGCTCGAGGAGAGCTTCGGGATAAGCCACACCACGCTGCAGGTCGACCACGAGACCCCGGAGCTCCTGGACATCCCCACGCAGGACGAGACCGAAGGAGCGCGCTTCACCCGCCCCCACTAACGCACCGTGATGACGGCCCGTCCGCCCGGCGGGCTCTCGTGGTGGAGCCGGTCCACCGCGCTCACGCAGTAGGTGTAGCGGCGCCCGGGGCGGGCCGTCCGGTCGAAGCAGGAACGCGTCCCGGAGCGGCCGGCCGGGACGACCTTGAGGATGTTGCGCCCGTCCCGCAGGTCGCAGGCTCCGGGCCTCCTCGCCCCACCGAAGCGGTAGACGACGTAGAGCGCATCATCCGGCCTCCCCCGGGCGTGCCACTCGAGCAGTACGCCCCGCCTGGTGTTCCTCGCCCGCAGCAGCACCGGGTGAGGCGGAGCACCGCCGGGCCGGCGCATCGCCGGGATCAGCGCGGGATGCCGGTAGAGGTCGCGCGCGAGGCGGCCGCGGAATCCGAGCGGGTTCTTGAGCACGTCGCTCACGCTGAAGTAGACGTCGCCCCTCACCCCCGGATAGCGGCGGTCGAAGCGCACGTGCGAGGGCATCTCGTTTGGGTCGTCCCAGGCGCCGCCGCTCCCGATCTTGTACGCCGCCTGCCCGATGTACAGCTCCACCCCGCGACCCCGCACCTGCTCCGCCCACCACCGCACCAGCACCTCGTAGGGGGCGGGCCCGTAGCCGAAGTTCCAGTAGACCTGCGGGACGACGTAGTCGAGCCAGCCCCGCCGCACCCACCCGCGGCTGTCGGCGTAGAGGTCGTCGTAGGAGGAGAGGCCGCTGGTCGCCGAGCCCCGCGGGTCCTCCGAGCGGTTGCGCCAGATGCCAAAAGGGCTGATCCCGAACTTCACGTACCGCTTTTTGCGCTTTATCTGGCGGGAGAGCCCGCCCACGAGCAGGTCCACGTTGTTCCGCCGCCAGGCGGCCTTGCTCCGGAAACGCCCCCCGTAGCGGCGGAAGGTGCCGCCGTCGGGGAAGCCCTCCCCGGAGACCGGATAGGGGTAGAAGTAATCGTCGAGGTGGACGGCGTCCACGTCGTACCTCCCGACCACCTCCATCACCGAACGTTCGATGAGACGCCGCACGCCGGGGATCCCCGGGTCGAAGTAGAGCCGGCCGCCGTAGCGGACGACCCAGCCGGGATGCTCACGCGCCGGGCTGCGCGGCGAGAGGCCGCGCAGGCTCGACCCGGTGCTCACCCGGTAGGGGTTGAACCAGGCGTGCAGCTCCAGCCCCCTGCGGTGGGCCTCCTCAACCGCGAAGGCGAGGGGATCGTAGCCGGGGCTCCTCCCCTGCCGACCCGTCAGGTAAGAGGACCACGGCGCGTACCTGGAAGGATAGAGCGCGTCCGCCGCCGGGCGCACCTGCAGGATGACGGCGTTCATCCCGAGCGAGCGCACGGCATCGAGGATATCGAGGAGCTCCCGCTTCTGACGGCGCGCCGGAAGCCCGGGACGTGAGGGCCAGTCTATGTTGGAGACGCTCGCGACCCAGACCGCCCGAAACTCCCGTTTGGGAACTTCAGGCCTGCCGCAGCGCTCCGGAGAAGCACTTCCCCCGCTCGCGGCTTCCGCCGGCTTCTGCCACGCAGCCAGGTCGTAGAGCGCGAGACCGGCCGCCCCGCCGCCCGCGAGCCCCAGGAAGCCCCGGCGCGAGATCGCATCCTGCATGGATTACCCCCTCCCTACGGTTGCAGGCTCATTGTGCCAGAGGGAGGGGGGCGGCGCTAGACCTCGACCAGCACGGCGTCCCCCTGGCCGCCGCCGGAGCAGATCGCGGCGAGCCCCCGCCCGCCGCCCCGGCGGCGCAGCTCGTAGAGGAGCGTCATCAGGATGCGCGCCCCGGAGGCGCCTATCGGGTGGCCGAGCGCGAGCGCCCCGCCGTTGACGTTGACGATCTCCGGGTCCACCCCGAGGATGCGCGCGGAGTGGATCGCGACGCCGGCGAACGCCTCGTTGATCTCGACGAGGTCGAGATCCTCCGCCCTCCAGCCGGCCTTCCTGAGGGCGAGCCTCGCGGCGTTCCCGGGCGCCGTCAGGAGGTCCGGCGGGCCCTCGGCGACCTTGGCGTGGGCGACGATCGTCCCGAGCGGCTCCAGGCCGCGCTCCCTGGCGAACGTCTCGCTCGAGAGCACCAGGGCCCCCGCTCCGTCGGTGACGCCCGGGGCGTTCCCTGCGGTAACGGTCCCACCCTCCTCGAGCGGCGGCAGCTTCGCCAGCTTCTCGAGGGTGGTGTCGCGTCGGATCGGCTCGTCATGCTCCACGAACGTGGTCTGACCCTTTCTGCCGGGCACCTTCACCCCGACGATCTCCTCCGCGAGGCGGCCCTCGTCGGTCGCGGCGGCCGCCCTGCGGTGCGAGCGCAGCGCCCACTCGTCCTGCTCCTCGCGCGAGAGGCCGTAACGCCTCGCCCCTTCGGCTCCGAACCGGATCATCTGCACGTGCTCGAAGGCGTCGAGGAGCCCGTCGTGGATCATCGCGTCCACCGCCTCGAAGTCGCCCATCCGCGCCCCCCAGCGCGCCTTCTTGAGCAGATACGGGGCGTTCGACATGCTCTCCATCCCGCCCGCCAGGACCACCCGGTAGTCCCCGACCCGGATCATGGTCTCCGCCAGGACCGCGCTCCTCAGGCCCGAGGCGCACACCTGGTTCAGCGTCTCGGTCGTGAGCGAGAAGGGGAGCCCCGCGTGCCGGTTGGCCTGCCGCGAGGGGATCTGGCCGACGCCAGCCTGCACCACGATGCCGAAGACCGAGTGCTCTATCTCTTCGTCCTCGACCCCTGCACGGTCGACGGCCTCCCTTATCGCCGCGCCGCCCAGCTCCGGCGCGCTCAGTGCAGATAGCGCACCACCGAGTTTGCCGAACGGGGTTCTCGCCGCCCCCAGGACCACGGCTCTCTCCACTTCGACACCTCCAGAGCGCCGCCAGCTACACCTACAGTCTACCCCGCCGCAGGTCTCGCAGCGCGGCGCGGGCGGCGAAGTAGCCGCACATACCGTGCACCCCGCCCCCCGGCGGGGTCGAGGAGGAGCAGATGTAGAGTCCCTCGGCCGGCGTGGCATACGGCACGGGGCTCGCCACGGGGCGGGTGAAGAGCTGCCCCAGGTCCATCAGACCCCCGTTTATGTCCCCGCCGACCAGGTTGGCATCCCAGCGTTCGAGCTCCGCGGCGTTCATCGTCGAGCGGGCGAGGATGCGTTCCCTGAAGCCGGGGGCGAAGCGTTCCAGCTGCGCCTCCATCCTCTCCGTCATGTCGAAGGTCGAGCCGTTGGGGACGTGGCAGTATGCCCAGAGGGTGTGGTGCCCCTCCGGCGCCCGCGAGGGGTCGAAGAGGCTCGGCTGGGCGACGAGGACGAACGGCCTCTCCGGGTGCTCCCCCCGCGCCACCGCGCCCTCGGCCCCGGCTATCTCCTCCAGCGTCCCCCCGACGTGTACGGTCGCCGCGAGGGCGCACTCCCGCGCCTCCCACGGCACCGGCCCCTCCAGCGCGTAGTCGACCTTGAAGACGCCCGGCCCGTAACGGTAGCGGGCGAGGCGCGCGCGGTAGCGGGCGGGCAGGCGCTCACCGGCCACCCCGAGCACCTGCCTCGGGGTCAGATCCAGCAGGACGACCTTCGCCGCCGGAAGCTCCGCCACGGAGCTCACGGGGCTTCCGACGTGGACCTCCCCGCCCAGGGAACGCAGGCAGGAGACGAGGGCGTCGGTGATCCTCTGCGCCCCGCCCTTCGGGAACGGCCAGCCCGCCGCGTGCCCGAGCGCCGCGAGCACGAGCCCGAAGGCGGCCGAAGGCCTCTGCTCCAGCGGGAGGAACGAGTGGGCGGCGCAACCGGCGAAGAGGGCCCGGGCCCTCTCTCCGCGGAAGAGACCCTCCGCGAGAGCGCGCGCCGACCTCATGGCGTACATCCCGAAGGCGCCGAGCGCGAGCGGGTGCCGGGGTATTCGCGGCGGACCGAGGACGGCGCCCGCTATCTTCTCCCAGTCGCCCGTGATGGGGCTCATGATCTCGCGGTAGGCTGAGGCGTCCTCCCCGAGGTTGCGGGCGGTCTCATCCACCGAGCGCCAGAGCAGCACGGCCTCCCCGCCCTCGAGCGGGTGGGCGAGGGGGACCGGAGGGTGGACCCACTCGAGACCGTGCTCCCCGAGCGGCAGCGTCCGGAAGAAAGGGGAGGAGTACCCGAGCGGGTGTATCGCGGACCCGAGATCGTGCACGAAGCCCGGGAGCGTCACCTCCCGCGAGCGGCAGCCCCCTCCAGGAACCCCCGCAGCCTCGAAGACCGCGACCGAGAGCCCCCGCCGCGCCAGCTCGACGGCCGCCGCGAGCCCGTTCGGCCCCGCCCCCACGATAACCGCGTCGCGGGATGCTCCGGCGCCCATTCCCCGGGCGGACCGCGTGGAGGAGTAGACACAAGTTCCGGGTGAGCCCATGACCCGCGTCATTATCCCAGAGTACCCCTGGCGTAGAATGAGCCACTGGAGCGTATGATGAGCACCCCCGCAGCCGCACTGATGGTGACCGGATCCCTCTCCGGCCACCTCTCGCAGATGCTCGGCGATCCGGCGACGATCCTCTTCACAGCCATCCGGGTTATCATCGTCTACCTGTTCCTGCTCCTGCTCCTCTACCTGGCCGGCAGGCGCACCCTGGGCCAGATGACGCCCTTCGACCTGGTCGTACTGCTCCTCGTCTCCAACGTAGTGCAGAACGCCATGATAGGACCGGACACCAGCCTGACGGGCGGCCTCCTCGGCGCGGCCACGCTCATCGGCCTCAACCACCTCGTGGCCCGCAACGCCTGGCTGAGGAGGCACCTGGAGCGCCAGCCGGTCATGCTCGTCTACCGGGGCCGGGTGCTCGAAGATCACCTGCGGCGGGAGGACGTGAGCCTGGCGGACCTGGAGGAGGCGATCCGGGAGCACGGGATCGGCTCCACCTCCGACGTCGAGACCGCCGTGCTGGAGATGGACGGGACCATCTCGATCATCGGCAAGCATCAGACAACCCCGAAGAGGGTCCGCCGGGTCAAATCCAGCCGCAACCGCTGATCCTTCGGCCGAGTCCATACGCCTCCCCTGCAGGTATAGAATGTCGCCAGGGGAAAGAGAGAAGGAGGAGCCGTGGCCAACATCGGTGATTACGCGAAAACCCGTGCAGGCTTCGCGTGGGAGACCCCCGAGCGCTTCAACTTCGGGCGCGACGTGGTCGACCGCTGGGCCGAGGACGAAGGACGCCCGGCTATGCTCTGGCTGGGCACGCGCGGCGGGGAGCGCCATCTCACCTTCGCCGACTTCGCCCGCCTCTCGAACCGCTTCGCGAACGCCGCCCGCGAGCTCGGCGTGAAGAGGGGCGACCGGGTGATGGTCGTGCTCGGCAAGGTCCCGGAGTGGCACGCGGTGCTCGTCGGGCTGCTGAAGCTCGGGGCGGTGGCCATCCCCTGCTCCCCGATGCTCCGGGCGGGGGATCTCGCCTACCGCGCCTCCCATTCGGAGGCGGTGATGATCGTCTCGGACGACGACGGCGCCGCGGAGGTGGAGAGGATGCGCCAGGATGCGCCCTCGATCCGGAACCTCGTGCTCCTCGGGGAAGGCCGCGAGGGCTGGGAGAGCTTCGCGGAGATCACCGGGGCCGCCTCCGAGGAGTTCTCCGCCGAGGACACCGCCGCGGGCGATCCGGCGTTCCTGCTCTACACCTCGGGCACCACCAGGCATCCCAAGGGCGTGCTGCACACCCACGGCTACACCCACGCCAAGCGGATGCAGTCCCGCTACTGGCTCGACCTGCAGGAGGACGACCGCCTGTGGTGCACCTCCGGGACCGGCTGGGCCAAGAGCATCTGGAACGTCATCCTCGGCCCCTGGAGCTGGGGCACCGAGATCTTCTTCCACGAAGGTCCCTTCGACCCGAAGGAGCGGATCGAACTGCTGCAGCGCCACGACATCACCGTCCTCTGCCAGGCCCCGACCGAGTACCGGCTTCTGGCGAAGACGAAGGAGCTGGAGGAGGCCGACCTCTCGAAGATCCGACACGCGGTCTCGGCGGGGGAGCCGCTGAACCCGGCCGTCATAGAGCGCTGGCGCGCGCTGCACGGGATCACGATCTACGACGGCTACGGGCAGACGGAGAACACGCTCATCGTCGGCAACTTCCCCGGCGTGGAGGTGAGACCCGGCTCGATGGGTTTGCCCTCCCCCGGCTGCGACGTGAGGGTCATAGACGAGGACGGGAACGAGTGCGCGCCAGGGGAGCCGGGGGACATCGCTTTGCGCCGGGGGATGCCCGCGCTCTTCAAAGAGTACTACCGCCAGCCGGAGGAGACGGCCGCCTCCTACAGGGGTGACTACTACATAACCGGCGACCGGGCCTACCGCGACGAGGACGGGTACTTCTGGTTCGTCGGCAGGGCGGACGACGTGATCATCTCGGCCGGCTACACGATCGGGCCGTTCGAGGTGGAGAGCACCCTGATCGAACACCCGGCGGTGGTGGAGAGCGGGGTCGTCGCCTCCCCCGACGAAGATCGCGGGAGCGTGGTGAAGGCTTTCGTGGTGCTCGGGGAGGGGTACGAGCCCTCCGAGGAGCTCGCCCGCGACATCCAGGAGTTCTGCAAGCGCCAGAGCGCCCCGTACAAGTACCCGCGCAGGATAGAGTTCGTCGACGAGCTGCCCAAGACCGCGAGCGGCAAGATCCGCCGCGTCGTGCTCCGCCAGCGGGAGTACGCCGGGGCCTGAGACATGGAGGAGACGCTGAGGGGCACCACCCTCCTCACCCTGGCCACGAACGTGCCGGGGCCTGTCGCCGCGGCCCGTCTGCGCGACCTGGGCGCGCGCGTCATCAAGGTCGAGCCCCCGGGAGGCGACCCACTGGGGCTCTTCTGCTCGTCCTGGTACGAAGAGCTCGTCCGGGGAGAGGAAGTACTCCAGCTGGACCTGAAGCGGCGGGAGGACAGAGAGAGCCTCGAAGGGCTGCTCGCCGGGGCGGATCTCCTCCTCACCTCGAGCCGGCCCCCCGCGCTGCGGCGTCTCGGGCTCGGGTGGGAGGATCTGCACGCCCGACACCCGCGCCTCTCGCACGTCGCGATAACCGGCCACCCGCCCCCGGAGGAGGACCGCCCCGGCCACGACCTCACCTACCAGGCCTCCCTCGGGCTCCTCGATCCGCCGCACCTCCCGCGCACCCTGCTCGCCGACCTCGCCGGCGCCGAGAGGGCGGTGAGCGCGGCTCTCGCGCTGCTTCTCGAACGAGAGCGCGGCGGAGAAGGCGCGTTCTCCACCGTCCCGCTGCAGGAGGCGGCCGCCTCCTGCGCCGCACCGCTGCGCTACGGCCTGACCGCCCCCGGCGGGCTCCTCGGGGGAGCCTTCGCAGGGTACGGGCTCTACCGTGCGCAGGATGGGTGGGTCGCCCTCGCCGCACTCGAGCCCCATTTCCAGAGCCGCCTCGCAGGAGAACTCGGCCTCGAGGAACTGAGCCACGAAGCCCTGCAGGAAATCTTCTCCCGCAGAAGCGCCCGGGAGTGGGAGCGGTGGGCCGAGGAGCGCGACCTGCCGCTCTCCAGGGTGAGGGATGCTCCCGGCCTCATCGGCACAGTATCGCGGAGAGCTGCATCAGGGCCGGAGCCATCCGGGGACCGTACCAGGTGAGGAGCTTGCCATCGAGCAGGTAGACGCGCCCCGAGCGGGCGGCGGGGACGTCCAGCGCGTAGAACTCCGGCAGGTCCGCGGCGGAGAAGGGATAGGGCTCGTCGGGGAGCAGTATCACCTCGGGTGAGGTCTCCTCTATCTCCTCCGGCGTCACCCGCGGGTAGCGCCCACGCCCGGCGAAGACGTTCTCGCCGCCGCACACCCGGATCACATCCCCCGCGTAGGTGTCGCCCCCCACGCTCATGTACGGGTTCTTCCAGATCGGGGCGAAGACCCGCCTGGGGCGCTCCGGGCGCGAGGATTCGAGCTTCTGGATTACGCGCTCAGTACGCTCCAGGAAGACGTCCGCGCGCGGGGCCTCCACCCGCCGCGCGAGCTCCCGCAGCATCGCGAGCGCCCCCGCGGCGGTCGCGGGTTCGCCCAGGAAGACCTCGACGCCGGCCTCCACGATCGCCTCGACGTCCTCCCGGCGGTTCTCCTCCCTCACCGCGACGACGAGGTCCGGCTCGAGCGAGAGGAGGCGGTCGAGGTCCACCCTTTTGGTCCCTCCGACCTTCTCCACCCGGCCGACCTCGCGCGGCGGCTGGGTGCAGTAGCGGGTGCGCCCGACGACCCGCCCGCCGGCGCCGAAGGCGAAGAGCGCCTCGGTCAGCGATGGGACCAGGCTCACTATCCGCCGGGGCGCCAGGGCCTCTAGACCTCCCGGAAGATCCGCTCGGAAGCCGAGATCGGATCGAGCCTGCGGGCGTAGACCTCCTCCATTATCTTTGCGTCCTCGCGGGCGAGCCGTTCTTTGACCTCCCTCTCCAGCCGTCCGGTAGCCCAGGAGACGACGAACTCCCGCAGCGAGGCCCGCCTCCGCTTCTCCAGCTCCCCGCTATCCTCGAGGCGCCTCCGGTGCCCCTCTATCTCGGATTTGAGCTCCTCGATCCCCTCGCCGGTGTCCCCGCGGGTCATGACGATCGGCGGGATCGGGGCCTCCGGGTCGAGCTCGTGCCCGATCTCGAGCATCTGGCGCAGCTCGCGCTTGGCGAGGGTTGCCTGCGGGTGGTCCGCCTTGTTCACGCAGAAGACGTCCGCTATCTCCATGACGCCGGCCTTGAGCGCCTGCACCGCGTCCCCGGCGCCCGGCTGGATCGCGAGGACCACCGTCTCCGCGGCCGAGGCGACCTCGACCTCTCCCTGGCCGACGCCCACCGTCTCGTAGAGGACCACGTCGCAGCCGTAGGCCTCCATCGCCATCCCGGCGAGCCTCGAACCGGCGGCGAGCCCGCCCAGATGCCCCCGGCTCCCCATCGAGCGGATGAACACCCCGGGGTCGAGGAAGTGGTCCGAGAGCCGGATGCGGTCGCCCAGGATCGCCCCGTGCGAGAAGGGGCTCGAGGGGTCGACGGAGACCACCCCGACCTTCTTCCCCTCGGCGCGGTAGAGCTTTATCAGGCGGGCGAGCAGGCTGCTCTTGCCCACGCCCGGGGGCCCGGTGAACCCCACCGTCACCGCTCCCCCGGTATACGGGAAGATCTCGGAGAAGATCCCCGGCACCTCCGGGTCCCCGCGCTCTATCTTCGAGATCACCCGCGCCAGCGCCCGCCTGTCCCCGGCGAGCAACCTCCCGGCCAGGGTCTTCGTCCCGGCCCCCCCTACCCCCATCGGGTCTCTATACGGGGCGGATCAAGGAGCGTCTGCATCACCACGCAGTAGCGCTCGGTCTTCTCCCGGAGGGCGGCGAGCTCCTCCTCGGTCGCCCCCGGCGCGTCGATCTCGAAGCCGACCCGGATGCGCTCGAAGCCCACCGGCACCTCCTCCGAGATCCCCATCGTCCCGGCGAGGTCGAGGTCACCCTCCACCCCGACCTCTATGCGCCTGGCGTCGAGACCCATGTTCTCCGCGACCATCTGGCAGGTGAGCTGCGCGCAGGCCGCGAGCGCCCCGAGCAAAAGATCACCCGAGCAGGCGGCCTGCCCGCTCCCGCCCACCCCGGCGTGAGCCTCCGCCGCGTAGACCGCCCGGCCTATGTCCACCGAGCAGGAGACCGGCGTCTCCTGCCGGCTCGCCCTGGCCGAGAGCGTCACCCTCGAGGAGCCCGGCTCCTCGCGGTAGCGCTTCTTCAACGGCCTCTGCACCGACCTCAGGTCCATTCTCTTCTCCTCCTCTCCCAGAAAGGCGAGAGGGGCCCGGAGGGCCCTCTCGCCGCACCCCTCTGCAAACCCGTTCTCCC
>JAIMBO010000076.1 GCA_023511405.1 Rubrobacteraceae bacterium
CTCTCCCGGGAGAAGGGAATCGAAACTCTCCTGCGGGCGTGGCGGAGGTTGGGGCGGCGGATCACCCTCAAGATAGCGGGTGACGGCCCGCTCTCCGGGGAGGTCGGTCGCGCCGCGAGGGAGACCCATGGAATAGAGTGGCTGGGGAGGGTTCGGGAGCGTGAAGTTGTGGGTTTGATGAAGCGGGCGGAGTTTCTCGTTTTGCCTTCCCTGTGGTACGAGGGGTTTCCGATGGTCGTTGCCGAAGCGTACGCGAGCGGGCTCCCGGTGCTGGCGAGCGACCTCGGGAGCCTGTCTACCCTGGTGATATCCGGCAGGACCGGGTTGAAGTTCAGCCCGCGGAGCGCCGGTGACCTGGAGGACAAGGCCGAAGCTCTGCTGGACGACCCGGCGCTGTTGGAGAGGTTGCGCCTTGGGGCCAGGGAGGAGTTCGAGACACATTACACGGCGGATCGGAATTACACGCGCCTGATGGAAATCTATGCGCGGGTTGCGTGAGGGCACGCTGGGTCTTCAGGGAGGGAGGCAGGGAACATCGTGAGGTTGCCAGATTTTCTCGTGGTCGGCGCGGCGAAATCCGGTACCACGGCCATCCATCATTATCTCGGGCAGCATCCTCAGATCTTCCTTCCTGCCCAGAAAGAGACGAACTTCTTCGCCTTCGTGGGGGAGGAGGTCCGATTCGAGGGGCCGGGCGACGAGGAGATGGCCCGGGTGACGATCACCGACGTCGAGGAGTACGGCAGCTTGTTCGCCGGGGCGTCGGAGGATCAGGTATCCGGCGAGGTCTCCCCCTGGTACATGTACTTCGAGCGGTCTGCTGCAAACATAAATACGCTGATCCCCGGGGTGAGGCTGATCTTCGTGCTGCGAAACCCGGTGGAGCGGGCTTTCTCCAGCTACCTTCACGTCGTGCGTCACGGCCGGGAGAAACTTGGTTTCAGGGAAGGGATCCTCGCCGAAGAAGAACGAATCTCCCGGGGATGGGAGCCGATATGGCACTATCTGAGCGCCGGGAAGTACGCGGAACAGATGGAGCCGTTCCTGAAGCTTTTCGACCGCGAGCAGGTTTTCATCAGGCTCTACGACGATCTCAGGAACGACCCCGAAGGGTTTCTATCCGACCTGTACGGATTTCTCGGGGTCGATAGGGGCTTTCGAGCCGATCTCAGCCTCAGGCCCAACGTCACCGGGGTACCGAGAAACAGGGTCGTCGGGCACCTGTTGTTCAGACCCAACCCCTTCAAGGAGATCGCCAGGAAGATGATCCCACAAGGGGTGCGCTACCCGATCTCTCAGGAGCTGGGGCGAAGGATGGTGGTCAAGCCTTCGCTCGATCCATCTCTCCGGAGAGAGTTGGTCGCGTATTACAAGCCGGAGATACTGAGCCTGCAGGAGCTCATCGGGCGAGATCTCTCCCACTGGTTCGAGGCCTGATCGCTGGCTCCAAAACCGGGCCGGTCGGCCGGTCTGAAACCGGCTGTGTGGCTGATGTTGCGCCTTTTTCGGCCGCCTAGGCTGTCATCTGCATACGGCGGTCTGCAGGAGGTGCACGGTCTTGGAGCTTACCAATCGGAGCGGCGCTCCCATCGAGCTCGATTCGGAGTCTGAACACCGGTATATCCTCGGCATGCGGGTGGATGCGCTCACCCTTCCGAGGGCGAGCGAACGGATCGTCTCCTGGGCGGAGCGGGGCGAGTCCCGTTACGTTTGTGTGGCCAGCGTGCACATGGTCATGGAGGCTTTCGACTCCGAACCTTTCCGTCGGATCGTGAACCAGGCGGATCTCGTCACACCCGATGGACGGCCTCTGCTGTGGACCCTGGATGGCCTGGGCGTCAGGTCGGCGGATCAGGTCCGGGGCACGGATTTGACGGTGAGCGTGCTCGAGCATGCGGCTCGGCGTGGGGTGCCCGTGGGTTTGTACGGGGGTACGCCGGAGTTGCTCGATTCGTTTTCGGAGATCGCCCGAGCCCGGCACCCCGGCATACGGATAGTGAGCAGGATCGCGCCCCCGTTTCGTCCCCTGACCGCCGAAGAGGACGAGCTTTTCACCGACGAGCTGATGAACTCGGGCGCCCGCATCATCCTGGTCGGAATAGGCTGTCCCAAACAGGAGAGGTGGATGGCGGCCCACAAGGGACGGCTTCCGGCCGTGATGATAGGAGTCGGGGCTGCCTTCGACTTCTATACCGGCAGGATGCGCCAGGCTCCTCGTTGGATGCAGAAGAGTGGTCTGGAGTGGACCTTCAGGCTGGCGAGCGATCCGGGGAGGTTGTGGAAACGCTATGCCAGGCACAACCCCAGATTTCTCGCACTGTGCGCCATGCAACTGGGCCGGATGCCAGAGGCGACCTGGCATCCGGCCCGAAGGCGGCACCGTTCGGTGGGATGATCTTTTCAATGAGCGGGGGGCCGTACGGGGATTCCCAACGAAGAGGTCAGCTGGCGCTCCCGGGTATTGCTCAGGTAGCGGCCGTCTGACTCTCCGGGCGTTCGGTTGAACGCTGCCAGATGCAGCAGGACGCCGTGGTTCCCGTGACCGATCGGCCCCCATCTGTACCGCAGGTCCGTGCTCCAGTCGCTGATGCTGGATTTCTCGGGGCTCGGATACCAGTATCGGTCGTTCTGGCCGCTGTTGTGCGAGCTCGGATCGTACAGCACCCCGCCGCTCCATCCCCCTTGTTGTATCCAGGCCAATGAGTAGCCGTTCTTCGCGAAGAACAGGTTGTGTCTGATCTTGATGTTCTTTACCTTGTTCCAGGTGGGGTTTCCCCGGTCCATCGAGATGACCGAGAGCCCGCTCGCGTTCCAGGCCAGTGTGTTGTCACGCGCGGTGACGTTGCTCGAGTTCGAGAGGACGATCCCCGCGCTCCAACTCCTCCCGGCATAATGCCAGCCGTTGTTCCAGATCACGTTGTGGGAGATCAGAGCTCCCCGGCTTATCTCGAACAGTATCCCCGGCCCTGCGTTATCGAAGATGCGGTTGTTTTTGTAAACCGCGCCGGAGCAGTTTATGTCGCACCATACCCCGACGCCTTTGTTGTCGTAGACGGTGTTGCCGATGAACCTCAGCCCTTTGACCTGGTAGGCGGCTTTTATGCCGCCTGCTTCCCAGAAAGGATCGAAATGCTCGGTGTTGTTGTCGTGTATTCGGTTGCCCTGGACCAGGTTGTAGTTTCCTCCGAGGTGGATGCCGAGTTGTCCTCCCCGATAGATGTTGTTGTCGATGATCTCGTTGTGGTTGCCTTTCACTACCAGGTCTGCCGCCGCTGCGTCGGAGAGTTTGTTGTCTTCTATGGTCCAGTGGGAGTGGTAGTAATTCGGGTCGTTGACATCCGCGTTGGTGAGGGCACCCATGTCTCGTTCGTTGGCTGCATCCCGCATCGTGAAGCCTTTTATCGTGACGCCGTCGGCCGCGCCGACCACCCATTGGCGTCTTACCGAGACTTCAACCACGTGCCCTCTGGGGTCGTCGGCCAGAACCACGTAGCGGGTGCCGGAGCCGTCCTTTACGGCGAACTGCCCCGGGTGGGGATTTTCTGCCACCTGCCGGAGCGGTCTGCCGTCGAGGAAGACCTGCTCGGGCCACAGGCAGCGCCGGGTGCCCGACGCGCACTCTCCCGAGGATGAGAAACGCGGCAGCCCTCCGTGGATCCAGTATCGCCCCTCGCGTCTCCAGCCGCGCCAGACGTCGCTTCCCCGGATCTCCGCACCGGGACCCGCTATCAGCGTGAGCGGTTTCGTTATCACCACGGTCTGCCGGTAGATGCAGTGCCCGGCCGTGTGGACCGTTGATCCCGGGCTGGCGGCGTCGATCAGGGCCTGCAGCGAGCCTCTGCAGTCCGGTTTGACGCCCTGCGTGGAGGCAGCGGCTATCCGGTCGGTCGAGATCATGCAGAGCAATGCCGCCAGGATCGCCGTGAGCCCGAGGAGCTTTCTCAGGTCTTTGGCCTCCATCTGGTCCCCCCCTTCTCCTCATGTTCCATCCGAAGGCGGGGCAGACCAGAGGTTGGCCTTGCAGCGGCAACCCGGCCACCTCCCGACTTGTGGGAGGTCCGTCGGCTTTGCGTCCCCACCTCGCGATGGGTTTGCCTTTTTCAGCTGTCTCCGCTTTTATCGTTACGAACCCTCTGGTTCTTTAGCGGCTCCTCTTCCGGTCATCCGGACGGTTCGAATATGTGTCGCCCGGCCGATGTGTGCGTCCGGGGGGACCCTCTAAGATGGCTCGTAAATCGCGGTGAAGGAGATGAGCATGACTAAACGGGCACTGGTTACCGGAGCGGGGGGCTTCATAGGGCACCACCTGGTGAAGTACCTGGTGGAGAAAGGCTATTGGGTGCGGGGTGTCGACATCAAGCACCCGGAGTACGAAGAGAGTGACAGCCACGAGTTCGAGATCCTGGACCTCCGCCGGTTCGACAACTGCCTCATCGCGACCAGGGGCATAGACGAGGTCTACCATCTGGCGGCCGACATGGGGGGTATCGGCTACATCACCGCCTTCCACGCCGAGATAGCCCGTAACAGCGCGATGATCAACATCCACATGCTCGAGGCCTCCCGGATCAACGCCGTCGAGAGGTTCATCTTCTCCTCTTCGGCGTGCGTGTACCCGCAGTACCTGCAGAAGAGCCCGGACGTGACCAACCTGAAGGAGGAGGACGCCTATCCGGCGGAGCCCGAGGAGGGCTACGGTACCGAGAAGCTCTTCATGGAGAGCCTGTGCAAGTACTTCTACGAGGACTACGGGCTCGAGACGAGGATAGTGCGCTTCCACAACGTCTACGGGCCGCTGGGTACCTACGAGGGCGGCAAAGAGAAGGCTCCGGCGGCGATCTGCCGCAAGGTGGCTCTCGCGCCGGATGGAGGCGAGATAGAGGTCTGGGGGGACGGGGAGCAGACACGCTCTTTCATGTACATAGACGATTGCGTTGAAGGCATCTACCGGATAATGCACTCCGATCACCCCGGTCCCCTCAACCTGGGAACCGACGAGCTGGTGACCATAAACGGGCTCGTGGACATGATCTCCGAGATCGCCGGCAAGCGCCTCACGAAGCGGCACGATCTCACCAAGCCTCAAGGGGTCAGAGGCCGTAACAGCGACAACACCCGGCTCCGCCAGGTGCTGGGATGGGAACCGAGGATCTCTTTGCGAGAGGGGCTCGAGCCCACGTACCGGTGGATAGAGGCGGAGCTGAGGAAGTCTGGCCGGGGGGTCGAGACCGTCGCCGGCACGCTCTCCTGAATCGTTCTCATGGCGAACGAGGGACCCGAGGTCGTAGGGATCACGCGTTGACCGACATGCACGCTGCCGATGTGACGAAGGTCTTCAGGAGGCCAAACTTCCTGATCATAGGGGCCGCGAAGTCCGGCACCACATCGCTCTGGCACTACCTCGACCAGCATCCTCAGGTCTACATGAGCCCGAGGAAACACACCCGGTTTTTTTCGTTCACCGAGGCGAACCCCAGTTTCTGCGGTCCACCGCTGGAGAGAGAGGCCACTCCGTACGCCGTGGTAGACCACTCGGATTATCACGAGTTGTTCGCTGGAGCGAAGGACGAGGTGGCCGTAGGTGAGGCCTCTCACTCCTACATGTACCAGCCGATCGCGGCCCGGAGGATAAAAGACTACGATCCGGACATGAAGCTCGTCGCCGTGCTGCGCCACCCGGCTGAGAGGGCTTTCTCGCACTACCAGCAGATGATCAGGGATGGCCGCGAGGACATCCCTGATTTTCTGCAGGCGCTGAAGATCGAGCCCCTACGAATCGAGAAGCGGTGGTGGCCGGACTTCCACTACGTGCGGATCGGACTCTACCACGAGCAGCTCGCACGTTACTACGAGCTTTTCGACCCCGGGCGGATAAAGGTTTATCTGTACGAGGATCTGAGCGGAAACCCGCTGGAGGTCGTGCGAGACCTGTTCGGTTTCCTCGGTGTCGATGAAGACTTCGTTCCGGAGACGTCTTTGCGTTACAACGCTTCTGGGATTCCGAAGAGCCGATTTCTGCACACCCTCTTGCAGGAAGCCAGGACTCTGGCACCCGTCGTGAAGACCCTCCTGCCCGAGAGGCAGACCCGCCGGCTCATGCGCCTGGGTAGCGCGTTGCACAATCGCAACCTCACCCGACCCAGGCTGGAGCCCGAGGTGCGCAGGTTGGTGACGGAACGCTACTTCCGCCGAGACATCCTGCTCCTGCAGGAGCTCATAGACCGGGATCTCTCCAGTTGGCTGGCGTGAGAGACAACCCTCTGCGGGTTCCCGGCAATGGTCATGGTGGTGTCGGGATGAGGGGATTCCTCGGGCGTTCTCCCAACCTCTTCCGGCTTCTCTACGGTCTCAAGGGAGAAGAGAGGGTCGTCGGTAAAGATACTCGGATCGTCATAGAGGGATTTCCCCGATCCGCCAATACGTTCGCGGTCCTGGCTTTCGAACAGGCGCAGCCTCGAAAGGTCAGGATCGCTCACCACATACACTCCCCGGCTCAGGTGCTGCTCGCGAGCAGGTGGAAAATCCCGACCATGGTCCTCATCCGCCGACCACAGGATGCGGTGGCGTCCTGGGTTATCTGGGATGGACACGACATAGCATGGGCTCTGCGTTACTACACATATTTTTACAGTACGGTTGCCTATTGTAAGAACGATTATCTGCTGGCTCCTTTCGAGGAGGTCACCGAAGATTACGGTGCCGTGATCCGGCGTATGAACGAGAAGTTCGGGACCGACTTTCATCCTTTCGAGCACACCCCCGAGAACGTGCGAGAGGTTTATTCACGGATAGAAGATCTGCACCGGCGCAGGAACGGGGGAAACGTATACGAGGTCAAGCTGGCCCGTCCGACGAAGGCGAAGGATCTCCCGAAGCGGGAAGTTTTGCGGTGGCTGCGAGCGCCCAGATACGGCCGGTTGCTCTCCGAGGCCACCGCCGTATACGAGGAGCTTCTCGGGAGCCGGAAGATGTAGGCAGCGTTTGGAGAGGGTATCAGGTTGCGTAGAGGGCGCGGGAACCCGCGGTGGATGGGCTGCCCTTGTTTTGTTGGGGTTGTGTTTGGTGCTGGTCGGGGGATGTGGCGTGTTCAAGAAGCACTCCTCTACTCCCCGGCCGCATACTGGAGCCTGTGGGAGATCCTTGCAGGCCGAGATAGAAAGAACGCCTCCCGGCGCCACGCTTCTGGTCGCTCCCTGTGTCTACAGGGAGCAGATCGTCGTAGACAAGCCGCTCACGCTCAAAGGGAGACCCGGAGCGGAGATAACGGGGACGGACGTCTGGCGGCGGTGGCGGAAGATGGGGCGTTACTGGGTGAGTGAGAGGAGCGTTCCCCGGTTCCCTCAGACGGCCGTCAGGTGTATGCCGGGCACCCGGCGCTGTCTGTGGCCCGAGCAGGTCTTCCTCGACGGCAGACCGCTCCGGCAGGTGGCAGAAAATCCCCACCCAGGGCAGTTCGCCCTGGATCCGGGTCGGCGGGTGTTGCTGGGGGATGACCCCGACGGACACCGGGTAGAGGTGACCGTGAGGCGTTACTGGGTGCTGGGAAAGGCCAGCGGTGTAACCATCGAGGGATTCATCATGCGTGGAGCGGCCAACGGAGGACGGACCGGAGCCCTCATGAACCGGATGTCTCCAGGAGGAAAAGGATATGCCGACTGGACCGTCAAGGACAACAAACTCTCCGATGCCCATGGTGCCGTGATCAGCCTGAGTAAAGCCCCGGGGCTCAAGATACTCGACAACGACATCTACCGTGGCGGGCAGATGGGCATCCTGAATACCGGTCGGGGTGAGCTCATAAAAGGCAATGCCGTGCACGACAACAATACGGAAGGTTTCGATACGGGGTGGGAAGCCGGGGGGATGAAGACCTCTCACGCAAGCGAGGTGATCCTGACGTCCAACACGTTCTATCGAAACGAGGGTAGCGCGGTCTGGTTCGACATAGACTCCACGCACAATACCATCTCCGGAAACCGGATCTACGACAACACCGGCTTCGGCATCCATTATGAGATATCCAGTCACGGCGAGATATCTGGCAACGTCTTGTGGAACAACGGGTGGGGTACTCCGAGGTGGGTCTTGGGATCGGCCATCGCTTCGAGCAACTCGAGCGTCGTGGATATCCACGGCAACATGCTGGCCTGGAATGCCGATGGCATCTCCGTCATCGGGGTGGATAGGGGTAGACAGACGTGGAACGACGTGCATGACGTCCGCGTGCGGCGGAACGTCATCGTGATGGGCCGCCCTCGCCGGGGTGTCGTCGGAGACCGTTTCGCGCTTGCCTGGTTGCAGGGAGATGTCCGCGGGATGTTCAGCCCCGGGAGCGGGAACCGGGGAGAAGACAACATGTTCTGGCTCGCGAACTCTGGGGAGCATCCCACCCTCTTCGGGTGGGGTGGGAAGAGGTACGGCAGGCTCTCAGAGTTCGCCCGCACCCCGGGTGGTCTGGGTTCGAGATATCTCACTCCTGCCGAAAAAGACTCCGCGTTAAAGAAGATTGGGCCTGTGGGAGGCAAAACGGGCCGGTCGACCCATTCGTAGGGAAGCCCTCTTTTGTATGTTGGAAGAGAGTCGGCGCAAAGACGCTAAGCGGCGGAGAAGAGGAGCTTTCCGTGAGATTTGGAGCGGGATCGGCGGTCTACCGGTACGAGGAGAGGATGCTCGTCGGCTTCGGCGCGCTTTTGGTGGCCCTGTTGGTCTACTTGGCGTTTGCGACACCCGCTCGTGCGGACATCGGGAGTACTCCGGACCCGAGTTCGATATCCACCAACGGCCGGGTATCGACGATACTGAAGGTTGGAGATACGGTCTACATAGGTGGGTCTTTCACCCAGGTGAACGGCGTGGAGCGCGACCATCTCGCTGCCATAGACGCCTCCACCATGCAGCTTACGGGGTGGGCTCCCAGTGCCAACAACAACGTTCTCGCCCTCGCGGCTTCTCCGGATGGCTCGACCATCTATGCTGGTGGAGCCTTCACCCGTGTGAACGGGGTCGTACAGAATCGAGTCGTTGCCCTGGATGCGCGCAGTGGTGCGATCGAAACCTGGCGGGTATGGACCAACTACAACGTCCGAGAGCTCCTTGTCTCCGGAAACCAGGTTTATATAGGAGGCGACTTTACGATCATAAACGGTCAGTCGCAGCCGTATCTGGCGCTGGTCAACGGCGCCGGGGTGAGTAATCCGGGGGCCCTGGTCGGGGGGTGGTCGGCTTCGCTCAACGGAAGGGTGTGGTCGCTTGAGCTCTCTCCCGGAGATGGGCTTCTCTACGTCGGTGGAGACTTCACCTCCGTGAGCGGGCAGCCGTATCCCTATCTGGCGGCCCTCGACCCATCGACCGGTGCGCTCTACCCCTCCTGGAAGCCGCCGACGCCCAACGGCAGGGTCTTTCAGATAATAGCCGCCAACGGCGAGGTCTATACCGCTCAGGGGGGGCCGGGCGGTATGGTGGGAGCCTACGATACGGGTACGGGTGCTTTGATGTGGAAGAAGAAAGCTTTGGGTCCCGTAGCCGTATACAGGAAGAAGCACCCCAACAGCCTCAGGCTTCCGGCGGGGTGGACGACCAAGGGGGATGGAGACGTACAGGCCATCGCTCTGATGGGCAGCAGGCTTTATGTGGGCGGGCACTTCATTCAGCTCGCAGGACAACCCCGACGCTACTTCGCCGCCGTAGACGCGGGCAGTGGCGCTCTCGATCCCAACTGGGCTCCGATGGGATACGGGGATGCGGGAGGGCTCGGTGTATGGGCGTATTACGCCGATCCGGTGAGCGGCACCCTCTATTCTGGTGGAGATTTCACGAAGATAGGCAACGTTGCTTATCCTCACTTCGCCAGCTTCTCCGATCCGAACCTTACGGTGCCACCTGCGAGCACGCCTCCGGATACGAGCATAGACTCTGGCCCCAAGTCCCTGACCAACGAGACTTCGGCCAGCTTCACGTTTTCGTCTTCTGCGCAGGGAGTGAGTTTTGAGTGCAGCCTGGATGGTGGGGCGTACGGAGCGTGCAGTTCACCGCAGAGGTACACGGGGTTAGGAGACGGCACGCACACCTTCTTGGTGCGGGCCGTTGATTCTGCGGGCAACGTGGATCCCTCCCCCGCGGAGTATGACTGGACGGTCGATACGGTAGCCCCCGATCCGCCGGTGATCTCTGCGCCTGCGAACAACGCTTTGATCGGAAGCAGTAACGTCGTGCTCTCGGGCACGGCCGAGCCGGGCAGCACCGTAGAGGTTTATGATGGTGGCGGTCCCACCCCATCGGCCAAAACGACGGCCGGTGGTGGTGGGGATTGGAGTATTACTCTGAGTGGTGTCGCCGATGGTTCCCACACCTATTCCGCAGTAGCGGTGGATGCGGCCGGGAATGTTTCTTCACCTTCCGTTCCACTCACCGTCACGGTGGACACCACACCGCCGACGACCAGCATACAGACGGGACCATCCGGGACGGTGAGCGGCGACTCGGCGACGTTCACCTTTTCTTCTTCAGAGTCGGGCTCCAGTTTCCAGTGCAGCCTGGATGGAGCGGCCTTCAGAGCCTGTTCTTCACCTCAAACGTACAGCGGTCTCTCCGGAGGGCAACACACTTTCAGAGTGCGGGCCGTTGATGCTGCGGGCAACGCCGATCCAAGTCCACCCAGCTGGGTCTGGACGGTCGACGTACCGGCGCCTCCGGATACGAGCATAGACTCTGGCCCCAAGTCCCTGACCAACGAGACTTCGGCCAGCTTCACGTTTTCGTCTTCTGCGCAGGGGGTGGGTTTTGAGTGCAGCCTGGATGGTGGGGCGTACGGAGCGTGCAGTTCACCGCAGAAGTACACGGGGTTAGGAGACGGCACGCACACCTTCCGGGTGCGGGCCGTTGATTCTGCGGGCAACGTGGATCCCTC
>JAIMBO010000077.1 GCA_023511405.1 Rubrobacteraceae bacterium
GGCGAAGATCTACGGCGAGACCATCGAGCCTCAGGTGCCCACCTCTTCAGCCGTCGCCGCAGCCCGGAAGGCCCGCGGCGCGCTCGAGCACGACGTCACCCTGAGCGCCCTCGGGCGGCAGTGGACGCTGAGCCGGGGCGAGATCGGACGCGCCCTCTACGTGACGCGCAGCGGCAGAGATCTCGAGGTTCACCTCAGCCCCGGGAGGTTGCGCGAGAGCCTCTCGGGGGTCTACGACGCGCTCACCGTCAGGCCGGTGGAGGCCGGGTACGTCGTCGACGGTCCGCGCGACATAAAGGTCACCCCGAGCAAGAACGGTCGGAAGATAGAGAGCGAGAAGCTGATCGGAGCCATTCGGCGCGGCGTTTTCTCCGGGGACTTCCGCTACGAGGTACCGCTCGCCGTCTGGAGGCCGAAGCTCACCACCGACGAGGCCCGGCGGCTCAAGCCCACCCAGCTCATCGGGGAATACCGCACGAACTACATGACCTACAGCGACGACCCCGGACGGGTGAAGAACCTACAGATAGCTTCGCGCGCCATCAGCGGCAGGCTCGTCGCTCCCGGGGAGATCTTCTCGTTCAACGCGGTGGCCGCTCCCCTGCACTACTACCCGACCAAGGTGATCGTCGGCGGAAAGGTGGAGAAAGCCGACGGTGGGGGGCTGTGTCAGGTCTCCACCAACCTCTACATGGCCGCCAACGAGGCCGGGCTCGAGCCCATCGAGCGTCATCCGCACTACGCCGAGCTCCCGTACGTCCGTCCCGGCTTCGACGCCACGGTGTGGTTCGGTTCCCTGGACATGAAGTTCAAGAACACCTCTCCCGGCTACATCCTGCTCGAAGAGTCTGTGGATACGAAGACCGGATGGGTCACCGCCCGCATCTACGGCAGGCCGACCGGGAAGCACGTCGAGATGTGGTCGAAGAAGGTCTACTCGAGCCCGAAGATGACCAAGTGGGTGACCTACAAAAAGGTCACCAAGGACGGCAAGGTCCTCTTCGACGGGGTCCTGCACACCGACACCTACAAACCCCTCAAGAACGACTAGGCCGTGCGCGGCTGGTCGGCTATCTCCACGACGAGTTCCACCTCGACCGGGGAGCCGAGCGGGAGCTCCGAGACACCGACGGCCGTCCGGACGTGGGTGCCCGCCTCGCCGAAGAGCGCGCCCAGTAGCTCAGAGGCCCCGTTCAGCACCTCGGGCTGACGGTCGAAGCCCGGAGCGGAGGCCACGAAACCGCCCACGCGCACGATGCGCGAGATCTTCTCCAGGCCCCCGGCACGTTCCGCCGCCGCGGCGAGGGCGTTGAGGGCGCAGATCCGTGCTTCCTCTCGGGCCTCCTCGACGCTCACCTCCGCGCCCACCTTGCCCCGGACACGGAGTTCGCCTTCCCGGAAGGGGAGCTGCCCGGCGGTGAAGACCAGGTTGCCGGAACGCACGGCCGGGACGTAGGAACCGGCCGGGGCGGGGACCTCGGGCAGCTCGTAACCCAGCTCCCTGAGCTTCTCGTGTGGCGTGACCGTCATCTCTAACGGATCGCCTCCTCGTACTCGCCGGGGTCGTAGATCAGGGGATAGCTCGTCTCCAGCACGTCTCCCGCCGTCACCTCCCCGATGAAGACGGTGTGGTCCCCGGCGTGCGCGGTGTCCCGCAGTCGGCAGTCGAGATAGGCCAGACAGTCGAGCAGAAACGGCGAGCCTCCGGGTGTCAGGCCGTAGGGAACGCCCTGGAACTTGTCGTGGTACTCGCCGCTCGTCTCGGCGAAGTGGGTGGCCACGTCTACCTGGTCCTCGCGCAGGATGCTGAGCGAGAAGGTGCCGCTCTCGAGGATACGATCGTGCGTGTAGCGGTCGTTCCTGACCGCGACCGCGACGCAGGGCGGGCGCTCGGCGGCCTGCATGACCCACGAGGCGGTCATCGCGCTGGTCTCCTGCCCTCTCCTGGTCGCCAGCACGTAGACGCCGTGGGTCATGTGCCTCAGCGCTTCGAGGATCGAACTCTCTTGCTGTGGTTCCATGTCCACCGGGTACGTTCCGCCTCTGTAATCTCGCCTTTCGTATGATTCTACCAGCAGCGAGTATACTGCTCCCATGCCGAGGACGGGAGATGTCGTGCGACGGGCAGCATCTTGAGCTCCACAATAGCAGGCATAGGCGTGCTGCAGGCGGTGGTCTACCTGCTCTTCATCCGGGCCGTCGATCTCTACGAGCGCGAGCCGCTCTCCTACGTGGTGGCGGTCTTCGTGTGGGGGTTTACGGTCGCGGTCTTCGTCTCGGTCGTGTTCGAATCCATCCTGCAATACACGCTCGGGGTGATGACCAGCGCGCGCTTCGCGCACGCCCTGACGGCGGTCCTGGGAGCGCCGGTGATAGAGGAGTGCGCGAAGGGGGCTGCGCTCTTTCTGGTTTTCCTCTTCTCCCTGCTGCTCGCCCGTTCCCGGGGGGAGATGGAGTTCTCCGGCGTGATGGACGGCATAGTCTACGGCTCGGCGGTCGGTTTCGGTTTTTCGCTGGCCGAGGATCTCCTCTACTACGTGCAGTTCGGTCCCGAGACCTTCGTGGTGCGCCGGATCTTCGGCGGCTTCGGGCATGCCGCCTTCACCTCGCTCACCGGTGTCGGGATAGGGCTCGTGCCATGGGTGCGCACGCTTCCGGCGAAGGTCGCGCTCCCGCTTCTCGGGCTGGTCGGGGCGATGTTGCTTCACGCCGCATTCAACCTGACCGCCACGCTCTTCGGAGCCCTGGCGTATGCTTTCCTCTTTCTCGTGGTCCTCGCGTACCTCGTCCTGATAATCCTCTGGCTGGCCTTCGAGCGACGCGTCATCCGACAGGAACTCTGCGAAGAGGCCCGGGCCGGAACGATAGACCCGCGGGAGTACCCCCTCATGCCCACCTACTTCAGGCGCAAGCTGCACTACGCGCGGCTGCTCTCACGGGGGAGGTTCGGGCACTGGAGGACCGACCGGAGGGTGCACGCGGCGGCGGTGGATCTGGCCTTCACCAAGCGTCTCGCCCGCCGAAGCGGCGATCCGGCGCGGCGCGAACGGGTGGAGAGGCTCCGGGAGCGGATCTTGCAGTTGAGAGGGGTGAGCGTGGGGGAGCCGGAGGGACTCTGAGCGGGGGACTCTCGGGCATCATCCTCGCCGGGGGGGCGAGCGAGAGGATGGGCGAGGACAAGCTCCTCCTCGAGGTCGGTGGGCTCACGCTCGTCGAGAGGGTCTACCGGGTGCTGCAGGCTGCCTGCGAGGAAGTGCTCGTCGTCGGGAGGGATTCCGTGCCGATCGCCGGGGTGAGGTTCGCCCGGGACCTCCGGCCGGGCCGCGAGGGACCGCTGGCCGGGATCGAAGCCGGGCTACACGTCGCCGCTCATCCGGTCGCCTTCGTGGCGGCGGGGGACATGCCCTTCCTGTCCGTGGGGCTGGTGGAGAGGCTCGCCGGTCTGGTCCGCGGGGGGGCGCGGGCTGCGGTTCCCTGGTGGGAGGGGCCGCACCCTCTCTGCGCGGCCTATGACAGGACGCTCCTTCCGCGGGTCTCATGCTTCCTGGACTCTGGGGGGAGAGCCGTGCGCGGGTTCCTGGGCAATCTGGAGCGTGTGATCTACGTAGGAGAGGACGAACTCTCCGGGATCGGGGATCCCTCCCTGATGCTCATGAACGTGAACACGCCTGAAGATCTCGCGCGGGCGCGGCGGGTGGCGGGTTGAGGGCGCTCTTCCAGAGCTTGGGAGACCTGATCAAGCTGCTCGAAGCATACCGGAACGGGCCGCCCTCCAGTCCGGACGGTGCGGAGGTCGCCGTGGTGCTGGGGGCGCAGGTGGTGAGGGGCGGGAGGCCGAGCGCGACCCTCAGGGCCCGGGTCGAGCACGCGGCCCGCCTGTACGCCTCCGGGCGGGTCCGGAAGATCATCGTCACCGGCGGAGTGGGAGAGAATCCACCCAGCGAGGCCGAGGTGATGGCCGATATACTGCGCTCCCGGGGCGTACCCGACGAGGCGATCCTGCCGGAGAAGGAGGCTCTCAGCACCTGGGATTCGGCCTGGCTGGTCGCGGACATGCTGCACCGGATGGGGACGGAATCGGTGGTGCTCGTCACCGACCCGCTGCACTGCGTGCGGGCCGTCGAAGCCTTCGGCGAAGCGGGCGTACGTGCTCTGGCCGAGCCGGCCTACGAGAGCCCCATGTGGTACAGGAAATGGCGGCGTACGGGGCAGCTCGTGCGCGAGGCGGGGGCGATCGTCTGGTACAGGTTCCATCATCGTATGGGTTCGCGACGTCCTCCCGCGCCGGGCACTTAGAAAAACATCCGCCATGGTGTATTCTCTCGGGAAGAGATGACGGAGACCAGAGACAAGAGCGCGGAGAACACTCAAGGACCGCTACGCATCGGCTTCTTCTACGGCGTCGTGGCGGTCGTCGTCGCGATCGTCACCAACCTCTACTTCCTGTTCATCGACCCTGGTACCACCAGCGAGTGGCTGCTCGCCGTGATCCAGCAGTACCGCACCCCGTTCGCGCTGACCGTCTACCTCTTCCTCGGCATACTCGCCGCGCTGCGGGTGCGCCCTTCGCGGCTCGACCCGGGCTCTTCCTACGGTTCTCTCCTCGTGCGCGACGGCGCACTCGCGGCCACCGTCATCGCCGTGATGGTCTGGGGGGCGCTCTTCGTGATCCTGGCGCTCGAGGCCACGGTCTTCGCCGGGGCGATGCGCGACTATGCGCAGGCGGCCGCGCCCAGGATCGTCCACTACGTCAACGAGGCGCGAAAGATCCTCAGCAACCCACCCCCTCCGGCCCGGGTGGGACCGGTGCGCTCTGCTCTGCAACCGCCGCAGCTCTGGGATCTGGGACGTTCGATCTTCAACGGCGTCCTGCGGGCTATCATCATGGGGGGTGTGGGGGCCGCCGTCGGGGCCCTGCGCGGCCGGAACCACCGCGGCGGCGCCGCGGACGGAGAGCCCGAAGGCGAGCCGGCGGCCGAGCGAGAGGGATGAGAAGAGGGCGCCCCTCTCTCTGCGGGGCGCCCTGACAGCGACCGGCTTATGCCCTCGCTTAGGAGGAGAGCTCTTCTCCCGGCTTCATGACGTGGACTATGAGGTCCGGCGCGATGCTCTGCGCCTGCTTCTTGAACTCCTCCGGCGTCCCCGGCAGGAACGGGAAGGTACCGTAGTGGATGGGCACCGCGTGACGCACGCCGAGCAGCCTCGCCGCGTGCGCCGCCTCGAACGGGCTCATCACGAGCCGGTCCCCGATCGGGAGCAGCGCCAGGTCCGGTCCGTAGAGCTCGCCGATCAGGCGCATGTCTCCGAAGATCGCCGTGTCGCCGGCGTGGTAGAGCTTGAAGCCGCTCTCGAACTCCAGCACGAACCCGCAGGGCTCCCCGGCGTAGATCACGGTCCCGTCCTCTTCGGTGATCGAGGAGGCGTGGTGGGCGTTGACGGCCGTTATCTTCACCCCGCCGACCTGCCCGGTACCGCCCTTGTTCAGCGGGAAGGTGTTCTCCACGCCTTTGGTGCCGAGCCAGTTGCAGATCTCGAAGTTCGCGACGACCGTGGCCCCGGTCTGCTGCGCGAGGGGGACGGCGTCCGCGATGTGGTCGAAGTGTCCGTGGGTGACGAGGATGGTGTCGAGCTCTCCGACCTGTTTGAGCTCGTCGGGCGTCTGGGGGTTGTCGGTGAGGAAGGGGTCTATGATGATCTGCTCGTCACCCGCCGTGGTGATACGGAACGTTGCGTGTCCGAGGTAGGTTATCCGGGTGCCACCGAGCATTTCTTCCACTCTTCATCCTCCTTTCGCTGATCGAACCGAGGTAAAGACCTCTCTAGCTATACCCCGCCGTAGCGTCCGGGAAACAGACCAGGCTACTGCACTATACTCTTGCGAGGAGGTTCGGAGAACGCGAGGAGCAGTCGAGTGGCTTACCTTCCGATAGAGGACCATGGCATCATCGGCAACCTGCGCACCGCGGCGCTCGTGGGCAGGGACGGCACCGTAGACTGGCTCTGCCTGCCGGCGTTCGATTCGCCGAGCGTCTTCTGCTCGATCCTGGACGACGAGAAGGGAGGGCACTTCCGGCTGCGCCCGCTCTCGCACGCTCGCAGCCAGCAGATCTACCTGCCCGACACCAACGTGCTGCTCACCCGCTTCCTCTCGCCGGAAGGCGTCGTCGAGATCCTCGACTACATGCCGATCGCCACCGGTTCCGGACACAGCCGTCTGGTACGCAGCGTGCACGCCGTACGCGGCGAGATGCCCTTCGAGCTCGAGTGCCGCCCGGCCTTCGATTACGCCCGCGCCCGGCACACCGTCTCGGTCGGCGGGCGTGGGGCCGTCTTCCGGGGGGAGGACGGCAGCGTCCTCGGCCTCTCTTCGAAGATCCCGCTCGAAGAAGGACCAAAAGGCTCGGTGCGGGCCCGCTTCACGCTGGGGGAGGGCGAACGCACCACGTTCGTCCTGCGCGGGCTCGACGGGGAGGACGACCCCGGGGAGGTACCCTCCGAGGAGGTCTTCAACAGGAACCTCAACGAGACCGTGGGCTACTGGCGGCGTTGGATCTCCCGCTGCAACTACCGCGGGCGCTGGCAGGACATGGTCCGGCGCAGCGCGTTGGTCCTCAAGCTCATGGTCTACGATCCCACCGGGGCACTCGTTGCCGCCCCCACGATGGGGCTGCCCGAGCAGATCGGGGGCGCCCGCAACTACGACTACCGTTATACCTGGCTCAGGGATGCCGGGTTCACCCTCTACGCCCTCATAAAGCTCGGCTTCGACGAAGAGGCCCACAACTTCATGGGCTGGCTCAGGAAACGTTGCGAGGACGGCGGGGATGGCATGCTGCAGCCCCTTTACTCGATCGACGGGAGGAGCGAGATAGAAGAGTACACCCTCGACCACCTCTCCGGATACAGAGGCTCCCGTCCTGTCCGGGTCGGGAACGCTGCCTACAAGCAGCTTCAGCTCGACCTCTACGGCGCGGTCCTCGACGCCGCCTACCTCTACAACAAGCACGGTGCCCCCCTCGATTACGACCTCTGGAAGGATCTGCGCCAGACCATAGGGTGGCTCGCCGAGAACTGGCGTCAGCCGGACGAAGGGATGTGGGAGGTGCGCGGCGGCCGCCAGCACTTCGTCTCTTCGAAGGTGATGTGTTGGGTGGCCCTGGAGAGAGCCGTCCGCATAGCCCGCCAGAGGGGGTTGCCGGCCGGCGAGGGACGCTGGGTCGAAGAGCGCGACGCCGTCTACGAGGAGGTTATGCAGCAGGGGTGGAGCGAGGAGAAGCAGAGCTTCGTCCAGCACTACGGGTCTCAGGCGCTCGACGCGGCGCTGCTCCTGATGCCGCTGGTCAAGTTCGTCGGTCCCATAGACCCGCGTTGGATCTCCACGCTGGACAGGATCCAGCAGGAGCTCTCCTTCGACACCCTCGTCGACCGCTACCGGGTTGGAGAGGCCGCCGACGACGGCTTCGAGGGTGCCGAGGGCAGCTTCAGCCTCTGCTCTTTCTGGCTCGTGGAGTGCCTCACGCAGGCCGGGAGGCTCGACGAGGCCCGACTCGCCCTGGAGAAGATGTTCTCCTATGCCAACCACCTCGGGCTCTACGCCGAGGAGATAGGCCGCAGCGGCGAGGCCCTGGGTAACTTCCCGCAGGCTTTTACACACCTCTCCCTGATCAGCGCGGCCATCCACCTCGACCGTGCTCTGGGAGGCGGCTGAGACGGAGGAAGAGAGGAGTATTTCATGAGCGAACGAAGGATAATCGCGGCCGCGGTGCAGATGTCATCCACCCCGGACAGGGAGGAGAACAAAAAGACGGCGGAGCGCCTCATCCGCGAGGCCGCATCCGCCGGGGCGGATCTGGTGAGCCTGCCCGAGCTCTGGAGCTGCCACGGGCTCGAGAAGGTCTACCGGGAGAACGCCGAAAGCATCCCCGGGCCGACGACCGACTTCCTCGGCTCGCTCGCTCGCGAGCTGGGCATCTACCTGCTCGGCGGCTCGATCCTCGAGAAGGTGCCCGGTTCGACGCGGTTGCACAACACCTCGACCCTTTTCGCTCCGTCGGGGGATCTTCTGGCCGTCTACCGCAAGATACACCTCTTCGACGTGAAGGTGGCGGACAGAGAGTACCTGGAGAGCAGAACCATGGCGCCTGGGGAACAGATCGTGACGGCGAAGGCGGGGCCGGCCACCATCGGTCTCTCGGTCTGCTACGACGTCCGCTTCCCCGAGCTCTACCGCATGCTCGCGCTCGCCGGCGCGGAGATCCTGATGGTCCCGGCAGCCTTCACGCTGCAGACTGGGAAGGACCACTGGGAGCTTTTGTTGCGGGCGCGGGCCGTCGAGAACCAGGCGTACGTCGTCGCCCCGGCGCAGTGGGGACAGAAGGCCGACGGGCGCTGGACCTACGGGCGCAGCATGATCGTCGACCCGTGGGGGGTGGTGCTCGCGCGGTGTCCGGATAGGGACGGCTTCGCGCTCGCCCCGCTCGATCTGGGGTACCTGGAGCGTCTGAGGGCCGAGTTCCCGGCGCTCGCCAACCGCCGCCCCGAGGTCTACCGGAGCGCTCTCTAGTAGAGGGGGAAGTTGCCCGTTTCGAGCTGTCTCAGCACCCTCTCGCGCAGGGCCGAGAGGTCCGGAGGGGAGGCGTAGAGCTCGGAGAGCGGCCTGAGGAGGTCCCTCGCTCCCTCGGGGGCATCTGCTCCCTCGGGAATCACCAGATGAGAGCCGTCGCGCAGCTCCAGGAGGCGCTTGCGCCCCCCGCGCTTGCCCCGCTTGTGCCGGTCCTCCCCCGCCACCTCGACGATGTCCATCGAGTAGTCGATCATCGGGGCGGAGGCGATCGCCCCGCCCACCCCGTAGGCGTCGCAGACCGGGTTGAGGTGCAGGATGTACTCCACGTCTATCCCGCCCGAGGCGAAGAGCTTCACGTGCGAGAAGCCGTTGCGGTCGAGCTCCCAGCGTACCTCGCGCATCAGGTCCCGGAAGTCCCCGCGTCGGTTGCCCGGGGTGTCTAGCCGGACGGCGGTTATGGAGTCCGGGATCGCCCGGGCGGCCTCCAGCGCGCCCACGGTCTCGTCGTCGAAGGTGTCTATGAGGATCGTACGCGGCACCTCCGGGCCCATCACCTCGTCGAACGCCTTCGCCGCCTCCGCCGTCGAGCCCAGGATCAGGACGAGCGCGTGCGGCAGCGTGCCGGTCGCCGGGATGCCGAGCCGCTTGGTCGCGAGGTCTACCGCGACCATGTCGCAGCCTCCGAGGTAGGCGGAGCGTTCGATCACCGGCGCGACCGAGGGGTGCATCCTGCGCGCCCCGAACGAGATCACCGGGCGGTCGCCCGCTGCGAGCCGGCATTTGGCTGCGGCGGTCGCCACCCCCGAGGCCTGGCAGAGGAACCCCAGGATCGCCGTCTCGTGCTCGGCGAACGCGCCGTAGGGACCGGAGAGGGCGAGGATCGGCTCGTGCGGGCGGCAGATCGTCCCCTCCGGGACCGCGCGTGCGTCCACCTCCACGTCTTCGAGCAGGTACGCCACCTCATCTAGGCCGGCCACCACGAACCACTCGTCCTCGTTGGAGCTCTTGTAGGAGACCTCCATGCACACCGGGGTGTCTTCCAGGCCGCGTGACTTGAGAACCTCCATCGTGCGGTGGAAGTACGAGTCGGCCACCTTGGCCGACTTTATCTCCTCCTCGGTGGCCGAGTTGAACCTGTCGATGCCGATCTCACCCACGATCCAGACTCCTTCTCGGGACTCCTGCCTGTTCTTCAGAGAGGCTATGATAGCCAATCCCCGACCTTTCCTGACCCGAAAGAGGGTGGATTTCTCCCGGTGACGAAGCCGTTGGCTTGTAGAATAGCTGTACCATGAAAGCCGAGACAGAGACGAACCAGGATTAACGTTCGGGTTCCGTAGAGGCCGGAGGGAGCCTTCCTTTGCGCACGACCGAAAGACCCGTTGGCATATTCGGCGTACCGATGGACCTTGGACAGAGCCGCAGGGGTGTCGATATGGGGCCGAGCGCCATCCGCTACGCCCGGCTGCAGGGCGCCCTGAAGGAGCTGGGCTACGAGGTGGAGGATCTCGGCAACGCGGGCGTACCGCTTCCCGAGCTCGTCGAGGACGGTGAGGGTATACGGCACCTTGAGAGCATAAGGGTGGTCTGTGCCGAGGTTTGCGAAAAAGCCGCCGCGGTCGCCTCCGAGGGGATGACGCCGGTCTTCCTCGGCGGTGACCACTCGATCTCCATCGGGACCGTCTCTGGGGTGGCCAGGGCCGGCAGGACGGGCGTCATCTGGATCGACGCCCACGCCGACTTCAACACACCGGAGACCTCCCCCTCGGGGAACATCCACGGGATGCCGCTCGCGGTGCTCGCCGGATACGGTGACCCGCGGCTGGTGGAGATAGGAGGCGAAGGAGCGAGCGTACGTCCCGAGGACGTGGTGATCGTCGGGCTGAGGTCTGTGGACCCCGAGGAGCAGAAGCTGCTCCGGAAATCCGGTGTCACGGTTTTCACGATGAAGGAGATAGACGCCTACGGGGTGGCGAGCGTGGTCCGCCGGGCGCTCGGGAAACTCTCCGGTCTCGAGCGGGTGCACGTCTCCCTCGACCTAGACGCGGTGGATCCGGAGATAGCCCCGGGGGTGGGTACGCCGGTGCGTGGAGGGTTGACGTATCGTGAGGCGCATCTCGTGATGGAGCTCATCAGCGAGTCGGGGCTTCTTACCTCGCTGGACGTCGTGGAAGTCAACCCCATCCTGGACGTGCGCAACGGTACCGCGGAGCTCGCGGTGGAGCTGGTCGCCAGCCTGATGGGGCGTCAGATAATAGGGCTGCCGGATACTCC
>JAIMBO010000078.1 GCA_023511405.1 Rubrobacteraceae bacterium
CTCATGAACCGCTCTACGGCTTCGAGCAGCTCATCGACCTTCTCGTCCGCTTCCCGGCCTCCGCTCTCGATCGCCCTGCGCACGCAGTGGTCGGTGTGGTCCCTGAGCAACAACAGGGCCACCTTCTCCGAGGCGGAGATGAAGCTCGAGATCTGGGTGAGGACGTCGACGCAGTACTCGTCGTTCTCGACCATGCGCTGCACGCCCCGCACCTGTCCCTCGATCCTCTTCAGGCGGGCCAGGATCTTCTCCTTGTCCTGAGCCTTGATGTAGCCGTGGGCCTCCTGGCTCTTCGCGCTCTCCATCCGTCAGCCGATCTCCTCTCTGCGCAAGCGAAGCGCGTTGCTCACCACCGTCACAGAGGATAGCGCCATCGCCAGAGCCGCGAGGGCCGGGTTCAGGAACCCGTACTGACCGAGGAACGGGTGCAGCACCCCGGGCGTTCCTCCGCCGCTGAAGACCGGGTAGAGTACGCCGGCCGCCACCGGTATCAGGACGACGTTGTAGGCGAAGGCCCAGAAGAGGTTCTGTTTTATGTTGCGCACGGTGGCCCTGGAGAGACGGATCGCCCGCGCGACCCCGCGAACGTCGCCCGAGATCAGGGTGATGTCCCCGGCCTCCATCGCCACGTCGGTCCCCGTGCCGATGGCGATACCGAGGTCTGCCCGGGCGAGCGCCGGGGCGTCGTTTATGCCGTCCCCGACCATCGCGACGCGTCTGCCCTCCTTCTGGAGCTTCCGGATCTCCTCTTCCTTGCCCTCCGGCAGGACCTCGGCGAGGACGCGGTCCAAGCCGAGCTCCCGGCCGACGGCCTCTGCCGTGCGGCGGTTGTCGCCGGTGATCATGGCAACCTCGAGCCCCATCCGGTGCAGCTCTTCGATCGCCTCTTTGGATTCCTCGCGCACCACGTCGGCGACGGCGAGGATCCCTGCGGGGTTCCCGTCCACCGCGACGAGAACGGGCGTCTTCCCGTCGGCGGAGAGGTCGTCCAGCCGCGGCGCGAGCCCGTCCACGGGGACACCGGCCTCCTGCATGAGCCTGAGGTTGCCCACGAGCACCTCGTGACCGTCGACCCCGGCCCTGACACCGCGACCGGTCGGGGCCTCGAACGAGGTGGGGGACTCCGGCGAGATCCCTCTCTCCTCGGCCCCCCTCACTATCGCTTCTCCGAGCGGATGCTCGCTGTCGCGCTCCGCGGCGGCGGCGAGACGCAAAAGCTCTTCTTCCGTGAAGCCGTCGCCCGCGATCACGTCCGTCAGAACGGGCTCCCCCCGGGTGAGCGTGCCGGTCTTGTCGAAGACGACCGTGTCCACCCGGCGGGCGTTCTCCAGCACCTCGCCGCCTTTGATCAGTATCCCTCGCTCGGCCCCCCGGCCGGTGCCGACCATGATGGAGGTCGGGGTCGCGAGCCCCATCGCGCACGGGCAGGCGATGATCAGGACGGCGACCGCGTTGAGCAGCGCGTGGGTGAAGGCGGGCTGCGGACCAACGATGAGCCAGACGAAGAAGGTGAAGACCGCGACCAGTATCACGGCCGGCACGAACACGGCGCTGATCCTGTCGGCCAACCGCTGGATCGGGGCTTTGGAACCCTGCGCCTCCTCGACCATCCTCATGATCCTGGCGAGAGCGGTATCGCGCCCAACTTTCGTGGCCCGCATCCTGAAGGACCCGCTCTTGTTGATGGTCGCCCCGATCACCTCGTCCCCCTCCCGCTTGGTGACGGGCAGGGACTCACCGGTGATCATGGCCTCGTCCACCGCGGACTCCCCGGAGATCACGACGCCGTCGACCGGGATCTTCTCTCCGGGCCTCACCACCACGACGTCCCCGACAGCGACTTCTTCGACGGGCACGTCGACCTCTTCACCGTCGCGCACGAGGCGCGCCGTCTTCGCCTGCAGCCCGGCGAGCTTCTTTATCGCGTCGCTGGCCCGCCCCCTGGCCCGGGCTTCGAGCAACCTGCCGAGCAGGATGAGGGTGATGATCAGGGTGGAGGTGTCGAAATATACGTCCGCCCTGCCGGCGAAGAGCCCCGGTGCGAAGGTCGCCACCGCGCTGTAGAGGTAGGCGACGCTCGTCCCGAGCGCGACCAGCGTGTTCATGTCGGCCTGCAGGTGCCTGAGGGCCCCCCAGGCTCCCCGATAGAAGCGCCGCCCGAACCAGAACTGGACCGGCGTCGCCAGGATCAGCAGCCCAACGTTCCACAGCTGCCCGGGAACCGGCGGTCTGAAACCGAACATGTGTGGGATGCTCCCAAGCACTACGAGGAGCGTGAGTGCGGCCGCCCCGAGGAAATCCTTCTTCAATATGGACTGCTCTTTACGATCTTCCGGCTCGGCAGAGCCGCCATCCTCCGCATCGAAGACTACCTCGTAGCCGGCTCCCGTGACGGCCCGCTCGAAGTCTTCTCTCCCGGTTTCCCCGGGCAGATACTCCACCGTAGCCCTGCCGGTCGCCAGGTTGACGTTGGCCCCCAAAACCCCGGAAACTCCCTCCAACGCCCGCTCGACCCTGCGGACGCAGCTGGCACACGTCATCCCCCGGACCTCGAAGTCGACCCGCTCGACCGGCACCTCGTAGCCCGCCCCCTGCACGGCCTCGACCAGCGCCCGGGGATCAGGGGCCCCCTCCCCATACTCGACCCGGGCCGTGCCCGTTGCCAGGTTGACGCTCGTAGAATCAACCCCGGAGACCCCGGAGAGCGTCTTCTCGACCCTCCGGACACACGAGGCACAACTCATCCCCCTCACCGGAAGAACCAACATCTTCCGCTCTTTGGTCTCGCTCATAGAACTCCTTTCGGATCGGAGCCTCTACTCATATACTATACCCCCCTACCCTATATGTCGAACAAAAAATCTCTAGGGTCGGGGGCAACGGAAGACGAAGTGGTAGGGGAAGCCCGCATCGAGGGTCTGGCAGGAGAATCCGGCCGAGGCGAGGAAGGCGCGGCCCTGCTCCGGCGAGAGGGCCTCGTCGGCGGGCGGGCCGGCGTCGCGCTCGACGTCGGCGTTCCAATCGACGACGAGGAGGAAGCCGCTGGGGGTGAGCAGGCGTTGCATCTCGCGCAGGGCCTTCTCTTCGAGCTCGTGCAGGAGGTTGACGGCGAGGATGCGGTCGGCGGAGCCGTCAGGGAGGGGGACGGCATCGTCTGAGATGTGGTGCACGGAGACGTTGGGGAGGTGTTCGGCGGCGAGCCGCTCGCGGAGGCGTTCGATCATCTGGGGGTTCTCGTCTATGGCGTGGACGGTGCCGCGGGGGAGCCTGTGGGCCAGGGGAATGGTGAGCGTCCCCGTCCCGGCGCCGTAGTCCACGACGGTCTCGTCTCCGGCGAGGTCGAGCAGGTCGAGCACCCGGTCGTTGGGCAGGAAGCGCTGGCGCTCGGGCCGGTCGAGGTTGCCCGCCCGGGAGGGATCGAACTTGCGTGGGTGCCTGCGTTCCACGGGGGGAATATAGCAGAAAAGCGCTCCGGGCGTGCTAACATCACGGGATCGCACCACGAAGCAGGAGAGGAGAGGATGGATCCGGCGGAGGGTGCCGAAGAGATCATACTGGTCGACGAGAACGACGAGCCGCTCGGCCCGGAGAGCAAGCTGCGGGCGCACGAGGGCGGAGGAAGGCTGCACCGGGCATTCTCGATCTTCATCTTCGACCGCGAAGGGAGGATGCTGCTGCAGCGCCGGGCGGCGGGGAAGTACCACTTCGCCGGGCTGTGGACCAACGCCTGTTGCGGACACCCCCGCTGGGGCGAGGGACTGGAGGAGGCCGCCCACAGGAGGCTGAAGGAAGAGTTCGGCTTCGACACCGGGCTCGAGGAGGCCTTCAGCTTCGTCTATCGGGCCTCAGACGAAGAGAGCGGGCTCACCGAGCACGAGTTCGACCACGTCTTCTACGGACGCTTCGACGGCGAGCCCGATCCGAACCCCGAGGAGATCGGAGCGTGGAGGTGGGAAGAGCCGCAGGCGGTGCTCGAGGATCTGGAGAAGAACCCCGCCTCTTACACGCCGTGGTTCAGGATCGTCGCCGGGAGGGTAGCAGAAGAGGGGCCGGCGGTCGGCCAGCCCCTCCGGGACGGGGATACCTCCGTCCGCTAGCCCTTGTAGGTGAGGACGCGTCCCCAGGTGCTCTTCGTGCCCCACAGGCCACGCCTCAAGACCTCGAGCTGGACTATCTGGGAGTGGTCCACGAAGAGGTTGACCTCCGGGCCGTAGTTCTTGATGTACCACTCGAAGACCTCGGGGTCGGCCGCCTCGAACATCACCTTCTCGAGCCCCAAAGTGTTTATGACCTCGGCGGGCACGTCGGTGCGCCAGGTCTTCACGCTCTCGGTGATGCCCTCGGACTCTATCATGATCAGGTAAGCCCCCGCGTCGATGAAGCGCTTCGCCTGGGCGATCATCCAGCCCGGGTCCTGGGTACCCTCGGCCTCGAGCTCCTCGGCGGTCGTGGTGCCGCCGGCGCCGAACTGGATGCCGACCTCCGGCTTGGCCTTCAGGCCCGCCTTCTGCACCTTGTCCACCACCCGCAGCCAGTCGTCGGTCGGGATGGTGATGAAGCCGCCGGAGATCTCAATGATGTCGAAGCCGACGTCCTTGCAGGTCTGGATGTACTTCTCGACCGCGTCGTATCCCTGGGTGAGGACGGTCTCCATGAACCCGCCGGTCGAGACCATCACGTCGTGCTCGTGGGCGGTCTCTATGATCTCCCGGAGAGCCTGCTCGGGCATCAGGGTGAACGCCCCGCCGGCGAACTTCACCGAGTCTATGTACTGGCCCATCGTCTCGAAGACGTCGGAGAGGTAGCGCTTGCCCATCGCCGCGTAGTAGGGCCCCCGGATCTCGGTGATCCCGCGGGTGCGCGGCTTCTCCTCGCGCTCGTTCATCCGCAGGAAGCCAAAAGCGCTCCCCTTGGCCGAAGCAACGGTCTCGCTCATCCTTTCGTCCTCCTTCCTTACAGTTTCCCTGTGCGGGCGAGGAGTTTCGCGAGCTCCCCGACCTCTACATCCTCCAGGCGTCGTACGGCTTCGGAGATCTCCTCCCTGAGCCTCGAGTCCGCGTGCGGCTCCGCGAGGCGCTCGAACTTCTCCTGCGCCCGCTCCCAGGAGATCGGCCGGGTGAAGAACCCCTCGTAGTCGGACTTCTCCTTCTCGAAGACCTTCCCACCCCGGAGGCGCACCCTGAGCCGCGCGGGCATCTCCCCGGGGAAGCGGGCGCTCAGGTCGTCCGCCGGCCGCACCTCGACCCTCTTAAGGAGATCCTGTACGTCCTTCGCGACGATGCGCTCGGGCCGGTACTGGGCCGGGTAGACCTCGCCGTCGAGGAGGGCGACCGCGAGGAGGTAGGGCAGGCTGTGGTCGGCCTCCTCCTTGGTGCGGACGGTCTTCTTCTCCCCCTCCTCCCCCCCACCGATGATGTTGTAGGCGACGTCGAAGGTCTCGAGCTCGACCGACTCGACGTCCCCGGCGTCTATGCCGTGCTCCTCCCTGAGCTCCAGGATGCCCTCCAGGGCGGACTGGGAGTGGATCTCGGCGTTGTACCGCTTGACGATCGTGCGGCGTACGAGCTCGAGGTCCTGATCCGCCCACCCGGCGTCGAAGCGACCGGCGATCGCGTCCATGAACCCCTTGTTGCCCTCGAAGACCTCCGGCGGCCCGGTGATCCCGCGCGCGGCGAGGAAGGCCGCGTGCGCGGCCATGAACCCGGTGTTCGGGTAGGCGAGGCCCTTCCAGTTGGAGAGCGCCCCGGTGCGGGTCACGCGCAGGGCGTTGTTCGCGGTGCCGCTTATGGCTACGGCGTTGGCTATCCTCTTTGCGTCGAGGCCGAGCGCCTTCGCCACGCCCGCCGCGGCGGCGTAGGCCCCCTGGGTGGTGTGGTCGAAGCCCTTGGCCCGCACGGGCGCGACCTCCGAGAGGCGGCACTGCACCTGGTAGGCGACCGCGAGCGCGACCAGGAGGTCCCTCCCCGTCCTCCCGGCGTACTCGGCGGCGGCGAGCACCGCGCCGAGGTTGTCCGACGGGTGGCAGGTCTCTCCGGGGGCGAGGAACGAGTCGTTGTAGTCCAGGTAGCGGACGAGCGCCCCGTTGTAGAAGGCGGCCCGGTCGGGGGCGGTCCTGCCGCCCCCTATCATGGTCGCGAGCGGGTTGCCGCCGAACTCCTCTATCTCCGCGCGGATCTTCCTCACCGGCTCGCCGTCTAGGGCGCCTATCGCGCACCCCAGAGCATCGAGGATGCGTACCTTGAGCTCCCTTACCGCCTCCTGCGAGAGATCCTCGTAGGAGGCCCCCTCGACGAACCGGGCGAGCTCCTCCACCTGGGTCATGCCCGGACCTCCACAGGACGCGGCTGGTAGCTCCCGGGAACGGCCCGCATGCTGATCGCGAGCCGGTTCCAGCCGTTTATCGCGATGACGGCCATCGTGAGAGCGACGAGCTCCTCCTCGTCGAAGTGCTCCCGCACCCGCCGGTAGACTTCATCCGGGACGTGCCCCTCGGAGACCTTCGTCACCGCCTCGGTCCACTCGAGCGCCGCCCGCTCCCTCCCGGTGTAGAAGGGCGTCTCGCGCCAGGCATCCAGGGCGTAGAGCCGCTGCTCGCTCTCTCCGGCGGCCCGGGCGTCCTTGGCATGCATGTCTATGCAGTAGGCGCAGCCGTTGATCTGCGAGGCCCTCAGCCTCACCAGCTCGAGCAGAGAGTCCTCCAGCCCGCTCCCGCGCACGTAGCGCTCCAGGCCACCCATGGCCTCCACGGCCCCCGGTGCAACCTTGGTGTAGTCTATCCTCATCTGCACACGCCACCACCTCCTTCTTCACTCTACCGCCGCGGCCTCCTCGAAGAGCGTCCTCGTCTCCTCAAGACACCCCTCGCCGCAGCAGGGAAGAGGCCGCACCCCCACCACCCGGTGGTCCTCCATCCTCGGGAAGGCTATGGGGTGCCTCAGCTTCCTCCCGGAGGGGAGCATCACCGTCGGCGTCCCGCGCACCCGGTAACGCTCCACCCCCTCCCTCGCCTCGGCGAGCACGGCCCGGCGCGGCTCATCCCCGGAGAAATCCCGCTCGAAGCGGCTCATCTCGAGCCCGGCCTCCTCGGCGATCTCGAGCAGCACCTCCCTCCTGCCGATGTTGCGCCCCTGGGCGAAGAAGGCCCGTCTCACCCGCAGGTCGTAGTCGTGGCCGGCGTCCTCTCCCTGCTGGAAAGCGCACCAGGCAGCCTCGAAAGCCGGCAGCGTCGTCTCGGGGAAATCATCCCCCTCGTAGGGGTTGAACTCGGCCAAAGGCTCCTGGATAGCCGCTATCCACCACTCCTGCTCGAGCAGCCCGCGGTCGGGCCCTCCGCTCCCGAAGACCTCCAGCGGGAAGGGCTTCTCCACCACCCTCACGCGTCCTTCATACTCGGACATCAGCCTGTGCAGGCGCACGGCCGCGATGTAGCACCACGGTCAGTAGTACTCGGCCCATTCCCAGAGCTCGGCGCCGCTTTTCCCTTCCGTCATCGAGGCCACCTCCCGTCTCTCTGGCGCACAAAGACCTGCTGTTACGGAGAGCGTGCCTGTTCAGTAATTACCCTCCGCAGACGGGCAGGAAACCCAGCAGGAGGAGAAGGGGTTACGACCCCGGACGTGAGTAGCGAACCGGTGTGGATCAGAGCGCGTTCACCGAGAGCACGACGACTACCACGCTGATCAGGATATCTGCCATCGAGACGGCGAACGAGAGCCCCTGCAGCGAACGACGCCTGGCTGAGATCTCCGCAGCCTCCCGCCGGTCCTCCGCGGCCTCCTCGGCCTCGGCCAGCTCGCGCAGACGGCGCCCGAAGTAGGCCCCGTGGGAGGCAACCAGGAAGAACAGGATGACGAGGAGCGCGTACTCCGCGTACAGAATCCCCCCAAACCCGCCGAAGACGCCGTCGAGGATCGCGAAGAGGAAGAGGAGCAGCAGATTGAGCGTCCCGACCTTCGCGTAATAGCCTCCGATGACCGAGCGTACGCCGATGCGCTCGGCATCAGACCACTTCATCGCCTTGAGCGCCGGCGAGACCACCGTGGTCGTGAACACCACCCCGCCAAGCCAGACCCCCGCGAGCAACACGTGCACCGTGTGAACGATAGCCTCGACCATCTCCTGAACCCCTCTGGACCGACTGCACCTCTCATCACAATATTACCATCTGCGTAATAGTAAGTGTAGCGGGCGGTGTGGCTGCGATCACCGGCGAGAGGCCTGCATCGCTCAGGTATGCGCCGGGCTGTCCGGGGTACCCAGCGTGGCGGCGTCGGAGACGAAATCCGCCAGGGTCTGGGAGGCGAGGTAGCCCAGGATGGCGTCCTGTCCCTCTTCCCAGGCATCGTGCAGAGCGCAGGGCCTGCCTTCGCCGCAGGCCCTCTCCTCCAATATACAACGGGTCATCTCGAAAGGCCCCTCGATAGCGTTCACGGCGTCGGCGAGCGTGATCTCCTCCGGCGGACGCGCGAGTCGTGAGCCTCCTCTTCTGCCCTCCCGGCTGGCGACGATGCCGCTGTGGGAGAGCTTCGCCAGGATCCTGGCGAGCAGGCGGCGGGGTATCCTGGCCTCCTTCGAGATGACGTCCGCCGTGATGAGCCCACCTTCATCGTGCTGCGCGAGATACACCAGCGCCCGGAGCCCGTAACGTCCCTCGCTCGAGAGCTCGAGCTTCAAGCGATACCCCTCCTCCCTCGTCCTATGCGGAGCCTCACTCGGTTCACCTCCCGACACGCCTCCGTCTTCACACTACTCTGACGCACAGTGTAATGTTTGTCGGCGCTCCTGTCTCCCCGTCTCGGGGGCTAACCTCTGGATCGGGCCGCCCGGGAATCCTCGTCCACCGGCAGGCGCGCCGGTCTGCTGACGGCGAAGGCACGGTGCAGGGTCCTGCCCTGAGCGGCGGAGGTGCCGGTCGGGACCAGACGTTTGTACCCCACGGTGTACTGCGGGTAGATGGGATCGTAGCGCACGACCGTCCCCGGATAGGGGGCGTCGATCATCCTGCCGTCGCCCGTGGCTATGCCGACGTGTCCTATCGTGCCGCTACCGTCGAAGTCGCCGAAGACGAGATCCCCGGGGCCGGGGCTCGAGACCGCGGTTCCGTAGGAGTACTGCGCGGCGGCGGAGTGGGGCAGGTAGATGCCGAAGTGGGCGTAGACCTCCATCGTCAGCCCCGAGCAATCGACGCCCTGCCGCGAAGCCCCACCGTAGAGGTACGGCACCCCCAGCCAGGTCTTCGCCTCGGCCAGCACGTCCTCTCCGGTGACGGCACCACCACCGGTGGCTCCGGCCCCGACGGCGACTATCTTCACGGCGTCCGCGACGATGTACCCGGGAGATCCGGTCCAGCGCGAGAACAGGATGCTGTAGCGATCCCCCGCGTTCATCCTGAAGGTGCCGAGCAACACCCAGCGCCCACCGTTTCTGGTCTCGTCCACCCGCACCCACTCCATGCCCGAGGCGGTCTTTATCCCCACGGGGGCAGAAGGATTGTAGCCCGGGCTCGCGGGCCATCGGGCGTAGACCCTGTAGCTGCCGGAAGCCGGTATCCTGACCCTGAACGCAGCGGCGTCGGAGACCGCCTTCGGGGTGGTGAACCGGTAGTTCGCCCCGTACTTCTGCGGGCTGTAGGAGCTCGTCCCCCAGGCGCTCGAGGCCCGGAAGCGGCCTGGGGTCGCGTTGTCCACGACCTGAGAGTAAGAGGCGGCGAGGGCCACGCCCGAAAGGAGACAGAAAAAGAAGGCCGAGGTGACGGCGGCAGCCCAAAAACGTGCGAGACGTCCCATGTACTCCCCCCTCCAGGAAGACCACGCTTCTCTTCTTCAAGAAACCACGCCCATATTATCGGGTGGCGGACGGGGAAACTTAAACCCGCGGGCACACCCGCTCAGGGCTTCGTGTCCGCGATGAAATCCTCGTAGGTGAGCGGCTGGGGCATGGCGGCTTCCTCGCGGCACATCCCTACCTCGGCCATCGCGGCATCCTCGAGCAGACGCTCGGCGAGCCGGGCATATTCCGGACCGAAGTCCCTCACCTCGCGGGCGAGGGCTTCGAGCTCCTCCTGCACCGCCCCGAGGGCGGCGATCCGCCTCAAGCTACGCGCCGGGATCTCTATCTCGCACCTCCGCCGATAGTCTCGGGCCGCCCCTCTCCGACTCTACATCCTCCGCTGGGGAAAGGTATCGCCCATCCAGAGGGTGTTCGACGGGCCACCAGGCCCCTTTTCAACCCCTCACCTCCTCTATCTGGGGGCCATCCTGATCGCGCCGTCGAGCCGGATGACCTCGCCGTTGAGCATCTGGTTCTCGATTATGTGCTTCGCCAGAGCCGCGTACTCCTCCGGCCTGCCGAGGCGCGCGGGGAACGGCACCTGCCGGCCGAGCGACTCGCGGGCATCTTCGGGGAGCGCCGCGAGCATCGGAGTGTCGAAGATGCCCGGCGCGATCGAGACGACGCGGATGCCGTAGCGGGCGAACTCGCGGGCTATGGGGAGCGTCATCGAGACCACCCCTCCCTTGGAGGCCGAGTAGGCGGCCTGCCCGATCTGTCCCTCGAAAGCTGCGACGGAGGCGGTGTTGACGATGACCCCGCGTTCCCCGTCCCGGGTGGGCTCGTTCTCGGCCATCACCGCCCCTGCGAGTCGGATGGCGTTGAAGGTGCCGATCAGGTTGACC
>JAIMBO010000079.1 GCA_023511405.1 Rubrobacteraceae bacterium
TCGCTCAGGGAACGTTCTTTCCGGACTCGACCTCTCGGGTGGCTCTTCGTCGGGCTGGCCGTGGCCGCGCTCATCGCGACGGTTGCGTTCGCGCTCTTCGCCGCCGTTTTCGAGGCCATCGAAATCGCGGTGGGGGCGGGAATGGCGGACCTGAAGGAGATAGGTGCCATCGCCGTGGTCACGGTGTTGTTGGGAGAGACCAGAGGTGCTGTCAAGGGTCTGGAGCGGGCGGCTCATCCGGAGGACTACGAGCTTCTCTACCGGAGCCCTGTACCAGCGAGCGCCTTCGTGCTGTGCCGCTTCTTGCTCGCCGCTGCCGTGCGTTCGACCTTGATATGGCTCTTCGTGGCCGGTCCCGCGGTAGCCGCTTCTATCTGGATCCTCGGAAACTCCCCGCTCGCATTTCTGGCCTGGGCGGCCCTGTACGCACCCTTCTTGGCGGCTGTGGTCACCCTTCGGAGCGCATGGGGGGTGGTCGGGTACAGGATCAAAAGCTCCACGCACGCGGCTTTCGGGTCCTCTGCAGCCGGCATCGCGCTGGGTTGCGGGGTCGCCGCGGGGCTTGCAGGCGTCCTTGCGTTACTCGTTACGCGTCTGTTGGGAGGGGTGCAGGAGGTTGTGGCTTCGATCAGAACCTTTCTAGCGAGCCGCAGCGTGGAAACCTTCGCCGAACGGGCCTGGCTTCCTTCTAACTGGTTCGTCTTCTCGCTGGCGGACGCGGCTTCCGGACGGGCCGTGTCGGCTTTCTGGTGGACTGTCCTCGCGTACGTGGTTGTCGTTCCCGTCGCCATCATTGTCATGTGGGCGACTGCGCGCCTCATACCGATGGGCTCCCAGTGGGGCTACGAGCGATCCATGCGGGAGGGCGGGGTTACCCGGTTTGTCGCCTCTGGCGTGTCCGCCGTGGCTGGCAGGTTTGGTCCCATCCTTGCCAAAGACCTTCGCGCTCTCTCCCGGGCAACTCCGGTGGTGCGTCGACGGTTTTCGACGATGCTGTTCCTGATGGCTACCTTAATCGGCTTCGTGGTCGGGCTCGGTGTCGGAGGCGCCTACCAGGCTCACTCGTGGCAGGCTGTTTTTCCTCTTCTGATCTTCTCTTATACGCTGTGTTCTTTCGCCGGGGAGGCTCTGCTTCCCGTGACGGCGATCGACGCGGAGGGTGAAGCCATAGATCTGTTCCGTCGGGCGTCGGTGCCGCTGATGCGCATCTTCGCGGCTAAGGCGACCCTTCAGGTCGTGCTCCTTACGGTGTTCTGCTCAACCTTGTTGGTTTCCTCTCACGCCTTCTTGCGGTATCCGTCAGCGTTGTTCGGTGCCGCGCTGTGCATCGGAATCGCGTCCGCGCTGGCGTGTGGGGTGAGTCAGGTGGGGAGCAGCGCGGTCTATCCCAGGTTCGACTGGGAGCACCACCGGGAGATCGGCAACTCTCCGCGCGCCTCGACGCTCTCCAACATAGCTTCAGGCCTCTACCTGACGCTGGCGCTGGAGGCCGCGGCGATATGCGGCATCCTGCACTACTTCGGTTACCTGGAAAAGGACACGATGCTCCTTGCCACCGGAGCAGGTGTGCTCCTGTCGGCCGCGTTGGTTACTTTTGGATTGGTACTGTTGGTCCGGCAGCGCGGGCACCGGCATTGGGGAGGAGCCTGATCCGTGTTTCCGATAGAGCTAGACGGGGTCACCAGGTCTTACGGCGAGGTGCGGGCATTGAATGGAGTGTCGCTCCGGGTGCGGGCAGGGGAGATCCACGGCCTGCTGGGCCCCAACGGTGCCGGCAAGACCACCCTCATGCGCATCATCGCCGGGCTGGTCCCGCAGGACTCCGGAGAGGTGTTCATCGCGGGTCTGAACGTGCGAGACGCTCCACGGCGAACACGCAGGGCCGTGGGCTTCGTACCGGATTCGCCCTTCCTCTACAGGTACCTGACCGGGCGGCAGTATCTGGAGTTCGTCGCCGATCTCTGGGGTCTTCCGGAGGATGAGAAGATAAAGGCCGTCGAGGATGGTTTGAAGCGGTTTGGCCTCGCAGATCGCGCGGAACACGTGATCGGATCGTACTCGTTCGGTATGCGCCAGAAGCTGGCCGTGGCCGGAGCACTTCTGCAGGAGCCGACCGTGCTCGTTCTGGACGAACCTCTGACCGGGTTCGACCCGCCAAGCTCCCGGTTCATGAAAGACTTTCTGCGCTCCTTCGCAGACGCTGGGAGAGCTGTTTTCCTGTCGACCCACATCCTAGAGCTTGCCCACGGCCTCTGCGACCGCGTGAGCATAATATCCGACGGGAGGATAATCCTTGAGCGCGAGACCGACGGAGACGCGACCGGTTTCGAGCGGTCGGTGCTGAACGCGATGGATCGATCCGGGGGCTCATCTTGAGCGAGCGCGACCCGTCACAGAGCAGGACCACCCCCGGGCCGTTGGAGTCAGTGTTCTACCCCGGCGCCTGCCTGGCGGGACGTTTCCTGCGGCGCAATGCGATCCTCTTCGCTCTCTGTCTGGGTTGCTATCTTGCCGGCGCTCTTGCGGGAGGCGTGGTGCCCGTGATTGGTGTCCCGGGTGGTAATGTGGTCGGTGCAGATCGGTTTGGGGCACCGGGCGACCCGCTCGGGATCGCCAGCAATAACCTTGTAGCGGTCGTGCTGGTGGCGCTCGGCTCTGTCACCTTCGGGTTGCTCACCGTGCTTCTCCTGTTCGGCAACGGGATGGTTGCCGGTATAGCAGTCGGCGCAAAGCTGAACGAGGGCTGGTCCCTGGCGGAGATCTCTGCGGGGGTCCTGCCCCACGGTCTCTTGGAGATACCCGGTCTGCTGCTCGCTGGTGTCGTTGGCTTCAAGGGTTTGCACTGGTGTCTGGCGACGATAAAAGGCAAGTCAGTGGAGAACCCGTTCGGAGACTGCCTGGTCGGCCTGGCGCTTGCGGCTCTGCTGATAATCTGCGCTGCGCCCGTTGAGGCGTACGTGACGCCCGTGCTTATGGAAGCGTTCTGAGGAGGAGAACTTGATGCGAGAGGGGAGAGACAGAGATCTGGACACATCGGAGAAGCTGCTGGTACTGGCCATACCCGCCAGCGCGATCTCCGCTCTCGTCGTCTCGTTCTTCGATCCCAGGCTCGTGCTGCTGTTTCTCTTTGGCGGACCTTGCGCGGCCTTTGTCGCCAGACCACTTCGGGACTCGAAGACGTTGAGGTTCATAGCCGCCGGCGGTTTCGCTCTCCTCTTAATATCGACTGTGGTGATGTTCTTGGAAGGATGATCCTGCATGCACGCTGATGCGATAGTCGAGACCCGAAATCTGACCAAGCGCTACGGCCGGATAAATGCCGTGGACGGCCTCGACCTCACGGTGCGCCGGGGCGAGGTCTATGGCTTCCTCGGTCCCAACGGCGCGGGTAAGACCACCACCCTGAGGATGCTGTTGGGCCTGGTCCGCCCGACTTCCGGTTCGGCGAGCGTGCTCGGCGGGGAGCCGGGGGCTCCTGAGGGCCTGAAGAGGGTGGGCGTCCTGGTGGAGTCCCCCGCCTTCTACCCCTACCTTTCAGGCAGAGACAACCTCAGGGTGATCGCCCGCTACTGTGGTGCGCCGCCCTCACGGGTGGACGAGATGCTCGAGACGGTCGAGCTCTCGGGGAGGGCCAAAGACAGGTTCAAGAAATATTCGCTCGGGATGAAGCAGCGGCTCGGGGTGGCCGCGGCGCTCCTGAAGGACCCGGAGCTCCTCATCCTCGACGAGCCTACCAACGGGCTGGACCCGAAGGGGATGGCGGACATGCGCGAGCTGATAAGGAGGCTCGGTCGCGGCGAGAGGACCGTGCTGCTCTCCAGCCACCTCCTCGGGGAGGTCGAGCAGATCTGCGACCGGGTCGGCGTGATCCGCAAGGGCCACCTCGTCGCCGAGGGCACCGTCGCCGAGCTGCGCAGTAAAGCAGGCCTGCTCGTGCGCGCCGCGCCGCTGGAGGACGCCGCGAAGATAGCGGAGAGGCTCGTGGGCGTTGAAGAAGTCGAGGTCTCGGGCGGCCTGCTGAGGCTCACCACCGACCCGGGACGCGCCGCCGAGATAAACCGCAGGCTCGTCTCAGCGGGCCTGGACGTCAGCGAGCTCAGGCCGGCGGAGCAGTCGCTGGAGGAGGTCTTCCTGGAACTCACCGCAGAGGAAGTGGTCTGATGCTCGCGAGCTTCGCGGCGGAGCTGCTCAAGCTCAGGAAGCGCCCGGCGACGTGGATCCTCTGGACGATCTTCGGGCTCTCGATCGTGCTTTTGGGGTATCTGCTTACATATCTGCTGCTCACGGCGCTGGACGGCGGGGCTTCCTCGCAGGGACCCCGGCAGGATGCACCGGTCGCGGCAAAGGGCGCTGTCGCCGAGCTCTACCCGCGAAACGTGCTGGCCACCACCCTGCGGTCGTTCGGAGGGATCGGCGCAGGGGTGGCCCTTATCTTCGGCGCGCTGTCTGTCAGCGGCGAATACGGATGGGATACCCTGAAGATCGTCCTGACGCAGCGTCCGGGCAGGCTCTCTGTGCTCGCGGGCAAAGTAACCGCGGTCGGGGTCGTAGTGCTCGTCGGCGCTGCCGCCGGCCTGGTGCTCGGCGCCCTGTGCAGCTACTCGGTCTCCCTCGCCGAAGGAACCCCCGTAAGCTGGCCGTCTGCAGGCCGGTGGCTCGAAGCGCTCGGGGCGGGCTGGCTGATCCTCGCCACCAACGCCTACATGGGTCTCTTCCTCGCCGTCTTGCTTCGCAGCGGCGCCCTGAGCGTTGGGATCGGGCTCGTCTACCTGCTCGTCGTGGAGGGCCTTCTGACCGGCCTTGCGACTTTCAACGATCGCCTGGAGACCTTTGTTGGAGCGCTGCCCGGCCGCAACTCTACAGACCTCGTGGCAGCTTTCGGTCAGGGCGCTCTGGCTCCGCAGTCCGGTCCTCTCCCTGCAGAGCCCGTAGAACCTCAGCAGGCCGCGCTCGTGCTGGCAGCCTACCTGACAGGGTTTGTAGTGCTCTCCGCGCTAGTCTTCACCCGGCGAGAGGTCACATCCTGAACTTCAACCTGCATGGGCGATACTGGAGCAGCTTTCTCAGTACATGCCCGAGAGGTGTTCGTTCGTTTGCCCACCGCGGGGCCGGTATGGCGGGTCTTTCCCTGCTTCCCAGATCCAGCTGCTGGTCTTGGCGGTATTTCTGCTGCTGTAAGTCTGCGAGTCATTACTCTTTGAGCTTGGCGCTCTGCATGGTGCTCAGGGGCGCGCAGGCTTCGTCGCGGTGATGGGGGATCGCCGCCGGCTGTCCCTGCTCCTGCCGGGATGACAGGCTATGTCGCCCTCCGGATGGCGCTGAGGGAATCCTTCAGACGCCGGTAACATCCCTCGAGTACGGAGAGCTTCACGTGCTCCTCGTCCTGGTGGGCCTGCTCGGGGATGCCGGGACCGTAGTTCGCAGCCGGGACCCCGGCCGCGGCGAAGCGGGCGACGTCGGTCCAGCCCTGCTTGGCCCGCACCTCGGTCTCCGAGGCGAGCTCCTGCAGCAGAGGGTCACCGAGCGCGGGGGGCGCCCCGGCGGCGAAATCCTTCACCTCGAAGGAGAACCCGTGCTCGCGCGCCAGTTTCGCGAAGGTCTGCTCCACGTGCTCGCGGCCCCTTCCCGGCGCGAAGCGGTGGTTGACGTTGATACGGAATTCGTCCGGGACGACGTTGGTCGCGACCCCGCCGCGGGCGAGGGTTGGCGTGAGAACCTCGTAGAACCCGAGGCCCTCGACCTCGACCTCCTCCGGCATCCTCTCGTGCAGCGCGGCGAGGAACCCACCGGCTTTCGAGATCGCGTTCTCCCCCAGCCAGGGCCTCGCGGCGTGCGCGGATCTTCCCCGGAAGACGACCTCGACCTGCGCGGTCCCGGCGCAGCCGGCCTCGAGCGCCCCGGCGGTGGGCTCCGGGATGAGCGCGAGCCTCGCCTCCAGCACCTCCGGATACTCCTCGAAGACCCTCCCGAGACCGTTCTCCTCGTGCGGCCCCTCCTCCCGCTCGTAGAAGACGAAGAGGGGGTCAACCCGCGCCTCATCCCAGTCCAGGTTCTCCATCAGGGCGAGCATCAGGGCGTCCCCGCCCTTCATGTCCGAGGCCCCGCGGCCGTAGACCTCATCTCCCTCCACCCGCACCGGGATACCGCCCTCCGGCTCCGGCACGGTGTCCAGGTGGCCGGCGAAGACCAGCTTCGGGCGCGAAGGGTCGGGGGTGCGGCGTCGGACGACGAGGTTGTTGGAGGTGCGCCCGACGCTCCAGAGCCCGGAGCCTGCCAGCCGCGCCTCGAGGTCGTCGCAGAGGCGCTTCTCCTCTCCGGTGACGCTCGGGCGCTCGAGGAAGAAGAGCAGTGCCTCGAGCAGCCTCTCCCTCAAGAGGGCACCCCGAACTCGCGCAGCGCCTGGTTGAGCGAGGTCTTGCGGTCGGTCGACTCCCTGCGCCGCCCGATGATGAGCGCCGCCTGAAGCTGGTAGGTGCCGCTCGGGAACTCGCGCGGGCGGCTCCCCGCGACGACGACCGAGCGCGGCGGGACGTAGCCGCGGTAGACCCGCTCCTCCTCGCCGGTCACGTCGATGATCGGGGTGGAGGCCGTGAGCACCACGTTCGCACCCAGCACCGCCTCCTCCCCGACGCGCACCCCCTCGACGACGATGGCGCGAGATCCGATGAACGCTCCGTCTTCGATCACGACCGGCATAGCCCCCGGCGGCTCGAGCACCCCGCCTATTCCCGCGCCGCCGGAGAGGTGGACGTTGCGTCCGATCTGGGCGCCCGAACCTACCGTCGCCCAGGTGTCGACCATCGTCCCGCTCCCGACCCAGGCCCCGATGTTGACGTAGCCGGGCATCACGACCACCCCGGGCTCGACGTAGGCCCCGTAACGCACCGTCCCCGGCGGCACGACCCTCACCCCCGCCTCGGCGAGGTTCTTCTTCGTCGGGATCCTGTCGCGGTATTCGAAGGGACCCGAGGTTATCGTGCGCATCTCGGCTACGACGAAGTAGAGGTTTATCGCCTGCATCACCCAGGCGTTCGAGCGCCACTCGCCGCCGTGCTTCTCGGCGACCCGGATCTCACCGCGGTCCAGGGCCGCGATGGCGTCGAAGACAGCCTGCCTGTACTCCTCTTCCTCGAGCAGACCGCGGTCTCGATAGGCGGCCTCTATCCTCTCTCTCAAAGGCTTCCCTCCGGTATCCTCGAACACCTCTTCCCGGACCGGGAGCAGTTTAGCAAGATGGAGGCCGGGAGGCTGTTTGAGTGAATTTGATTTCGTTATCGACAAGTACAGTTACACTGCTAATGCTTTGTAAACATCACTCACTTGTTGTTTTCCGTAAAAGGTTCATTATACTTCATATCGGCAGGCGCCAGCCAGAAACGGCGTTAGGGGGAAGGCTTACGAACGCGAATACTCTTGGTCTTGGCGCAACAAAGACAATGGGAAATATTATCATTTTGACTCGAAAGTCAAGCCCCTTCATCCACCACGGCGTCACTGGGAGAGATACACGGGCGATTTCCACACTGGGGTGGGGCGTGTAGAAGGTATAGTCGACCTTAGGGCTTATACACGTGATGGGTTCTGCGAAGGTGCTCCCGAGGGTCAAAACAGAATCACAAAATAGGAGCACAGGAGATGCATTTCAGACCGTACCCAGAAGGTACAGGGCCGCCTGATCGTGGGGACGGAGACGAAACGGAGTTCCCGCGCTTTCCTCTGCGGTTCGTGGTATCGGTGGTCCACGAGTTCGAGGCTCAGGGCGTGAGGTGTGTGGTCTCCTCGCTCGAGGCGTGGGATAACGTCCTGGTCGTCCGCTACGCGGGGGAGTACACGACGCCCCCGCCTCACCTGTGCCGGGACCTGAGCATGAGGGAGCTCATGGAGAGGGCCAGGGACGAAGGGTTCAGTTCCAGCGTGCTGGCCGGACGCTGGGAGGCCCGCGATGAGGCGGGAACGGTATACGGCTACGCCGGGGCGGAATTCGGCGGCGGGGAGACGGCGTTCGAGGGGAAGGTGATGTTCAGACCCTCACCTCCTCCACTGGCCGGGACGCTCACGCTCGTCCCGAGAGACTGCGAAGACAGGCAACTGGCGGAGATCCGGGTCGTCCTACCGCCGGCTGGCTAACCTTCGATCCTCTCCCAGCGCCCTATGGCCCTGCGGCACTCCTCAATCGAGGGGACGAGCGCGACCCTTACGTAGCCCTCTCCTCCGGGGCCGAACGAGCGTCCGGGGGCGACTATGATGCCCTCCTCGAGCAGCCGCAGGGCGTACGCCTCGTCGTCCCCGCCGGGGGCTGCGACCCACAGGTAGAAGCTCGCCTCTGTGGGGAGGTAGGGGATGCCCGTCCTCTCGAAGAACTCCGTGAAGAGCGCGCGCTTCTCGCCGAAGATGCGCCGGCGACGCTCGACGTGGGCGTCGTCGGACCAGGCGGCGGTCGCGGCGGCCTGCACGAAGGAGGGGGTCGCGACACCGACGGAGGGTCGCATCCTCTTCAGGGCGGAGATCATCTCCGCGTCCCCGGCGATCATCGCCGTGCGGTAACCGGTCATGCCGCTGCGCTTGGACAGAGAGCAGACGGCCAGGGTGCGCTCCCTGCTCACCTCCAGTATCGAAGGCGGCGGCTCGCCGGAGTAGATCTCGTTGTAGCACTCGTCGGAGAGGAGCAGGATGTCATGCTCGCGGCAGAAGGCGGCCACCTCCTCCAGGTAGGCGCGGGGGGCGGAGGAGCCCGTCGGGTTGTGTGGGTAGTTGATCCAGAGCATCCTGGTCCTCTCCGGGTCTACCTCCTCGAGCGGTAGCAAAAAACCATCCTCGCGGCGCAGGTGCACCGGCAGCGGCTCCCCCCCGGCGTAGGCGGTCCCGCGCTCGTAGACCGGGTAGCCCGGCGTGCCGTAGGCGACGCCTTTACGGGCGTGGGAGTGGTGCAGAAAGGCGAACGGGAGGTGGAAGATCGCTTCCTTGGAGCCGTTCGCGGGGATAACCTCCGTCTCCGGGTCTAGCGTCACGCCGTGGCGGCGCCGCATCCAGCCGCAGAAAGCCTCGCGCAGTTCCCTCGAGCCGCTCACGGTCGGGTACCGGCTCACCTCTGGGACGGCGTTTGTAAGGGCCTGCCTTATCCTCTCGTCGGTCGGCTCGCGCGGATCACCGGTGCCGAAGTCGAAGAGCTCGACGCCCCGCTGCTCCAGCTCCCGGCGGCGTTCGTCGAGCCGCAGGAGGGGGTAGTCACCGCCGGATTCGAGCGCGGGGTTCAGGATCAGCCGTTTCACCGGGGTTTCGTGTTCCATCTTCTCCTCGCGTCTGGTTCCGGGGAGGAGTATATTCCCTGTAGGGTCGACTTTGTGAGGGGGCGGGAAGATCGCCGTGAGATGAGGTGGAAGGGCGAGAAGGAGGTAACTTCCGTTGGACGAGTTTCACAGCGAGGGGGGCGCTCTCTTCTGCGAGGACGTACCCCTCTCCGAGATAGCCCGTGAGGCGGGGACCCCGGTCTACGTCTACAGCCACGCGGCGCTCGAGCGGGCCTACCGCGAGCTGGACGGAGCCTTCTCGGGGGCCGGGCTGGAGCACATGATCTGCTACGCGGTCAAGGCGAACGGCAACCTGGCCGTCCTGAGGGCGCTCTCCTCTTTCGGGGCCGGGGCGGACGTGGTCTCCGGCGGGGAGCTCTACCGGGTGATGCGGGCCGGCTTCGACCCCAAGAAGGTCGTCTTCTCCGGCGTGGGGAAGACGGAGGACGAGCTGGTGAGTGGTCTAGGGGAGCGCATCCTGATGTTCAACGTCGAGTCGGCGGGCGAGCTGGAGTGCATCTCGCGGCTCGCGGTGATGCACGGCAAGCGAGCCCGGGTGGCGCTCAGGGTCAACCCGGACGTCGAGGCCGAGACGCACCCGCACATCGCCACCGGGCACTCCTACGCCAAGTTCGGCATCCCCCTCGAGGAGGCCGCCGCGCTCGCGCGCAGGATGGAAGAGTACCGGTGTGTCGACCTGATCGGGATCCACCAGCACATCGGCTCCCAGCTGCTCAAGACCACCCCCTACGTCGAATCGGTCGAGAAGACGGCCGCGCTCGTCGAGGACCTGAGGGACGCCGGACACGACATCCGCTACTTCAACATCGGCGGGGGCTTGGGCATCCGCTACCACGACGAGGAGACACCCACCCCCAGGGAACTGGTCGAGGCGCTGAGATCCTCGCTCGCCGCGACGGGGGCCACGATACTCTGCGAGATGGGCCGCTACATCGCCGGCAACGCCGGGGTCCTTCTGACGAGCGTGCTCTACCGCAAGCAGGGGGGCGAGAAGACGTTCCTGGTCGCCGACGCCGGGATGAACGACCTGCTCCGCCCGAGCCTCTACGACGCCTACCACGAGGTGCTCCCGCTCGAGGACGGCCGGGGTACGGTACACGCCGACCTCGTCGGCCCGGTCTGCGAGAGCGGGGACTTCCTCGCCCGCGACCGCGAACTCCCCGACGCGCGCGAGGGGGATGTGCTGGCGGTGATGGGCGCCGGGGCGTACGGCTTCTCGATGGCCTCCAACTACAACTCCCGCCGCCGCCCGGCGGAGGTCCTGGTGCGGGGTGACCGCTGGGCCGTGGTGCGCGAGCGCGAACACTACGCCGACCTGATAAA
>JAIMBO010000080.1 GCA_023511405.1 Rubrobacteraceae bacterium
GGCGTGGTTGTCGGGCTGGAGGCCACCCCCCGCACGGAGGTGAAGGACAGCGTCACGCAGAGCCTGGCGGAGGCCCTCGGCATCGAGGCCCAGACCCTCACCACTCACCCCTCTCCCCCACCACCGGTGGACCCGGACCTGAGACCAGAGGACCTGGGCTACGAGATCTGAGCCATGCTCGAGGGACGCAGGGTGTCGCTCGGAGAGATGGACGACGAGACCCTGGAAGAGCTCCGCTCCCGGATAACCGAGTACTTCGAGACCTTCTACGCCGAACTGCGCCGCCGTCTCCACGACCACGAGCTCGACCTCCCACACCCCCTCCCGGAACACCTGCGGGGGTACAGGAGGGTCGTGAGCGTCCTCGGGAAAGACGGCATCGTCATAACCCACTGGCCCGCGCCCCGCGACTCCTTCGATTTCCACATCTCCCCAGATAAAACCGCCGCGGAGCTCGTCGCCGAGGAGTGCGCGGGGGAACGCATACTCGAATACCCACCGGGTAGCGACTTCGGTACCTGCGAACTCGACGAACCCCTAAGGCTCACCGTCGGAGACCAGGTGGTGTGGACCTCCCCCTGGATGCGCCTGGAGGTCTCCAGCCGCCTCGACGCCTGGAGCAACCCGGATCGCGCCCGCAAAACGGCAGAGGCAGTCATCGCCTCCATAAAACATTGAAAAGAGCCCACGGCTCGTGCCACGGAACATCTGCGCGCTCGGGGAGAACCTCTCGAAAAAGCGAACCAGGCTTGACGAGGGGTGGTTCCGGTGATGAACTTTCCCGAGCGGGATGATGAAGAAAAGCACCGATAAGGAACCGGCGCGGTTCATCGGGAGAAAGGAGGTCCGGTGAGCACGAAGGAGGCGCGCGCCGTGGGCATCACGGCGCCTGGTGGTCCCGAGGTACTCGAGGTCGTACGGCGGGAGGTGCGTGATCCCGGTCCCGGGGAGGTTCGGATCGCGGTTCGGGCGGCGGCGGTGAACCCGACGGACATCGGACTCCGGCAGAGGGGCGTTGAAGATGTACCTCCACCCTGGACGCCGGGGATGGACGCGGCCGGGACGGTCGAGGCGGTAGGAGAGGGGGTCGACCGCCTCGAGGTCGGGGAGGAGGTGATGGCCGCGGTCAACCCGCGGAGACCCGAGGGAGGGGCGCAGGCGGAGTTCATCGTGGTTCCGGCGGCCTCCGTGGTGCCGATCCCGGAGGGTGCCACGCTGCAGCAGGCCTCGACCCTGCCGATGAACGGGCTCACGGCCAGGCTGGGGCTCGAGACCCTCGCGCTCGAGCCCGGGCAGACGCTCGCGGTGACGGGCGGGGCGGGGCTCCTCGCCTCCTACGTCATCGGGCTCGCAAAGGAGGCGGGCCTGCGGGTCATCGCAGACGCCAGGCCGGAAGACGAAGATCTGGTCAAATCATACGGGGCGGACGTGGTCGTCCCGCGCGGGGAGGACTTCGCCGCAGCGGTACGGGAGGTGGCGCCCGAAGGGGCCGACGGCCTCTTCGACACCGCGCTGCTGCACGAGCGGGCGATTGGGGCCGTCCGCGATAGTGGAGGCATGATCACGGTTCGCGGCTGGCGTCCGGAGCAGCCGGAGCGAGGGATCCGGGTGGAGCCGGTGATGGTCTTCAGGGTACTCGAGCGGACGGACTGGCTGGAGGAGCTGCGTCGTCTCGCCTCGAAGGGCAGGCTGAGGCTGCGCGTCGCCGGCGAGTACCCGCCGGAGGAGGCGGCCGAAGCCCAGCGCATCATGGACGCCGGTGGCCTGCGGGGCCGGGTGGTCATCGTCTTCTGAGGAGATCACGCACTCCCCCTCCCGCGTCGCGCGAACCAGCTGGAGGCGACGAAGAACGCGGCGGCAGCCAGCCCGATGGCATCCTCGAGGCGTGCCGGGACGTCGACGAGGGTCCGGATCGCGCCGTCGTCCAAGAACATCCCGACCGCGACCCAGACCAGAAGGCCAGTCCCGGCGTAGACCAGCCAGGTCCACCTCTCCAGCAGAGAGGTGAGGAAAGAGCTGCCCCAGACCACGAGCGGCACGGTCATCGCCACCCCGACCCCGAGCAGCCACAGGTTGCCCCCGGAGACCCCGATCAGGGCCAGAACATTGTCGAGGGACATCACCGCATCGGCGAGGATTATGATCTTCACGGCCCCGAGAACGCTGTTTCCGGCCCGCACCTCGCTTACACCGGGGTCGTCGCCGGAGAGGTTCCAGGCGATCCAGAGCAGAAGCAGCGCGCCCACCGCCTGCAGGAAGGGGAGCTCGAGGAGCAGGGAGATGAAACCAGCGAACAGGATCCTCAGGACTACGGCGCCGGCGGAACCGTACACGATGGCCCGGCGCCGCTGCCGGTCCTTGAGGGTTCGCGCCGCAAGAGCGATGACCACCGCGTTGTCCCCCGAGAGGATCAGGTTGACCAGGAGTATGCCCGGCAGCCGGGCCAGCACCCCCCAATCTGCGAGGAGCTCGGAGACGTCGAGGAGGTCTTCTACTGCAACCTGCGAGCCAACCATCACGGCTCCCGATGGTCATCATCCCGCTGCGGTGGATGTCGCCTGCTTCTGGCCCACAGCCAGCAGAAGAGCACGAAGGCGGCGGTGATCGCCGCCTCTATCGGGTCCTCAAGGTTGCGCACCGAGGCGGCGAACCTCTGCACCGAGTCGTCACTGAAGATCATACCGATAGCCACCCACCCGAGCAGCGCGGCCCCGGCGTAGACGAGCCAGCCCCAGCGCTCCAGCACCCGGATGAGGAGCCGGCTCCCCCAGAAGACCACCGGCACGGTGGAGGCTAGCCCCACCCCGAGCAGCCAGAGGTTGCCTCCGGAGACCCCGATCAGGGCAAGAACGTTGTCGAGGGACATCAAGACGTCGGCCACCACTATTATCCTTATGGCCTGCCAGATACTCTCTCCGCCCTGGACCTTCGGGTTTTTGGCTTCCCCATCCCCCTGGACGAGTTCCCAGGCTATGTAGAAGAGCAAAAAGCCCCCCGCGACGCGGAAGTAGGGTATCTGCAGCAGCAGGGTCACGACCGAGGCGAACACTAGCAGCAAGAAAACAGCCCCGGCCGCCCCAAAAAAGATGGCTCTCTTGCGTTCTCGTCTTTTCAGCCTCCCCGCTGCCAGGGCGATCACCACCGCGTTGTCTCCGGAGAGCATAACAGCGGTGAAGATCACGCCCAAAAGTCTGGCCAGAAGTGGTACGAAAGCCGTTATCTAGACCACCCTCCTTTTCCCTGCGTCCCGTGCAGAAAGACACAAAATGCCGGCTCATCCAGCATGTCCCGGTCTTGGAGGTCCCAGGCGCCGCTGAAAGGTCTCTCTAAGGAGACCTTTCCTTAACTAGTCTTATTTCGCCTTCGACCTCTGGAATGCCGCCTAATGGCCCCGGAAGATCCGGCAGCACTTCCCACAAGCTGCCGCACGTATCTCATGGCCACGGGGTTGTGCTCCGCTATCCTCGGCCACCACCACAAGGCCAGGATCTCGTGTATCCACAGGAAGCCTATCCCGTAGCCCGCACCGAGCAGGGCCTGGTAGCCGAGAAAGGGCAAGAACCCGTCCGGGAAGACCCTTCCCCCGCCGAAGCCGGTCCCCCCCCAGAGGACGAGCTGCTGCACCAGCCGGGCCGCCGGGAAGCCGAGCGTCCAGAACAGCATCGCGGGGGCGACCCCGGCAAGGCGTATCCGTCCCGCCGCCAGGAGCCGGTCGTAGAGGGCGCCGAGCAGGACCAGCGGCACGCAGAGACCGAGCGTGTCGAGGGCGACGAGGGCGGGGGACAGGCCGCCGTAGACGGCCAGTCCCCCCACCATGAGTCCCGTAACCAGTCCGACCACCATGCCGGGGAAGGCGAGTTCCCACGCCCTGCGCGTCGGCAGACGCATCGCGATCAACCCACCACCACCCCGAACCGGAACAGGCTGTAGAACAGCATGCCCAGGTAGAAGATCGCCCCGGCCGCCAGGACGACGTTGACGATCATGTTCGGGCGGATTCTCTTCGGAAGCAGCAGGTTGTTTGTAAACAGCAGCAGGATGCAGTAGGCACCCATCGCGAACGTCGAGAGGAACGCCAGGATGTCGAGCACGGAGGCCGGGCCATCCGCGGGGCCGAACAGCAGGACCAGTATGCCGAAGGCCATCACCCCGTAGAGGAAGGCGAAGTACAGCTTGTTCATGCTGAAGCGGCGCGCTCCCGGGATGAAGTAGTAGGTCATGTCCGACTGGCCGCGGGCGAAGGCGTCGAAGATCCCGAAGGTTCCCTTCCAGCCGACGATCGCGATGAAGCCCAGGTAGACGAGCTTGAGCACCGTGCCGCCGGCGCTCTTGTACGCCGCCGCGATGGCCGAGATCGCCGCCGTCTCGTCACCGCCCTTGATCACGCCGATCACGTGGGGGTTGATCTGTCCGGCGGCCTGAGCCAGGATCGTGAAGACGATGGTCACGAGCATCGTTATGCCCCAGAAAAGCAGGATGGCGTCGAAGCTCACCCACCGCCTCCAGTCGCGCCACTTGCGCATCTCGTCTTGGTCCTCGGTGTCGAACATGAACCCCCGCGAGGGCATGGTCTCCTCTTCCTCGTCCAGGTGGATGAGGCCCTTGATCCTGGGGATGTGCGCCCCCATACCCGCGCCCTTGTCGCGCAGCCAGAGCGTGTACCACATCTGCTGCATGCCCGAAGGACCGGCGAAAGCTATAGAACCGACGATCACCGGGAACCACGCCGCGCTCATCGCCGCCTTGGGCATGTATCCGAAGGAGACCAGCCCATAAAGCGTGGCCCACAACTCGTGCCAGGTACCCACGATCCCGGCGACTATCACCGAACCTATCACCAAAAGCCCGATCAGGACGGAGAGCACGGCCTCGAGGATGCTGTAGACGTACTTGGCCACCGTGTAGATGACCCCCATGATGATTATCCCCACTATGGCCGTGCCGAGCCATCCTATCCCGGTCATGTACTCGAAGGCCTGGGCGCCCAGAGAGACGTGCCCCGGCCAGATGTACACCAGGATCGCCACCGCGAAGAAGAACCACATGAACGGCTTGGCTATCCGCGCCGCACCGAAGAAGATGCTCTCGCCAGTCGCCATCGCGTACCGGGCCATCTCGAGCATCACCACGGCCTGCAGCGAAACCCCGATCAAAAACAGCCACCGGATCTGCGGCCCGAAGATTATGACGAGCCGTGGCCACATGAAGGTCTCGCCGAGCCCTACACCGAGCGCCACCAGGACCATCGCCGGTCCGAGGAGGTGCATTGCCACCGGTGCCTCCGGGAGCTTCCGGATCGGCATCGGCTCTCCACGTCCGGGGTCCCAGTACCTCTCCTCTGTTCCCCGTACCTCTCCCGTCGGCGCCTCGGGTGCACCCTCCACGCGATGAGCCTGGCTGTGAAGCCGCCCTTCCCTGTAGTTGGCGGCAGAAGCGCCCTCGTCGCTGTCAGCCGGCATCGCTTCTCACTCCTCCTTTGCCTCGACGGGGAGAGTCTCCACCCTCCCCGTGGTTTTTTCACCGCTCCCGGTTACCAACCCCGCTACCCAGACATCACCTCCTCCCCCGCAGAATCTCTCCACCCTAGTGCCCGGTGGAAGGCAGGGCGTTCGGGTACTCGTCGAGCCGGTTGTCGTCACGCCAGGGCTCGCTCGGGGCGTCGGGGACGCCCTCGTACTCCTCATGGGCGTGTCCCGGCTCCCCGGTCCACGAGGCGTTCACCCGCTCGACGTTTTTGTTTCTCACCTTCGGCTCCGCGCCGGTTATGTTTATGGGCCCGCCGTAGCTGAAGGCGACGACGCACGGGATGATCCACTGCTCCCACATCTCGTCGACCTTCTTCTGGAAGTAGGCGTAGTCCTGGTTCTTGAAGTGGGCGAAGCGCCCCTGCTTCTCCAGGTACTCGCGCACCGGCTTGCGGCGCCGCCGGCCCGTGGCGATCTGTTTGGTTATCCCGGTGAACTCCAGCACCCCGTCCTTGATCTCGTAGAGCGGGTAGATGCCGGTCTCGAGCGCGAGCTTGCCGAGCTCGACGGAGTGCTCGGGGTCGTAGTGCCAGCCCTTCGGGCACGGGTCGAGCACGTGGATGTAGGTCGGCCCCCCCGCGCGCAGGGCCGCCCGCACCTTGTCCATCATGTCGACCGGCATCGCCGGGGTCCCGGAGGCTATGTACCTGGTGTCGGGGTGCCCGGCGGCGAGCATGCCGGGGACGTTCTTCTTCCACCGACGCTGCATGATGCGGTGCTTCTTTCCGGGCGGGCTGAAGGTGGTCACCGCCCCCCAAGGCGTCTGCCCCGAGGTCTGGATGTCGGTGTTGGCGTAGGACTCGTTGTCGTAGAGGAAGATCAGGAGGTTGTACTCGATGTCGGTGAGCGCGGCGCTTATGGCCGAGAGCCCCATGTCGGCCCCGCCGCCGTCGCCGCAGAACGCGATCACGTTTATGGGCTCGTCCTTGATCTTGCCCTTGCGCATCAGCGCCTTGAGCCCGGCCGCGGTCCCGACCGCCGCGGAGCCGGCGGCCCCGAGCTGGGTGTGCATCCAGGGCACGACCCAGGGGGTGGTCATGTAGGTGGTGTTGGCCACGTACATGCATCCGGTCGAGCCGAGCACGATCGTGCGCGGGCCGGCTGCCTTGGCCATCAGCCGCATCGGCAGCGAGGAGAGACACCCCTGGCACGTCCTGTGCCCGGACTCGAAGTACTCCTCCACCGGTGCTTTCTTTATCGACCTTATCGGGTCGAGCTTGAGAACCCGTCCCGGTGCCTCCACGGTCAAGGGAAGACCTCCTTCCTGTGTTGCCTCTACTCGCGTACCCCGATCCAGCTTACGGTGGGGACATCCTCTCCCCGCGCGGCGCGTCGGGTGATCTCGGCCATCTCGTCCATCATCTCGGGGGTGAGCTCACGCCCGCCCAGACCACCGATGAAGTTGACCAGCCGGGGTCTCCTCTCGGCGTCGTAGAGCGCGGCCCGCAGATCGGTGAAGAGCACCCCGCCCTGCTGCGGGGAGCCGTAGGAGTAGTCGCGGTCTATGACGCCCACCGCCCGGAAACGGCCGAGCGACTCGGCGAGCTCCTCGTCGGGGAAGGGCCTGAACCACTTCAGCCGGATGAAGCCGACCTTCTCGCCGCGCCCGCGCAGCCTGCGCACCATGACCTTGGCCGGAAGGCCCAGGGATCCCATCCCGAGGAGCACGTACTCCGCATCCTCGGTCATGTACTCCTCGAAGAACGGGTTGTCCCCACCCCGCCCGAAGAGCCGCCTGAAGTCGTCGTGCGCCTCCCGGATCACACCCTTCACCCTCCTCGCGGCCTCGTCGGTCTGTTTGCGGATCTCCATGACCCAGTCCTCGTTGGCCTGCGGGGCTATCGTGATCGGGTTGTCCGGGTGCAGCAGCCGGTCCCCCAGGTCGTAGGGCGGCAGAAACTCGTTGACGGTCTCCTGGTCGGGGATCTTGATCAGGGTCTGGGAGTGGGTGATGAACGCCCCGTCGACGCAGATCCCGACCGGGAACGAGACCCTCCTGTCCTCCCCGACCCGATAGGCCATGAGCGTCGCGTCGAAGCACTCCTGCGCATCCTCGACCCAGAAAAGCAGCCACCCCAGGTCCCGCACGACCATCGCGTCGTTGTGCTCGACCCCGAACGCCCCGGGGTCGTCGAGCGCCCGGTTGCCGATCATCGCCACCACCGGGAGCCGGAGCGACGGGGTGACCGCGAGTGACTCCATCGCGTACATCCATCCGACCCCGGAAGACCCCACGAACACCCGGCTGCCGACGGCGGAGGCGTGCTTGCAGATCTCGAACTGCGAGTGCTCCCCCTCGGCCACGATGTACTCGCACTCGAGCTCGCCGTCGGCGATGAGCTTGGCCACCGCCTGCATCACGCCGTCGTAGGGCCGTATCGGGTAGGCCGCGGTCACGTCCACGTCGGCCAGCTTGACGGCCTGCGCCACCGCCTGAGTCCCCGTGGTCAGCTTCTCGATCTGCCGACCCCTGGGCCGCGCAACGGTCATCCTCTCTCCTCCTCTCTCGCTAACGCTCCGCAGTTCCGCCGTCCACCGGAGCCCAAACGTCGGTGTTGAAGTAACCGCTGTGCCTGACCCTCCCCCTGGCTATCTTCTCCTCCCTCCACTCGCGGTAGCCCTCCGGATCCTCCTTCCACCTCGGGAAGACGTCCCGATTACCCTCCTCGATGAACTCCAGGTCGTTGACCATCACGATGCAGTCCTCCACAGGACAGACCTGCGAGCACAGCCCGCACCCGGTGCAGTAGTCGTAGTTGACCGGGAAATATCCCTCCTCGGTCACGTCGAACGCCTCATCCGGACAATCGAGCCAGCACTGCCGGCACTTGATGCACGCGTCGAAATCGACCAGCGGACGCATGGTCCTGTCCGAAGAGGTCTTGTAGTCGGGGTTGCGCTCGCCGGGCTTGCGCGCCTCGACGATTATCGCCTCGCGCATCTCGCGGTAGCCGGGCAGCCTCACCGGCTCGTAGTCGTCCTCCTTGCCTTCTCCCGCAGCGACCTCGTAGACCCTCACCTCCTCGTAACCGCTGCGCAGAGCCTCCAGATGCTCATCCCCGAGCTTCTCGTCCTCCTCGACCACCTCCTCGACGGCCTCGAGCTCGAAGATGTCCGGCCTCACCTTCGCTATAGCCCCGAGCACCCGCATGTCCGTCCCGTCGTCCCGGTAGACCCAGAGCCCGCCCATGCTGGGCGTGCCCGGCAGGATCGCCAGCGTCCAGGGCCAGGGCTTGCGCGGGATCACCCGGAGCAACTCCTCCGCCGACCGATGCGATACGACGAGCAGCGTCCCCCCGCGCCGCAGCCGCAGGTTTATCGGCTGCCGCCCGTAGAACGCCCACGACTCCACCCCGTCGCACAGCGTGTCGTCGAGCACCGTGATCACGTCGAGCTCACCCGGCTCGTACTTCGCCAGATGCTCCTGCAACCGCTCCTCGTCCGGCGCGATCACCGCGAACTGCTTCGCCGGAACCCCATTGCGCTCCGGAGAGTCGCTGTAACGCTGGATCGTGGACCCCAGCCACTCACGCCTGCGGTTGGCCATCACCACGTGCTTGCACAAGTTCGCCGCGAGCGTCTTCTGGAAGATCCCGCGATACGTGAACTCCACGCTCTTGGCTTCCTCGAGTACCTCCGTCGAAGCCCTCCCCTCCACGGCCTCCGCGGCAGCACCGGGTTCCCTTCCAGCCACCTCAGTCATCCTCTCTCCTTCCCTTTTTGGCAATACCATTTGGTATGACCAAATTTCGGAGCGAATGTTATCATCGTTTCCGGTCGAGGTCAACATCTTTTGGGGGTTTAGTTCCGAGGGGGGCGGAGCAGGGAGTCGGGTGAGAACAGAGTCGCACCGGTGGGCTTCTCTGCGAGGAGGACATCCTCGGGTGGGTCGGGGTAGGCGGTGAGCTCAGAGAGCCCAACGCCGAGCGCCGCGGCAATCCTGCGGCCTATGGTTTCGAGGACGTGCACCCTGGGCTGGCGTTCGAGTTCCTCTATGAGCCGGACGCCGTCCGGGTTGTAAGGGCCGGTGGCGCGGGAGAGATCCTCACGCGAGAGCCCCCTCTCCTCGCGCAGTCTACGCAACCTCGCACCATCGATGAGATAAAGGTTCACCGCTGATCACCCCGTTTCTCGGATCCCGGGTTCACACCCTCTCTCCGACGCCCTCCTTCCGGTCCATCCCGATCGTCTTCTCATCCATGCAGGGCAGAACCAGGACCGGACAGGGAGCGCAGGCGAGTACCCTGTGGGTCGTGGAGCCGGGGCGGAAACGGTGTCTGATCCCCCTGCCGTGGCGGCCCAAGACTACGAGATCGAACCCCCCTTCCTCGAGGAGGTGCAATATGACGCCGGCCGGGCTCCCACCGCAGACTTCCAGGCTCTCCACGTGCACCCCGCACCCCTCCAGAGCCTCGCGGATCCGCGACCGGACCTCCTCCAGGTGCTCCTCGAAGACCTCGCGCGGGGTCTCGCCCAGGATCTGCGTCTGCAGAGCCGGCGGCGGTTCCTGCACGCACACCACGTGAACCTCCGCCCCCAGCAGCTCCGCGAGCTCGGCCCCCCGCTCCAGAACCCCGTGGGTCAGCTCACACCCATCCAACGCCACGAGCACCCTGCGGTACGGGAGGTCGTCCCCACCCCTCGAAACGCCCGCCGAGCTTGCCGGAGAACTGCCCGAGAAGGCGCTCACCTCTCCCTCCTTTACCCAAAGGTATGACCAATATCAATGATAAAAGCCCGCCCGGAGAATGTCAAGAGAAGCACAAACAAAGAGGGCGGCCCCGTTCGGGGCCGCCCTGCAGAGGGTAAGTTCGAAGCAGCGGGTCTTACATCATCCCGCCGCCGGGCATGGCGGGCTGCTGCTCCTCCTCGGGCTCGGCGACGACCACGTCGGTGGTGACGATGAGGCTACCGATGGAGGCTGCGTTCTGCAGCGCCGAGCGGGTGACCATGGCGGGGTCGATGATCCCGGCCTTCACCAGATC
>JAIMBO010000006.1 GCA_023511405.1 Rubrobacteraceae bacterium
GGCCGGGGATATCCCGAGCTGGCCGAGCGGATCGCCGAGCGTCTCGACGTACCCCTGGGCGAGGTCGAGCTGGAGACCTTCCCCAACGGGGAGGTCTACGCCCGCTACCTGGAGTCCGTCCGGGGGGCGGACGTCTTCATCATCCAGTCGCTCGGGGAACCGGTCAACGAGAACCTGATGGAGCTTCTGGTGATGATCGACGCGGCGCGCCGGGCCTCGGCGAAGCGGATCACGGCCGTCATCCCCTGGTACGCCTACTCCCGCCAGGACCGCAAGACCAAACCGCGCGAGCCGATCTCCGCGCGGCTGGTGGCGAACCTGATCGCGGCGGCCGGTGCCGAGCGGGTGATGACGATGGACCTGCACGTCGGGCAGATCGAGGGGTTCTTCTCCTTCCCGGTCGACCACCTGACCGCGATGCACACCTTCGTCGACTACTTCGTCGAGGCGGGCTTCAGGGGGGCTGATGACGCCGTGGTCGTGGCCCCGGACACGGGGGAGGTGAAGATGGCCAAGGCCTTCGCCGGGCATCTGGAGCTCCCCTGGGCCATCCTGAGCAAGACCCGGCACGCCGCCCGCCAGTCGGAGGTCACCCACGTCATAGGGGAGGTGGCCGGCAAGCGGGCGATCATGATAGACGACGTGATCGGGACGGCCGGGACGCTGGTCGGGGCGGCGGAGAGGCTCGTGCAGGAGGGGGCGCGGGACATCCGGGCCGCGGCCACCCACGGGGAGTTCTCGGGTTCGGCCTACGAGAAGATAGAGGCTTCTCCCATAGAGGAGGTCGTGGTGACCGATACCCTCCCTCCGAAGCGGGGGAAGACCTCGGGGAAGATAAAGCGCCTGACGATCGCCCCGATTCTGGCCAGCACGATACGCAACGTGTTCACCGACGAGTCGGTGAGCGCGGTCTTCATGGGCGAGAACCAGCTCTTCTAGAGATACGAGAGGGAGGTAACTTTCATGCCGGAGAACGTCAGCCTGCGCGCCGAGGAGCGTGAGCGGAGGGGCAAGAACGACGCCCGGCGGCTGCGGGCCGCCGGGATGCTTCCCGCCGTCCTCTACGGGAACGGCCCGGATGGAGGACGGGTCATGGCCGTACCCGCGAAGGTGATCGACCAGACGATCCACCATCTGGGGGACAACGCCCTCTACGACATAGAGCTTCCGGGCAGCGAGAAGGCGACGGCGAGGATCGTCGACGTGCAGCGCGACCCGCTGACGGGGAGGCTGTTGCACGTGGACTTCGCCCCGGTGAACATGACCGAGCGCATCGAGGTGACGGTGCCGGTCGTCGTCTCGGGCGAGGCGCCGGGGGCCAAGGAGGGCGGCGTGCTGCAGCAGGTCCTCTACGAGGTGCAGGTGGAGTCGCTCCCGGGCAACATCCCGCAGGAGCTCGAGATCGACGTCTCGAACCTCGGCATGGGCGAGAACCTGACGCTCGGCGAGATCGAGCTGCCCGAGGGGGTGACGCTGGTCTCCGACCCGGAGGAGGTCGTGGTGACCGTGACCACGCCGACCGAGATCACCGAGGAGGAGGCCGCGGAGGCCGGAATCGCCGAGGAGCAACCGGAGGAGGCCGCGGAGGCCACCCCGCCCGAGGCGCCTTCCGGCGAGGACCGGGAAGAGTCCGAGGAGTAGCGCCGGGGGTCGGGGCTGGATACGAAGCGGTGGGTCGTCGCCGGGCTCGGCAATCCGGGACGCTCCTACGCGAACACCCGCCACAACGCGGGTTACATGGTGGTGGACGAGCTGGCCGCCCGCCACGGCGGCGCCTGGCGCAGGCGGAAGCGGGCCGAGGAGGCGGAGATCCGCCTGGACGGCTTTTCGGTCGTGCTCGTCAAGCCGACCACGTTCATGAACGATTCGGGCCGGGCCCTCGTCGCCTATTCCGGCGACCGTCTCCTGGTCGTCCACGACGACCTGGATCTGCCCGCGGGCACGGTGAGGGTGAAGCTCGGCGGCGGCGCCGGCGGTCACAACGGGCTGCGCTCGGTGATCGGGAACATCGGGGAGCGGTTCGCGCGTGTGAGGGTCGGGATAGGCCGTCCTCCGGATGGTGTCGAGGTGATCGACTACGTGCTCGGGCGGATGGACGGGGTGGTGAGGGAGACGATCCCGCGCGCGGCGGACGCCGCCGAGGCGGTGATCGAAGAAGGGCCCGAGGCGGCCATGAACCGCTTCAACGTACGCCGAAACCAGGAAGGGTAGCACCGCGGGCCGAAGAGACGATATGATGGGCGGGGTTCGGAACGTGCGGGCGTCGGTGCGTGGTGCAGGTTGATGCCCCTCTGAGGGCGTGTGAGGTTGCAGGAAGAATGGAAGAGGGCGTTCATCCAGCGCTCACCGGGGGCACCGCTGGAGAGGAGGTGCCGTCTTGACGAACCCGGCGCGGAGGGAAGAGCAGGAGATCAACCTCTCAGACCCTTCGCTGTACATCAACCGCGAGCTCTCGTGGCTCTCCTTCAACGAGCGGGTGCTCGCTCAGGCGTGGGACGAGAGGCACCCGCTGCTGGAGCGGGTGCGTTTCGTCGCGATCTCTGCGACCAACCTGGATGAGTTCTTCATGATCCGGGTCTCGGGGCTGCAGCAGCAGGTCGCTGCGGAGCTCCCCAACCCGGTGCCGGACGGCATGCCCCCCGAGGAGCAACTCGCGCGCATCCACGAACATACCCGGGGCTTCCTCGCCGAACAACGCGAGGTCCTGGAGAAGGTGCTGATGCCGGCGCTGCGGCGCGAGGGAATAAACCTCGTTCCCTACGCCAGGTTGCGCAAGGCGGAGAAAGAGGAGCTCAGGGAGAAGTTCATCCGGGACATCTTCCCCGTTTTGACCCCTCTGGCCATAGACCCCGCGCATCCTTTCCCGCACATCTCCAACCTCTCGCTCAACCTCCTGGTCGTGCTCGAGGACCGGGGGCGGCGGGTGATGGCCCGGCTCAAAGTCCCGACGACGATAGACCGGTTCATAAGGCTCTCCGGCGGTGAGCCGGAGCGCGGCAACGGCGGGAGGGCCGAGATACGCCTCGTGAGGGTCGAGGAGGTCATAGCCGCGAACCTCGAAGAGCTGTTCCCCGGCAAGAAGATCGCGGCGAGCTACGTCTTCCAGGTCACTCGAAACGCCGATTTCGTCATCGAAGAGGACGAGGCGGCCGACCTGCTGCAGGCGATAGAGGACGAGCTGGAGAGCCGCTGGTTCGGGCAGAGCGTGCGGCTCGTCGTCACCGAGGAGATGCCCCGCGAGTTGCGGGACTGGCTCGCCGCCCACCTCAACATCTCGCCGGATGCGGTCTACGCCGTCCCGGAGCCGATCGGGCTCGGGGATTTCGAGGAGCTGACCCATCTGGAGCGGTCGGATCTGCTCTACCCCCCGATCTCCCCCCGGGTGCCCGATGCCATCCGGCGTTCGCGCTCGATCACCTCGGCGATCCGTCAGGGGGACATCCTCCTCTACCATCCCTACGACTCCTTCGCGCCGGTGGTGGAGTTCGTGCGGGCCGCGGCCGGGGATCCGAACGTGCTCGCGATAAAGCAGACCCTCTACCGGGTGGGGGCGAACTCCCCGATAGTCGAGGCGCTCCTGAGCGCTCGCGACGAGCAGACGCAGGTGGCGGTGCTGGTGGAGCTCAAGGCCCGCTTCGACGAGGAGCCGAACATCACCTGGGCCCGGCAGCTGGAGGCGCACGGGGTGCACGTGGCCTACGGGATCGTGGGGCTCAAGACCCACGCGAAGATCTGTCTGGTCGTCAGGCGAGAGGGGCAGGGCTTGAGGCGCTACGTACACCTCGGCACCGGCAACTACAACCCCTCGACGGCCAGGGTCTACACCGACTTCTCCTACTTCACCGACGATCCCGGGCTCTGCGAGGATGCCTCGGATCTCTTCAACTATCTGACCGGGTATTCGGCCCAGCGGGAGTACAAGGCCCTGCTCGTCGCCCCCCTGACGCTGCGCGAGGGCATCCTGCGCCTGGTCGAGGAACAGATAGAGCGGGCCCGGAACGGCGAGCGCGCCCGCATCACCTGGAAGATGAACTCGCTCACCGACCCGCAGATCATCGAGGCCCTCTACCGGGCTTCTCAGGCCGGGGTGAGGGTAGATCTCATCGTGCGGGGCATCTGCTGTCTGAGGCCGGGGATGGAGGGTGTGAGCGAGAACATACGGGTGGTTTCCCTCGTCGGGCGCTTCCTCGAGCACGCGCGGGTCTTCGCCTTCGGCGAAGGAGAGGACGAGAAGATTCTCCTGGGCAGCGCGGACATGATGCAGCGCAACCTCGATCGGCGGGTCGAGCAGGTGTTTCCCCTGCGGGAAGAGCGCCACCGCCGGCGCGTCAGGCGCATCCTGGATCTTCAGCTCTCCGACACCGCCAACGCCTGGGAGATGAAGCCCGATGGCTCCTTCGAGAGGCTGCGTCCTCCCGCCGGGCAGGACCCTCTCGACAGCCAGGCCCTGCTCCTCGAAGACCCGGGCTGAGCGGTGCAGGCTTCGGACGTGGGAAGGGGGGTGCGTTGGGGTGTCTGAGACCGCTGCGCAGGATCACCGGGAGATCGAGTGGCAGTTCGACGCTGCCGACCTCGATGCCGTGGCGGGCTTTCTGGAGGGAAGCGGGCGGGATGACGGGCTCTCCGTCGAGCCGGCGGGGGATTTGCGGATCGTCGACACCTACTATGACACCTCCGACTGGCGGGTCATGCGGGCCGGGTATGCGGCCCGGGTGCGGAGGGTGGAGGGGGACGGTGCGGAGGCGACGATGAAGCTCCTCGCGCGCGGGGATCCCTCCGGCCTGAAGGTTCGGCGGGAGATCTCCTGCCCGGTGGGAGAGGGGGAGTCGCCGCTCTCCGCCGGTGCCGTGGGGGAGCGCCTCGGGTACCTGGCCGGGAACAGGAAGCTCAAGGTGCTCTTCGAGGTGCGCACGCGCCGCAGGGTGTACGAGATATCGCTGGGGGGCCGGCGTCTGGGCGAGGTGACGCTGGACGACACGAGGGTTTGCTCTCCCGACGGTGGGAGGGAGCGCGGGATGATGCGGGTGGAGGTGGAGGTGGAGGACGCGGCTCACCCGGCTCTCGGCTCCTTCGTGGACGGGTTGCGCGAGGCCTGCGGTCTCGAACCGGCCACCCGGTCCAAGTTCGGCACCGGGCTGGAGGTCGCCGGGCTCGAACCCCCCGGCCCGCCGTCTTTCGGTCCGACCGGGTTCGGGGCGGGATCCACCACCGGCGAGGCGGCCTTCGCCGTGCTTCGGAGGCACTTCGCGGAATTCCTCTCCCACGAGGGAGGGGTCCGGCTCGGGGAGGACCCCGAGGAGCTGCACGACATGCGGGTGGCCGGGCGGCGGGTACGGGCCGCGATCAAGCTCTTCGACCGGGCGCTGCCGGTGAAGCTCCGGTCGCTGGAGCGGGATCTCGGTTGGATCCTGGGGGTTCTCGGCGGCGTGCGCGACCTCGACGTGTTGCTGGAGAAGGTCGAAGGTGGGGAGGTCGATCCTGCGGGAGGGGGAGAAGGTACGGGGAGAGTGGTGGAGGAGATAACGAAGCGCCGGGAGGAAGCGCGCAGGGAGCTGTTACGGGCGCTGGATTCCCGCCGTTACGCGCGCTTCGTCGGAAGCTTCTCGGAGCTTCTGCGTGCGGGGCCGACGAGTTCGGTCGCCGCGCGCCGGCCGGTCCTCGAGAGTGCCCCGCGGATCCTGGGCGGTGCGTACCGCAGGGTGCGCCGGGCGGGAGACGGGTTGACCCCGGACTCACCGGCGGAGGATTTCCACCGGCTGCGCAAGCGCGCCCGCCGGCTGCGTTACGCGCTGGAGTTCTTGGAGCCCGTCTACGGCAAGCCGGCGCGCAGGCTCGCGCGGAGGCTCAAGGGGCTGCAGGATGTCCTCGGGGAGCACCAGGACGCGTTCGCCGCTGCGGGACACCTGCGGGGGCTGGCTTTGGAGAGCGGGAGGAGGCTGCCGGCCGAGGTGGTCTTCGTCATGGGGGCTCTTTCCGGCGGGTGGCGCGAGAAGGCGCTCGGGGTAAGGGAGGACTTCCCCGCCGCCTACGATCGCCTGCGGGGCAAGAGGTGGAGGAGGCTCGAGGCGAAGATGGAGAGGATGAATCCCGCCGGCGGGGGACGCGAAGTTTGAGGGTTTGCCTGGTGCGGCACGCCGTAGCCTACGATCGGGATGCCTCCCGCTGGCCGGACGATTCGAAGCGGCCTCTCGAACCAGAGGGGCGGAAGAGGTTCGAGGCGGCCGCGCGCGGGCTGTTACGCGTGATGCCGGAGGTGGATCTCGTGCTCAGCAGCCCGTTCGTGCGGGCCTGGCAGACGGCCTCGATCGTCTCCGCGTTGGGGTGGCCGGAGCAGAAGCCCTGCCCGGAGCTCGAGCCCGAACGTGACCCGGCAGAGGTGCTGGAGGTCTTGCGGGAGCTTTCCGGGGTGCAATCCGTCGCTCTCTTCGGGCACCGTCCGAACCTGCACGCCGCGGCCTGCCACATGATCTTTGGCCGTCGGGATCCCGGTCGCCTGAAGATAAAGAAGGGAGGCGCGCTCCTGATCGAGTTCGGAGGCGAGCCAGGGGTGGGTGAGGGGGTGCTGCGATGGAGCCTCCCTCCCGGACTGCTCCGGGAGCTGAGCGAGGAGCGTTAGGTAACGCCGGGCCGCCGCCACGAGAGGGCCGCGAGCCCGCAGAAGACGAGGGCGCTGCCGAGCAGCGCGGGCGGGGTGAGGCGTTCTCCGAGCACGAAGACGCCGAGCAGACCCGCCGTCAGCGGTTCGGCGAGGGAGAGCGTCGTCGCGGTCGCGACCGGAACCAGCCTGAGCCCCCGGCCGAACAGGAAGTATGCCGCGGCGGTGGCCACGATCCCCAGGTGCAGCGCCACCCCGAGCCCGCGGGCCGTGGCGAGCCAGCCGGCACCGGTGAGCGCCAGCACCGGCGAGAGCAGAACGGCTCCCCCGGTGAAGAGCACGGCCATCACCGCCTCCGGCGGGATGCGCTTCAGAAGACCCTTGCTCGCGGTGGCGTAGGCCGCGTAGGAGGCACCCGCCCCTAAAGAGAGCAAGACGCCCGAGGGCGCCACGGAGATCTCGCTGCCGGAGCCGATCAGGAGCACGCACCCCGCGACCGCGAGCGCCGTGGCAAGCGCCCACCGGTACGAGAGCCTCTCACCGTGGACGAAAAATCCCATGAGCCCGCCGAAGACCGGGGAGCTTCCGATGGCGACGATCGTGCCGACCGCCACCCCGGTCCTCGACACGCCGCTGAAGAACAGCGCCTGGTATGCCGCCACCCCCGCACACCCCGTCGCCGTTGCGAAGAGGGGCCACCGGTGCCCGCGCAGCGTGCCGCGTGTCAGCGTGATCGCCAGCAACGCCAGGCCCCCTATCGTGATCCTCGCCGCCCCGATGGCCTCCGGTGTGGCCGAGGGTGGGGCGAAGGCCCCGGCCGTACCGGTCGTGCCCCAGAGCACGGCGGCGAGGAGCACCAGGTAGTGTCCGGGGACCGCCTTCCCCGGCTCCTTCATCCCCATGTTTTCGCTCATGATCCCATTTAACCATCCGGAAGTTGGCGTGTCCAACGAAGGAGTTCGTTGAGATGGAACCGTGGGGCGGATCCGGCGACCCAAGATCCTCCGGACGGTGCGTTCGTCGTGCGCGGTCGGTCTTTTCTCTAAGTTCGGGGTCTCGCTCCGGATCGTCTCAGAGCCCGAAGAGCAGTTCGTACCCGAGGTAGAGGGCGCTCGCCCACATCACGAGCGCCGAGAGACGGCCGAGGTGGGTGCGGACCGTGTCCAGCTTGCCGAAGGCCCTGCCGGCGGCGGACAGAGAGGCGAACCACAGCCAGGAGACCATTATGCTCGCGAGGGTGAAGGCGACCTTCGCGGCGCCATGGTAGGCCAGCGAGCCGGTGCCGATCACGCCTATCGTGTCCAGGATGGCGCCGGGGTTTAACAGCGAGACCGAGAGGGCGAAGAGGATCCGTCGCCTGAGCGTCTCCTCCGCCGCCCGCCTCCACTCTCCGTCGACCGCAGGGGTCTGGCGCCAGTTGGACCAGCCCAGGTAGATGAGGAATCCCATCCCGCCCAGGGTGAGCGCGATCTTCATCGGGGACAAGGAGAGGACCGCGACCGAGACGCCGAGCACGGCGGCGGAGATGAGCGCGGTGTCCGAAAGAGCGGCGGTCAGGACCACGGGCAGGGCCTCTCGGAAGCGGGTTCTGCTCGCTCCTTCGGAGAAGACGAACATGTTCTGGGGCCCGAGGACGACGATCAGGCCCAGAGCCAGCACAAACCCGTGTACGAAAGGCAAAATCAAGCCCCGAGATGTTATCCATCCGATCCCAACCTGGCAAGGCGGTGGAAGCGAGCCCCGCGTTGGAAAGCGGGTGGGACGGGTTAAAATTACCGGGTGAGAAACCCTCTCCGTACGAGATCCGTACAGGCCCCACACCGTATCCGAGCCTACCTCGCCGCCACCGCGGAGAGCCCCGTCGTGCTCGTGGCGGGAAGCGAGGAGGCGGCCGAGCGCTACGCCCGCGAGGCGGCGTGTTTCACGCAGGATGCGGTCGTGCACCTGCCCTCGCGTGGGGCTATCTACGGGGACGTCTTCGACCCGCCCGTCGCGAACGTCGGCAGGAGACAGCGGGCGCTGCACGCTTTGGGCCGGGCGCGCATCGTCGTGGCCGGACCGCTCGCGTTCGCCGAGAGGACGCCCCTGCACGAGCCACTTGAGCTCTCCGGCGGGGTGGAGCTGGAGTTCGACGAGGCTCTGGAGAGGCTCGCCCGGCTCGGGTACGAGCGGGTGGACAGGATCTCGCGTCCCGGGGAGTTCGCCGTGCGCGGCGGGATCGTGGACCTCTTCCCGAGCACCCGGCGCTCCCCGGTGCGCGTCGAGTGGTGGGGGGACGAGGTCGAGAGCGTGCGGGTCGTCTCCCTGGCGACCCAGCGGGTCGTGAAGGACCTGAAGGCGGTGACGGTCTACGCTGCGCGCGAGGCCGACCTGGCGGCGCTCGCCGCGGAGAGCTGGGAGGAGCTGCCCGAAGAGGCGCTCCGGGGGGTGAGGGTGATGGGGCTCGACCGGCTGCTCCTCGGCCTCGATCCCGTCTCGCCGCGCGAGCTTTTGCCCGGGGGTGCCGAGATCTGGCGCGAAGAGCCGCAGGAGACGCTGCCGGAAGACCTGGACGGTCTGGTGCGCGAGCTCTACGACACGGCGGCATCCGAGCCGGATCTCGAGTTCACCGGTGCGGAGGATGGCGAGGCGGTCCTGGCGCCGCCGGTGGTGGCGTTCGGGGGTGGGTTGCGGGAGGTCGCCAGGAGGCTCGAGGCGCTCGTCGCGGACGGGCTTGCGGTTTTCATCGCCTGCGGTTCGGGGAGCGAGGTCAAGCGCACCGTCTACGCCTTCGGCGAGATCGGACGCGAGGTGAGGGAGGCCGCCCGCGTGGACGCGAGCCTTCCTCCCGGGCTCTACGCCGTACCCGGCGAGGTAGAAGAGGGGTTCGTCTACCCGGAGGACGGGGTCGCGGTCGTCAGGCGCGGGGATTTCCTGGGGAGGAGGGTTAAGGGCCGCAGGGGCGGCCGGACGCCGACGAGCTTCGCCGACCTCAAGCCCGGAGACCTCGTCGTGCACGACACGCAGGGTATCGGGCGCTTCGAGGGGCTCGTGGCGCGGGAGGCCCTGGGTGTCACCCGCGACTACATGGAGGTCAGCTACCGGGGTGGGGACAGGCTGTTCGTGCCCTACGAGCAGATGGACCTCTTGCACAAGTACGTGGGCGGCGAAGGGGCGCGGCTGGACCGGCTCGGCGGGAGTTCGTGGGCTCAGGTCACCGAGCGGGTCAGGAAGCGGGTCAAGGCGCTCGCCGGGGAGCTGCTGCGGCTGCACATCGTGCGCGCCTCGGCCGAAGGGTTCGCGTTTCCGGAGGACACGGAGTGGGAGCGGGAGCTCGAGGAGAGCTTCCCCTACCAGGAGACCCCGGACCAGCAGGCCGCGATCGCCGCGGTCAAGGCCGACATGCAGAGGCCGAAGCCGATGGACCGGCTGGTGTGCGGGGACGTGGGCTTCGGGAAGACCGAGGTCGCGGTCAGGGCGGCGTTCAAGGCGGCGCTCGCGGGCAAGCAGACGATGATGCTCGCGCCGACCACCCTGCTCGTCCAGCAGCACGAGCGCACCTTCCGCGAGCGGCTGGAGCGCTTCGCGGTGCGCGTCGAGAGCCTCTCGCGGTTCACATCTCCGGCGGAGAGGAGGCGTATCCTCGAAGGGTTCGCCGCCGGGGAGGTAGACATCCTCATCGGGACGCACGCCCTGCTCGGGGCGGAGGTGAGGCCGAAGGACCTCGGGCTCGTCGTAGTCGACGAGGAGCAGCGCTTCGGGGTTGCGCACAAGGAGAGGATCAAACAGCTCAAGGCCTCGGTCGACGTACTCACGCTCACGGCCACCCCGATCCCGCGCACGATGCAGATGGCGCTCTCCTCCCTGCGGGACATAAGCGTGATCGAGACGCCGCCGGCGGGGAGGAGGCCCGTGCTCACCCACGTCGGGCCCTACGACGAGGACCTGGTGCGGCGTGCGGTAGAGCGCGAGCTCGGACGGGGCGGTCAGGTCTTCTTCGTGCACAACCGCATCGAGACCATAGAGGAGAGGGCCGAGCAGCTGCGCGGGCTGGTCCCCGGGGCTCGTTTCGCGGTGGTTCATGGTCGGATGCCCGAGCGGGAGCTCGAGGGCAAGATGCGCTCGTTCCTCGAAGGAGAGGTGGACGTGCTCGTCGCCACGACGATCATCGAGACCGGGCTCGACGTGGGGACGGCGAACACGCTCATCGTCGAGCGGGCGGACGCTCTGGGGCTCGCGCAGCTCTACCACCTGAGGGGAAGGATCGGGCGCTCCTCCGAGCAGGCCTACGCCTACCTCTTCGCGCCGCTCGGGGCGACGCGGGAGGCCCAGAGGCGGCTCGAGGCGCTTCTGGACTTCACCGAGCTCGGGAGCGGGTTCGCGGTCGCGATGCGGGACCTCGAGATCCGGGGCGCGGGCAACCTGCTCGGTGCGGAGCAGTCGGGGCACATAGCGGCCGTGGGCTTCGAGATGTACCTGCGGCTTCTGGAGGAGGCCGTCGAGGAGGCCCGGGGGAGGCCCGCAGCGCGGAGAGACGAGGCGCCGGTCGTGGTCGAGGTGCCGCTCGACGCGTACCTGCCGCCGGATTACGTGCAGGACGAGATAGAGCGGGTCTCCCTCTACCAGCGGGCCTCCGGCGCCGGGAGCATCGAGGAGGTCGAGGAGCTCGCCGAAGAGCTCACCGACCGCTTCGGGGAGCCGCCTGCTCCCGCGCTCAACCTGCTCGGGATCACGCGCGTCAAGCTGCTCGCGAGGAGGGTGGGGGCCAGGTCCGTCTCCTACCGGCAGGGGACGCTCACCATCTCCGGGGTCACGCCCGATGCCAGGGCCGTTTCGGCCCTCGAGCGGACGACCGGGGCGGAAGTGTCGAGCCAGGCCGGCCGGATGCGGGTTCGCGGTGCCGCAGGAGAACCGCTCGAGGTCGCCGAGCGGGCGCTCGGGGCGCTCGGGCGTACCATGCTATAATCGCGGGCGTTTTGGGATCCAACCAGCTCGAGGTGAGATCTTGCGTTTTCTGAGCGGATCGTGGCGCCAGCGATCTCTGGTGACGTGGGGGTTGATCCTGTTCCTCGCCGCGGTGCTCTCCGGTTGCTCCGCCGCTTCCACGGTCGCCAACGTCGAGACGGGCTCGAGGAAGGTGGCTGTCTTCGACGGCGGTCAGATCACGCAGAGCGAGGTACAGAAGCAAATCGACGCGCTCGCCCGCCAGAGCGGGCTCAAGGAGGCGCCGCAGCCCGGCTCCGCCCAGTACAAGGCCGCCGTCTCGCAGGTCATGCCCCAGCTGGTGGACACCAAGATCGCCGAGGCCTACGCCAGAGAGCACGGGATCTCCGTCTCCAGCGGGGAGGTTCAGAAGGCCCTCGAGAACTTCAAGAAGCAGGCCGGTCAGCAGGCCCGGCAGCAGTTCGGGAAGAACCTCAGCGACGAGGAGGCCTTCCGGCAGGTGCTCAAAGGTTACGGGATAAACGAGAGCCAGGCCCGGCAGCAGATCCGGGTGGGGCTTCTCGTACGGAAGGTCGAGGACAGGGTCACGGGGAACGTGAGCCCCTCCGAGAAGCAGATAAAGAGCTACTACGAGAAGAACAAGGCCCAGTTCAAGGTGCCCGAGCGCCGTTGCTTCAGCGCGATAGTCTTCGCCCCGGACAAGGCGAAACAGAAGAAGCAGGCCGAGAAGGTGAAGAGCGAGCTCGAGAAAGGCGGGGACTTCGCGAAGCTCGCGAAGAAGTACTCCCAGGACCCCCGCAGCGCGAAGAAAGGGGGGAAGGTGGGGTGTGTCAGCAAGGGGCAGATCTCCCTCTCCGCGCTGGACAAGGCGATCTTTTCGGCGAAGAAGGGGAAGGTCTCCGGGCCGATCGAGGTCAAGAACCTCGGCTACTACCTGATCGAGGTGACGAAGATAGAGCCCGGGCACACCACGCCGCTCGAGAAGGTCGCCCCGCAGATAAAGCAGCACCTCGCGCAGCAGGAGCGGGCCAGGGCCTTTCAGAAGTGGCTCGAGCAGCAGAAGAAGTCGCGTGACGTGAAGTACCTGCCGGCCTACAGGCCGCAGGGATCGACCTCCTGAAGGCTCTGGCGCTCTGCCTCCCGAAGGCGTAGAGTAGAGGGGCGACGAGCCTTGCATCCGAGAGACAGGAGGGTAGCTTCATGACGGAGATCGTCTCGGTCCGCGCGCGGGAGATCCTCGACTCCAGAGGGAACCCCACGGTCGAGGTGGAGCTCATCACGGCCAGCGGGTTCGCGGGCCGGGCGGCCGTGCCCTCCGGGGCCTCCACCGGGCAGAACGAGGCGGTGGAGCTGCGGGACGGCGAGAAGGAGCGCTACGGCGGCAAAGGCGTGCGGCGGGCGGTCGAGAACGTCGAGACCGAGCTGGCCGAGGTGGTCGTCGGGATGGACGCCACCGACCAGCGGGCGCTCGACCTCGCGATGATCGAGGCCGACGGCACGCCGAACAAGGGCAGGCTGGGGGCGAACGCGATCCTTGGGGTCTCGATGGCGGCGGCGAAGGCCGCGGCCGAGGCTGCGGACCTGCCGCTCTACCGCTACCTGGGCGGCGCGGGCGCCTCCACGCTCCCGGTTCCCTGCTGCAACATCCTCAACGGCGGGGCGCACGCGGCGAACAACGTGGACTTCCAGGAGTGCATGGTCGTCCCGGTCGGCTTCGAGAGCTTCTCGGAGGGCATCCGGGCGGTCTCCGAGATCTACCAGAGCCTCAAGAAGCTCATCGGCGAGAAGGGGCTCGCCGGCGGCATCGGGGACGAGGGGGGCTTCGCCCCGGACCTCTCGAGCAACGGCGAGGCGCTCGCGCTCGTCGCTGAAGCGGTGGAGCGGAGCGGATATTCTCTGGGGGATCAGATCTGCTTCGCCTTGGACCCGGCGGCCTCGGAGTTCTACCGCGGCGGCGTCTACGAGCTCGCCGGGGAGGGGAAGAAGCTCTCGAGCGGGGAGCTCATCGGCTACTACGAGGAGCTCGCCGGGGAGTACCCGATCATAAGCCTCGAGGACGGGCTCGCCGAGGAGGACTGGGACGGTTGGGCCGAGCTGACGAAGCGGCTCGGCGGCAGGATGCAGCTCGTGGGGGACGACATCTTCGTCACCAACCCGAAGATCCTCGCCCGCGGCATCGAGCGAGGGATAGGGAACTCCATCCTGGTGAAGGTCAACCAGATCGGCACGATAACCGAGACGCTGGAGACGATCGAGCTCGCGCACAAGGCGGGCTACACCACGATGATCAGCCACCGCAGCGGCGAGACCGAGGACACCACCATCGCCGATCTCGCGGTGGCGGTCAACGCCGGGCAGATAAAGAGCGGCGCTCCCGCGCGGAGCGAGCGTGTGGCCAAGTACAACCAGCTCCTCCGCATAGAGGAGTCGCTCGGGGAGGCGGCGATCTACCCGGGACGCACCGCGTTCGAACCCCGCGGAGGCAGGAGCTAGAGAGATGCGGCGCACCAAGATAGTCGCGACTTTAGGGCCCGCGACCTCCTCCGAGGAAGCCATAGAGGCGATCCTGCGCGCCGGCGTCGACGTGGTGCGGTTCAACTTCAGCCATGGGGACCAGGAGATGCACCGGCACAACGCAGAGGTCGTGCGCGGGGTCTCCGCCCGGCTCGGACGCAACGTGGCGATCATGCAGGACATCCAGGGCCCGAAGATACGGACGGGGGAGGTCGAGGGGGACACCGAGCTCGTCGAGGGGCACCGGGTGGTGATCGCGCCGGGGGATTTCGTCGGGGACGCGAGCCGGCTGCCGACCTCCTACGAGCGGATCGCCGAGGACGTCGAGCCCGGGCACAGGGTGCTCATAGACGACGGCCTGATCGGGCTCGAGGTCGAGGAGATAAAGAACGGCGAGGTCGTCTGCAAGGTGATAGAGGGCGGACCCGTCTCCTCGCACAAGGGCCTCAACTTCCCGGACTCCTCGCTCTCGATCCACGGCCTCACCGAGAAGGACGTGGAGGATCTGCGTTTCGGGGTCGAGGTGTTGAAGCCCGACTGGATCGCCGCCTCCTTCGTGCGCACGGGCCAGGAGGTGCGCGACATAAAGCACCTCATAAAGGAGTTCGGCGACGACGTCCCCGTGATCTCCAAGATAGAGAAGCACGAGGCCATAGACGACATCGAGGAGATCATAGAGGCCTCCGACGGGGTGATGGTCGCGCGGGGGGACCTCGCCGTCGAGCTCTCGGCCGAGCGGGTGCCGATCGAGCAGAAGCGCATCGTCGCCCGCTGCCGGCGCCTGGGACGCCCGGTGATCGTCGCGACCCAGATGCTCGATTCGATGATCCGCAACCCCCGTCCGACCCGCGCCGAGGTCTCCGACGTGGCGAACGCGATCTTCGACCGCACCGACGCGGTGATGCTGAGCGGGGAGACGGCGGTGGGCCGCTACCCGGTGCAGAGCGTGGAGGAGATGGACCGGGTCTGCCGGGCGGCGGAGGCGGCGATCAACTACGGGAGGGACATCGCCGCCTCGGCTTCCTGGGGGCGGGGCGACCGTTACGACGCGGTGACCCACGCGGCCTGCGAGCTGGCCGAGGTGCTCGACGCGGAGGCGATCCTGACCGCCACCCAGAGCGGGCTCTCGTGCATCCGGGCGGCGCGCTTCCGGCCGCCGAACCGCATCCTCGCGGTGAGCCCCGAGGAGAGGACCGTGCGCCGCCTCGCGCTGGTCTGGGGGGTGACGGCCATCCAGGGGGAGCAGGCCGGCTCGCTCGCGGAGCGCTTCCGGGAGGCGATCGAGGCGGCCGAGAGCACGGGGTGCGTGAAGGAGGGGGACGAGATCATCGTGATCGGGGGGACCGCCGGGCCCGTGCCGGGCTCGACCAACACCCTGCAGGTCCACACGGTGGGCGAGGACCGGTGAGACGGCGCGCCCGGCACCGGTACCGTCCGGCGGCCGTGGTGCTCTACGCCGTGCTCATCGGGCTGCTCCTGTCGTCCTACGTCTCGCCGCTGCGCCAGATCTTCGTGGACCGCTCGGAGATCTCTTCCCTCCAGCAGAGCCTCGCGCATCTGCGGGAGCGCAACACACGGCTGGCCGATCAGGCGCGGAGCCTCCAGACCCCATCCGGGATAGAACGGGCCGCGCGCGAGCGCTACGGGATGATAAAACCAGGCGAGAAGGTCTACATCCTGCGCGAGCGTGGTGGAGAGAAGTAGTCCGCAGGACATGGAGATCGTCGCGCGCCAGCTCGGGCGCGAGCCCCGGCCCTTCCGGGTCGCCGCCCGCTGTCCCTACGGCGCGCCGAGCGTGATCGAGAACGAGACCGGACGCGAGATGCCGACCCGCTTCTGGCTGACCTGCCCCAGCCTGGTGCGAGCCGTCTCCAGGGTGGAGTCCGCCGGAGGGGTCAGGCAGGCCTGGCGGGAGGTCGGTCCCGGGGTGGTGGAGAGGATCCACGAGGAGCACCGCGCCCGCTACGGGAGCCGGGTCGCCGGCGTCGGGGAGGGTGGCGGCGTGAAGTGCCTGCACGCCTTCACCGCGCTCCATCTCGCAGGGGCCATCCCGAATCCAGTCGCGGAGTGGACCCTCGATCGGGTGGACGAACCGTACCCGAGGGGCGGGTGTTGCTCACTCTGAGGTGGCTTTGGCCGCCGGGTTCGTTGCTGGTATATTCTTGAACGACCCGGGGGCGTAGCCCAATCGGCAGAGGCAGCGGACTTAAAATCCGCCCAGTGTGGGTTCGAGTCCCACCGCCCCTACTCCACCCCTTCTTGCCTATCCCGGCGGCCCCGGGGTCTCTGCGGGACGCTAATCGTTTTCTCAGGATCGCGGGTTGCAATCCCGGGTATGAGGACTCCTGAGCTGAAGCGTGGGGGGGTGTTAGAGCCGGCGGGTGATCTCCGGGACGGGACGGCTCCCACCGTCTCCCGCAGGGGCTTCCTGAAGCTGGGCCTCACGTTGGCGGGCGTGGTCGGGTTTCTCGGGGCCGACGGGAGGATGCCTCCACCTGCTCCACATCGAACGGGACGGGCGAACGCGCATGTCTCACCCGCCGTACTCGAGCTGAACGACGGCTGGGAGTACGGGCGGCTCGAGGAGCCCGGGCTCTGGCCTTACCGGGGGCCTTCCCGCTACGAGGAGGCCGTGCTCCCGCACACCGTCGTGCGTCTCTCGTGGTGCGACTGGAGGCCCGAGCGCTGGCAGCACCTGTGGGTCTACCGGCGGGAGGTGATCGCCGACGGGAACGCCCTCGCCGGGCGCGTGTTCGTGGAGTTCGCCGGGATCCTGACCGGGGCCTTGCTCTACGTTAACGGGCGCTTCGCCGGCAGGCATCTCGGGGGATACGTGCCGTTCGAGCGGGAGATCACGCGCTTTCTCAGACCCGGGAAGAACGAGCTCGCCGTGGTCGTCGATGCCCGCTGGGGACAGAACGTCCCACCCGACAGGCCCCGGCCCTACGGGCCCGCCTCCATCGACTACTGGCAGCCGGGGGGCATCTACCGGGAGGCGTACCTCAGGGTGTACCCGCAGACGTTCCTGGCGTACCCGTTCGCCCGTCCGGCCGACGTTCTCGACCCGGCGCGCAGGCGTCTAGAGGTCGAGTGCCTGATCGACTCGGCACGGAGGACGCCTTCTCCCGTGCACGTGAGGGCCGAGCTTCTTCAGGGCGGGAGCGTGATCTCTGAGAGTACCGTCCGACTCCCGGGGTTGGAGCCGGGCCGCAGGAGGGTGCACCTCACGCTCGCCTCCCTCGGAGGCGTGAAGCTCTGGGACGTGCGGAGCCCGAACCTGTACGACGTCGCCCTCAGCCTGATCCTGGCGGGGCGCGTCGTCCACCGCCTCCAGACCCGGACCGGCTTCCGGGAGGCACGCTTCACCCGGGAAGGTTTCTTCCTCAACGGGCGCCGCCTGAAGCTCTTCGGTCTCAACAGGCACCAGTTCTATCCCTACGTCGGGGGGGCGATGCCCGCGCGGGTGCAGCGCAGAGACGCCGAGATCCTCAAACGAGAGCTCAACTGCAACATGGTGCGCTGCTCGCACTACCCGCAGTCGGAGGCCTTCCTCGACGCCTGCGACGAGCTCGGGCTGATGGTCTGGGAAGAGGCCCCGGGCTGGGACTACATCGGCGATGCGAGCTGGCGGGGCTACGTCCTGCGGGACGTGCGGCGCATGATCCTGCGGGACCGCAACCACCCCTCGATCGTCATCTGGGGAACCCGTCTCAACGAGACGCGCAACGATCCCGCGCTCTACCGCAGGACGCGCGAGATCGCGCGGGATCTCGACGGCTCGCGCCCCACGACCGGTGCGGTCAAGCGCGCCCCCGAGGAGTCCGGGGGGATCAAGGAGAGCCGGAAAGGAAGGGAAGAAGACCCATACTCGACGCGGAGCTTCGCGGAGGACGTCTTCTCCTTCAACGACTACACCAGGAAGTACGTCCGGAGCAGGACGGGGAACTTCCGGCTGCCGGTGCTGAGGCCGCCGAGGGTGGACATGCCCTACCTGGTGAGCGAGGCGATAGGTGCGATAGTCGGTCCGCACTTCTACCGCAGGATCGACACCGGGCGCGTGCAGCAGGAGCAGGCGATACTGCACGCCGCGGTACACGACCGGGCCGCCTCCGACGAACGCTACTGCGGGCTGCTGGCGTGGAGCGCCTTCGACTACCCCTCGGGCCACGGCTACTCTTTCCGGGGGGTGAAGTGGACCGGCGTCTGCGACGTCTTCCGGGTCCCCAAGCCGGGGGCGGCCTTCTACCGCGCGCAGGTCGATCCTTCGGTGCGCCCCGTGATCGAACCGGCCTTCTACTGGGACTTCGGGCCGTACGCGCCCCCGGGGGGACCCGGCCGGAAGTCCACCATCTGGTCCAACTGCGAGCGGCTGGAGGTCTTCGTCGGGGGGAGGCACTTCGCCTCGCTGCTCCCGGACCGCGCGGACTTTCCCCACCTCGAGTACCCGCCTTTCGTCGTGGATCTCACCGTGGACGGTTCGGGGTACCCCGAGCTCAGGATAGACGGCTACGTCCGGGGACGGCGCGTCATCACGCGCAGGTTCTCCTCCGACCCTTCGGGGGACCGTCTGCTCCTCAAGCTCGACGACGATCGTCTCCTCGCGGACGGCTCGGACATGACCCGGGCTTACTTTCAGGTGGTGGATCGCTACGGCGCGCCTCGCTACCGCTCCTCGGGCCGGGTCTACCTCCACCTCAGCGGACCCGCGCTGCTGGTCGGAGACAACCCGTTCGACCTCGGAGCCAACGGAGGAACGGGGGCCGTCTGGATCAGGTCGAAAAAAGGTGCTTCGGGACGGGTGCGCCTCGTGGCGAGATGTCCGCTGCTCGGCTCTTCCTCCGCGAGCCTCTACGTCCTCCCGGCGGGATAGGCAAAACTTTATCGAATGTTTACCTCCCTCTCAGGAAATTCTAAGGCTGCGTCTGCAGACTCATGGTTCGCCATGCGGGAGAGACCGGACGGACGGGTTCCAGGGCGACTCCCCGGCGGGGAGCCGGGAGGGAGTGCCGCCGGTATGTCCTGTGGTCCGAGATGAGCAAGAACGTGCTGCAGACGGGTGATCCGATCCGGGCCCCTGGTCCCGCCTGGGGGCTACGGACCCGGCTGGTTCTGGCGGGGGTCGGCGTAGAGGCCGACGCGGCCGTCGTGGAGCTGGTAGATGCCCTGGAGAGACACAGCGCGCAGACCGCGGAGCACTCCCGCCGCGTGTGCTCGCTCGCGGGCAGGATCGCCCTCGCCATGGACCTCCCCTCCGAAAGAGTCCGCGCCGTCGCTCTCGCGGCCCTCCTGCACGACGTCGGGAAGCTCTTCGTCCCGGAAGACCTGCTCGCCGGGGAGGGGGCGCTGGACGAGCGGGGGTGGGCCCGCATGAGGCTTCATCCGGAGCTCGGCGCGGCGCTGGTGCACGAGGTTTTGCCGGGGACGGAAGTCCCGCACGCGGTGCTCTCCCACCACGAGAGGCTCGACGGCAGCGGATATCCGTCGGGGCTCCGGGCGTGTGAGATCCCGCTCGAGGCCCGGATCATCGCCGTGGCGGACGCCTACGATGCGCTGGTGAACGAAAGGCCCTACCATCGTTCGCTGCCCCCGGAGGTTGCGCTCGACGTACTGGGTGCTGCGGCGGGGCTCACGCTGGACGGGTGCGTCTTCGACGCCCTCTCCGCGCTGATCCTGCGGAAAGGGCGCTCCGGGGAGGCGGGTTCGCCGTGAAACGCCGGAGGGTGGCGACGTTCTTCTCCGTGGCCGCCGTGCTGCTCGTCGTGGGGGGCGGGGCCTTCGCCGGCTACAACTACTACATGTACCGCACCCTCTGGGGTGACCCCAACGTCAACCACGGCGCATCGGGGACCGTGCAGACCCACTACTTCTACTCCAGGGCCCTGGGAGAGACGGTGCGGTATCTCATCTACCTGCCCCCGGGCTACGGGGCTCTGCAGAACCACTTCGAGCACTACCCCGTCGTCTACCTGCTGCACGGCTCTCCCGGCCGCCCCGAGGACTGGGTGAACGTCGGCGGGATCAAAGACAAGATGGATACCCTGATCTCCGAGGGCAAGGTCCGGCCCATGATCGTGGTCATGCCCCAGGGCAACCCCTCGCAGTTCTCCCCCTCCTCGGAGTACGTGAACGGAGCGGAGGGAGATTGGGCGACGTACATCACCCGGGATCTCGTGCGGCAGATAGACGAGCACTACCGCACGGTGGATGGCCCCGGCGGACGGGCGATAGCCGGGCTCTCGGAGGGAGGATTCGGAGCCGCCAATTTGGGCCTCAAGCACCGCGGCGAGTACGGGGTGATCGGGAGCTTCTCCGGGTATTTCAAGATGTTCCCGAACGACGCCAGGCGTCTCTTCGGGCACCGGGCCCGCGTGGAGGCCCGCCGCAACAGCCCGATGGACTACCTGAACCATCTGAAGGGAAAGCTCCCCGCCTTCTACCTCTACGCCGGCAGGAGCGACGGCGTGTTCCTCCGCCAGACCGGGCGGTTCGCGCACGAGCTCGAGCGCAGGCACGCGGACCTCTCCTTCCACGTCTACAGTGGCGGGCACTCGTGGGCTCTGTGGAGGGCCCACCTCTCGAGTTTCCTGATCTTCGCGAGCAGACATCTGGAGTAGGAACGGGAGCGTCTTCCTGTGAGAACGGAGATCGAGAAACGGCCCCTGCGCAAGAGGATCGGTCCTCTGGTGGAGACGCTGTCCGGGCACATCCTGCCGTGCACGGCGAGAAGATGGGCCGTCCGGCTGGTCGCGCTCGCGGCCCTTTACAACGGCGTGCTGGAGATACTCTGGGTCCAGATCGTGCGGGTGCCGGAGAGAAACATCTCCTCCAGCCTGCCCTTCGGTCTGCACTACTGGAACCGGACCCTGAGCCTCGTCTTCGGGCTCGCCCTCGTCTACCTCTCGCTCAACCTCTGGCGACGCAAACGTGTCGCCTGGCAGCTGGCCACCGCCAGCTCGGCCGCGATCATCGTGGGGCACCTGTTCTTCCGGGTGATGAAGCTCTACCGGGGGGTGCCCCACCACGTGCACCATCCGGAGCACTGGTTCGTCGTGCCGGTGTTGACCCTCGCCCTTTTGCTCGCCTTCCGCGGGGAGTTCACGGTCCGCAGCGAGCCGCGCAGCATGAAGCGCGGCCTACTGCTGATGGGGGGGAGCCTGCTGTTCGCGCTCGCCTACGGCACGCTCGGCTTCTGGCTCCTCGACCGGCGGGACTTCGGGACGAACTTCAGGCTCGCCGCGTCGTTCGTGCAGACGCTGCGTGCCTACGCCCTGCTCGGGACCGGACTTCCCAGACCCCGTACGGCGCAGGCGGAGTGGTTCTTGGACTCGCTGGGCTGGACCGGCCTGATGAGCGGCGCGTTCGCCGCCTACAGCCTCTTCAGGCCGCTCTCCTACCGGTACAAGGTCCTTCCGCACGAGCGGGAGAGGGCCGGCAAGCTGCTGCACCGGTACGGGGGGACCTCCCTCGACTACTTCAAGCTTCAGCCGGACAAGTCCTACTTCTTCTCGAAGGACGGCTCCGCTTTCGTTGCTTACGGTGTGGCCCGGGGTGTCGCGCTGGTGTTGGGTGACCCCTCGGGCCGTCGGGAAGCCTTCGCGGGGCTCGTAAAGGACTTCCTCGATTTCTGCACCGACAACGGGTGGATGGCGGCGTTCTACGAGGCCGAAGAGCATCTCCTGCCGCTCTACGAATCTTTCGGGATGCAGGCGGTGCTCATAGGCGAGGGGGCCATCGTGGACCTCGCCCGTTTCGGCGAGCGGACGTCGCATCGCAAGTGGTTCCGCTACGTGGTGCGCAGGCTCGAGCGGGAGGGGTATACCTTCGAGCGGGCGGAGCCCCCGCACCGGGGGCCTCTGCTGTCGGAGGTGGAGGAGGTCTCCCGCGCCTGGCTCTCGCTGCCCGGCAGGAGGGAGCGGGGCTTCACGATAGGGTCCTTCTCCCCGGAGTACGTCGGCGGCACGCCGCTCTTTTTGGTCCGGGACCCGGACGGCCGCGTCGTCGCCTTCGCCAACGAGGTCCCCTCCTACAAGGAGGGCGAGGCCACGATAGACCTCATGCGACACAGGCCGGAGGTGCCCAACGGTACGATGGACTACCTGCTCACGAAGACCATGCTCCACCTGAGGGAGCGGGGATACAGGACCTTCGATCTGGGGCTCGCCCCTCTCTCCGGTACGGGGGGGCGTCCCGGTGCGCCGCTGGAGGAGAGGATCCTCGGGCAGCTCTCCGAGCCTCTCACGCGCTTCTTCTCCTACAAGGGGCTGAAGAACTACAAGGCGAAGTTCGAGCCTCGTTGGGAGAGGCGCTTTCTGGTCTACAGGGGGAGGTTGAGCGGGCCGACCAGGGTGGTGCTCGCGCTGGTGATGCTCACCGAGGGTGGATGAGGCATGAGCCGGTGGAAGGTTCTGGCGGGTGTAGCGCTCCTCGCCGTCGCCATCCCGGCGGGGGCCGTCCTGGTCGTGCAGGCCCGGGGTGATGTGAGCGGGGTGCTCGTACGGGCCCGGCCCTGGCCGGTCGGCGCGGCGTTGCTGCTCACCGCGGCATCCTACCTCTTCCTCAGCGGATCGTTCGCCGTGCTCGGACGCGTCTTCGGCGTCTCCCTCGCCCGGAGGGAGCTGTTTACGGTAGGGTTCGTCTCCTGCGCGCTCGGTTATCTCACCTCCGCCGGAGGGGCCGCGGGCTACTCGCTCAGGGTGCTCGTGGCGAGACGCCGCGGCCGGCCGGCGGAGAACATGCTCGCCGCCTCGATGGCCCACTCGGTGATGAACAACCTGATCCTGGTGCTGCTTGTCCCGGCCGGGGGGATCCTCCTGCTCGGCAGCGCACGCCTTTCGGTGGGGTGGGGAGGCGTGCTCTTCGCCGGGATCCTGGCGGCGCTGGCGGCGCTCGTCTCGGTTCGGAGGGTCAGGCTTCCGTTGTGGCGTGCGTTGCAGGGGACGTTCGCGGGGGGGTTCCTCGGGCGGCTGTGGGGCGAGATCCGCGGAGGGGTCGCCCTGCTCCGCTCCAGACCGCGCAACGCCCTCGTGCCGCTCGCCCTCTCGGTCGCCGATTGGGGGTGCAGTGCGGGGGCGCTCTGGTTCTGCTTCGATGCGTTGGGGTACCACCTCGCACCCGCCGTCCTCCTCGCCGGCTTCGTCCTCGGGGCGGTGGCCGGCGCCGCCTCGATGGTTCCCGGCGGGCTCGGTGTGCAGGAGGCGTCGATGTCCGCGCTCTTCGCTCTGCTCGGCGTACCTCTTGGCAAGGCGGTCCTCGCCGCGTTGCTGTTCCGGATCGTCTACTACGTGCTGCCGTTCATGGTGAGCCTGCCCCTGTACCGGGGGCTTCTCCGCCGAGAGGCCGTCACCAGGGTGCCGGGTGGCGGGTATATAATCCCCACCGGAGAAGAAAGCTACCCGAAAGAGGAGGTGAGCGATCCTTGAGCCACGCGGACGAAGGCCCGAGTAGTAGAGGGTCGCTCGCCTCGCGCCCGATCACCGGGTAGCGGCCCGCTCCCCACTGGAGCGTCATCCCACCCCGGGGAGGGCGTGGTTGGTCGACCATCCTGCTTCCCCGGGGTCCGTGCTCGAAGGATCCTCGCCTCCTGAGTCGATGCGCTCACGGAGAGGAGGTGGAGAGTGTCTCAGAGAGTGCGGACTTTCCCGAGCCGGCAGGCTCTCGGGAGGATGCCCTTCGGGATGGTGGACGTCGTGGTGCTGGCGGGCGTCTTCCTGTTGCTGTTCGCGGTGGTGTGGGCCGGGCGGGGTATGGTCTCCTCTTTCACCCCCTCGCGGCCGGTGCGGGTGAGCACCGATCCGGCCGAGCTTCCCTACTATGCGCTGCGCAGCGCGATCCGGATGTTCGTGGCCCTGTTTTTCTCGGTCGTGTTCACGCTGGGCTACGGATATCTCGCTGCTAAGAGCCGCAGGGCCGAGAAGGTTCTCGTGCCGGCTCTGGATATCCTGCAGTCGGTGCCCGTGCTGGGCTTCCTCTCTGTGACCGTCACGGGGTTCATAGCGCTCTTCCCCCACAGCATGCTGGGCCTGGAGTGTGCTTCGATCTTCGCCATCTTCACCGCGCAGGCCTGGAACATGACGTTCAGCTTCTACCACTCGGTCAGGGCGCTGCCGCGCGAGCTCGACGAGCTGAGCCGGATGCTCAGGCTCACCCGCTGGCAGCGCTTCTGGAAGATCGAGGTGCCGAACTCGATGGTCGGGTTGGTGTGGAACGGGATGATGAGCTTCGGTGGGGCGTGGTTCTTCCTCGCCGCCTCCGAGTCGATCAGCGTGCTCAACCACGACTACCAGCTGCCGGGTGTCGGCTCGTTCGCCGCCGAGGCGATAAGGAAGGGGAACCTGGGTGGGGTGGTTCTCGCGATAGTCACGATGGCCTTCATGGTCGTCGCGATAAACTTCCTGTTCTGGCGCCCGATCACCGCGTGGGCCGAGCGCTTCAAGGTCGAAGAGGCGGAGGCCGCCGAGGTGCAGAGATCCTGGGTGCTGGAGGTGCTGCGGCGTTCGATCTTCGCGTCTCTCGCCGGGTCAGCCTGGGCGGTCGTGACCGAACCGCTCGGCAGGATGATGCGGATACTGGGGCGCGATGGGGAGTATCCGTCGGGGGGCGGGTTGCCTGGCGGAAGGAAGCTCCCCGGGCGTACGGGGGACTTTGTCTTCGCCGCCTTCGTACTCCTCCCGATAGCTTACGGGATCTACCGCATGGCTGACTACGTGCTCAGGGGGGTGGGGCTGGGTGGTCTGGGTGTGGCTTTCCTGCTCGGCGCGTTCACGCTCGGACGGGTTTTCGCCGTGCTCGTTTTCGCGACCCTCGTCTGGGTGCCGGTGGGGGTTTGGATCGGGCTCAACCCCAGAGTGGCACGCCTGGCACAGCCGCTGATACAGGTTCTGGCGAGCTTCCCGGCCAACCTGCTCTTCCCCTTCGCTACGCTGCTCTTCTTGAAGTACGGTATCAGCCTGAACCTCGGCGGCATCCTTCTGATGGCACTCGGTTCGCAGTGGTACATCCTGTTCAACACCATAGCAGGGGCCATGGCCATACCGACCGACCTGCGGGAGGCGGCCGAGGCGAGCGGGCTCAGAAGGTGGAAGAGGTGGCGGTACCTGATCCTCCCGGGCATATTCCCGGCGTACGTGACGGGGGGGATCACGGCGGCCGGAGGGGCCTGGAACGCTTCGATCGTGGCCGAGGTTGTGCGCTACGGTGGCACCACGCTCACCGCCTCCGGCCTCGGGGCTTACATCACCCGGGCGACGGCGACCGGGCAGTGGCCTCAGATCCTCACCGGCGTTGCGGTGATGAGCCTCTACGTTGTGGCCTTCAACCGCCTGCTCTGGCGCAGGCTCTACGCTCTGGCAGAGACCCGTTACTCGCTGTAGGAGGAGAAGATGGCATCCGTCACGACGACGTCCGAAGTTATCATCTCGGTACGCAACCTCAGGAAGGATTTCGAGACACCCTCCGGTGGGAACCTCCCGGTGCTGGAGGGGATAGACCTCGAGTTGCACGAGGGGGAGATCGTGGCCCTCCTCGGGAGGTCCGGGTCTGGTAAGTCTACGCTGCTGCGCTGTATCGCGGGGCTCATACCTCCTTCGGAGGGTAACGTCTTCTACCGGGGCAGGCCCCTCTCCGGCTCCAACCCGGGCACGGCGGTGGTCTTCCAGACCTTCGCGCTCCTGCCCTGGCTCACGGTGCAGCAGAACGTCGAGATCGGACTCGAAGCCCGCGGCGTGCCGCGTGAGGAGAGAAGGAAGAGGGCGCTCAAGGTGATAGACCTGATCGGGCTCGACGGGTTCGAGTCGGCCTACCCCAAGGAGCTCTCGGGGGGGATGCGCCAGCGGGTGGGCTTCGCCCGGGCTCTGGTCGTCGAGCCGGACGTGCTGCTCATGGACGAGCCGTTCAGCGCGCTCGACGTGCTCACCGCCGAGAACCTCAGGACCGAGATCCTCGAGCTGTGGCAGGCCGGTGAATTTCCCGCGAGGTCCATACTGCTCGTCACCCACAACATCGAGGAGGCCCTGCTCTTCGCCGACCGGGTGGTGGTGCTTGGGACCAACCCCGGTCGCATAAAGCACTCTCTGGTGGTCGGCCTGCCGCGTCCGCGCGACCGGCGCTCCGCTGCTTTCGAGGCGCTGCTCGACAGAACCTACGGGGTGATGATGGGGCGTGAGGAGGAGCTGCGCGGGGAGCTGGAGGGTGAGACGGAATCCGGGAGCGAGAAGGGGGTATCCCCCGGCATGATCCCCCACGCGAGCGTCGACGGGTTGTCGGGTTTTCTGGAGATACTGCAGGCCGAGGGCGGGGTGGCGGACCTGGCGGACCTCGCCTCCGACCTCGGCCTCGAGGTCGACGACATGGTGCCCCTCGTCGACGCCTGCCAGCTCCTCGGGTTCGTGAGGACCGAAGGCGGGGAGGTGCACATGACCGACGTGGGCCACGAGTTCGCATCGGCGGACATCCAAATCTCCAAACGTCTCTTCGCCCGACAGGTGAGGGAGCGGGTGTGGCTCGTGCGGGTGATCGAGAGGGCCATAGGACGAGCTTCCGACGGAGCGCTGCCCGAGGGGCTCTTCCTGGACATTCTGGGCAACCACTTCAGCCCCGAGGAGGCGCGCCGGCAGCTCGAGGTGGCCGTGGACTGGGGCAGATACGCCGAGCTGTACGAGTACGACGCCGCCCGCAGGGAGATCCGCACCCCGAACTTCGACGAGCGGGGATGAGGCCGCCTGTCCCGCCGAGGAACGGGGTTTCACGACCCGAGGCCACGTTTTAGCGACTATTTTACGTGTCGGGCGTAATCATGGTAGGCGAGCGCCCCGGTTCCATGCTCGAGGGAGGTCGAAGCTGCTGCGCCGGTTGTGGAGAATGTCGACGTGAAGGTCTATCGTGGTCGGATGAGGTTCGTGGGCGCCAGGAGGCGCCAGAAGAGGAAAGAGTTCCGCAAGCGCCTCTATCGCAGGCGCAGATGGTTCGGCCTCTTCGTCCTGGGGGCGGTGGTCCTGATCTGTTTCGCCGCGATAAAGGCCGAGGGCACGATAAAGGACGGGCCGATCCCGCCGGGGTTCTTCGCCGCCCATCCTTCCCTCGACCAGAGCAGCGTGATCTACGACTCCTCCGGCCATCCGGTGAGCTACGTCTTCGGGTCCGAGAACAGGATCGTGGTTCCCCTGAGCAAGATGTCGCCGTATCTTCCGGAGGCGCTCATCGCCATAGAGGACAACAACTTCTACGAGTTCCCGGCGATAGATCCCAAAGGGATAGCCCGCGCGATAGTCGTGGACATCACCCACGGGGCGCCGAGGCAGGGGGGCTCGACGCTCACCGAGCAGCTCATGAAGCAGCTCTACATAAAGCAGAACCTGCGGGGACAGAAGGACATCTGGCGGGTTCTGGCCGAGGCGGCGCTCTCGGTCCCCTACGCGATGAGCCACACCAAGCACCAGATCCTGCAGAACTACCTCAACACCGTCTACTTCGGGCATAACGCCTACGGAGCGCAGGCTGCGTCCCTGACTTACTTCGGGGTACCCGCGAACAAGTTGAGCCTGCCGCAGGCGGCCACCCTGGCCGGGTTGGTCAACGCACCGACTTACCTGGACCCGCTCAAGAACCCGAAGGCCGCCACCCAGAGGCGAAACGCCGTCCTCAAGGCGATGTTCGAGCAACACATGATCTCCCGCTCCCGCTACGAGAAGGCGGTGAAGACTCCGCTGCAGACTCACCCCTACGATTTCTCGGCCCCTGCTCAGGATGAGGCGTACACTACCGCGGTGAAGAACCTCCTCTTCAGGAAGCTCGGCCAGAAGAAGCTGGAGACCGGAGGCCTCAAGATCTACACTCCGATGAAGGAGAGCTTCCAGAAGAACACCTACTACTCTGCCAAAGCTCTGCTGCCCGACCCTTCGGTGGATCCCTCGGCCGCTTCGGCGGTGGTCCAGCCGGGCACCGGAGCGGTCCTCTCGCTGCAGGGGATGACCCCCGGTGGATTCGACCTCGCGACCCAGGGATACAGGCAGCCGGGCAGCGCCTTCAAGACCTTCGCACTCGCCGCCGCGGTGAAGGACGGCATAGACCCGACCAGGAGCGTGTTCGTCTCGAAGAACCTGCAGTTCTCCTGGAACGGAACCCCGGCGAGCATCCACAACTTCGCCTACAAGCAGCGGGGGCCGATGACGCTGGAGAAGGCGACCGAGGCCTCCGACGATACGGTCTTCGTTCAGCTCGGGCTCCTGGTGGGGCTGGACAACGTGATCCGAACCGCTCACCAGATGGGGATCACCTCGTCCCTCAACCGAGATCCCTCGATGCTCCTCGGCGGGCTACAAAAGGGGGTGACGGTGCTCGAGATGGCCTCGGCCTACGCGACGCTTGCCGACGGGGGCGTCTACCACTCACCGTACGTCGTGAGCAAGGTCGAACAGAACGGCCGGGTCATCTGGACGCCGCACCACACCTCCCGTCGGGCGCTCACGAAGAACCAGGCCGCCGTCGTGGACTCGGTTCTCGAAGGGGTCATGAAGAACGGCACCCCCAGATGGTTCCACGACGCCGACGCCGAGACCGGGCATACCATCGCCGGTAAGCCCGGCATCTCGAGCAACGACAACGACGCCTACTTCGCGGCCTACACCCCTCAGTACTCGATGGCCGTCTGGGTCGGCTACCCGCAGGGAGGCTCGATGGCGAACGTGCCGGGGATAGGCTACGTCTACGGCGAGAGCATCCCGCAGGAGATCATGATCCAGCTCTTCAAGGAAGCCCTCCGGAACAAGCCGAATGTCGGCTTCCCGAAGCCCGACTTCTCCGGGCTGCACGCGATCTACGTGCCCCCGAACGACATCCAGAACCTGGCAGACAACGGCCTGCGCGGCACCAGCATAAACGCTTTCTCCCCTCCGCCGGTCCATCCGGCGAGTAGCGGCGCCGGCCGGGGGACGCAGGGAAGCTCCTCCGGAGGCGGGGGTACGAACTTCCTGAAGGGGCTGCACCAGCTCCTCCAAAACATCCAGAAGAACCTGCCGTAGGAGGCCCTTCGGCGTCGTATCCTCAGTCTACCTGCCTCCATACGGCGGCGACGACATCCCGCAGGAAGCGCGCGACCGCCCGACGCTCGTCCTCGTCCATGTGCTCCACTACCGCGCGGATCTCCTGCACGAGCGGCCGAAGGTGCCGCCGGGCCTCCGCAACCCCCCGCGGCGTGGCCCTTATCACGGAGCTGCGCCGGTCTTCGGGGTTGGGGTACCGCTTCGCGAACCCGGCCCGCTCCAGACGATCCACCAGCGCCGTCACCGCACCCGAACTCATCGAGAGCCGCCGCCCCAACTCCTTGGGCGTCAGCTCCCCCGCACCGAGGTGCTCCAGCGCAGCCACCTCCGAGAGCCCGAGCCCCACCCGTCGCGCCACCGCCGCCGTGTACGAGAGCGTCGCCGAGATCTCGTCTCGCAGCAACACCACCAGATCCTCCGGATCGTGGCGTGGGTTTCTGCCGGCTTCGCTCTCGTGACGGTCGTCCACGAGGGTGTTGTAGCACGCACCCTCTCCCCTTGTGAACCCTTGTGTTTGGGATCACAAAAATTACCAGTGCAAAGATTGAAACCGCAAGGAAGTTCCGTATACTCTCCCGGCAGCGGTTACGGAGTGTTACGAGGTATTCCATGTCCGAGTTTTTGCGGAACGAGAAGGAGGCCGGGGTAGGGATCTTCGTTGGCGAGGAGCCGCTTCTGGAGCGGCTTGCGCTGGCCTTCAAGCGGACGCTCGGTGCGATCGAGCGGGAGAGCGGCATCGGTGCGATGAAGCTCTTCGTGCTCTCCGAGATCGGCCGTGGGGAGGGGGTGAGCCAGGCTGCCATCTGTCAGGAGCACGGGCTCGACCCTTCGCGGGTGACGCGTTTCGCGCAGGCGCTGGAGGGGGAGGGTTTGATCTTTCGGGAGCGCGATCCCGAGGACAATCGGGTGGTCAGGATGTACCTCACCGACGAGGGGAGGAGGCTGCTCGGTGTGGTGCCGGCGCTCGAGGAGGAGCTGGGGCGGCGGGTGTCTGGCGCCATGAGTGAGCGGGAGGCCGGAGAGCTCGCGAGGCTGCTCGGGCTGCTCGCCGAGGCGATGAGATGAACGTTCGTTTTGCGAGAAAGGGTTCCCAAAGATTGAAGGATTATTTCACGTTCGGAGGGGAGGTGTGAGGATGAGCCGTCTGAAGGAGCCCGGGGTCAGGGCACAGGTTCTCGCGGTGGCTGGGCTCATGCTCGCGCTCTTTCTGGTGGCGCTCGATCAGACGGTGGTCGGGACGGCGATGCCCAAGATCATCGCCGATTTGAAAGGCTTCGACAAATACGCGTGGGTGACCACCTCGTATCTGCTCGCCTCCACCGCGATGATCCCGGTCATCGGCAAGCTCGGCGACATCTACGGAAGAAAGTGGTTCATCTTCTCCGGTATAGTGGTCTTCCTGGCGGCCAGCGCCCTCTCCGGGGCCTCCTGGGGGATGAACGAGCTGATCATCTTCCGCGGGCTGCAGGGGCTCGGGGCCGGCATGATCTTCTCGAACATCTTCACCTCGGTCGCGGACATCTTCCCCGACCCGGCCCGCCGCTCCCGCTACCAGGGCATCTTCTTCAGCGTGTTCGCGCTCTCCAGCGTCATCGGTCCTACCCTGGGAGGCTGGATCACGGACAACCTCTCCTGGCGGTGGGTGTTCTACATAAACCTGCCCCTCGGCATCTTCTCTTTGTTCGTCCTGCCCTTCGTGCTCCCGCAGAGCAGCAACCGCCGCAAGGCGAAGATAGACCTCGCCGGGGCCGCCACGGTGACCGCCGCCGTCGTCGCGCTCCTGCTCGCCCTCTCCTGGGTCGGGCAGGGCTACGACTGGAGCTCCGACCGCGTCGTCGGAGGGCTCATCTCCTCCGCCCTCCTCTTCGCCGCCTTCGTACCGCTGGAGCTGCGCGCTCCGGAGCCCGTCATCCCGCTCTCGCTCTTCAGAAGTCGGGTCTTCGCCTCCGCGTCTGCGCTCATGTTCCTCGTTGGCGTCGCGATGTTCGCCGTCATCCTCTACACTCCGCTCTTCGTGCAGGGCGTGCTCGGCAAGACCGCGACCGGCTCTGGGACCATCCTCACCCCGCTGGTTTTGACGATGACCGCGACGGGCATCGTCGTCGGCCAGCTCGTCGCCAGGTTCAAGCGCACCAAGCCCTTCATGGTGATCGGCACCGTCGTGATGGCCGCAGGCGTCTACCTGCTCAGCACGCTCGGCGTCCACTCCGGCGAGGGAACCGTCGCCCTCTACCTCATCGTCACCGGACTCGGGCTCGGCCCGATCATGCCTACCTCCACCCTCTCGGTGCAGAGCACGGTGGAGAGGAAGATGCTCGGTGTGGCCACCTCGGCCACCCAGTTCATCCGCTCGATAGGCTCCACCGTCGGCACCGCCGTCGTCGGTTCGATAGTCACCCGCGGATACGCCGACAGGCTCGCCAGCGATGCCCCCTCACAGGCCCCACCTCGCCTCGTCCACGCCCTCCAGAACCCGCAGGCGCTGGTCAGCGAGCAGGCCCGCCGCGCCCTCTCCCGGGCCGTCTCCGCCTTCCCCGGCGGCGAGCAGCTCCTGGCCGCGGTTCTACGGAGCGCCCGTGCCGCCCTCGCGCATTCGATCCACGAGGGTTTCCTCTTCACGCTGGTCGCGGTCCTGCTCGGGTTCATGGCCGCGCTTGCGATGAAGAACCTCCACCTCGACGACGCGAGCCTCCCCGGACGTGCACCCGAGATGCAGCAGCCCGACTCCGACCGGGAGCGACAGCGGGCGATCCTCACCGGCATCACCCTGGAGTACCTCGCCCGCAGGGTCGAGAGCGCCAACGGTGACTCTCCGAACCTGATCTCGGCCGCCTCCAGGCTCGTCCCCGAGTCTAAAGGCACCGAGAAGGAGCGCGCGGTGATCGCCGCAAGAGAAGTGCTGCGCCCGCTCGCCGTGCAGGCCCTCCTCTCCGGGATGCGTCGGGACGCAGATGACGATGGTCTCTCCTCCTGAGGGAGGATGTCCGGACCGGATGAAGCTTGCCGGCCAGATCTCCGGTGCGGCCGCCGGGGGTGGAGGGGCTAGAGGCTCCCGGACTGTCGCATCATCCCTCCGTCCACGAAGTAGGTGCTGCCGGTGACGTAAGAGGCGGCGTCCGAGGCGAGGAAGACGGCGACCGAGGCGACGTCCTCCGGCTGGCCGATTCTCCCGAGCGGGATCTCCTCGAGGAGCTGCTTCATCTGGTCGGGGTTCTCTTTCAGATTCTGGTTTATCGGGGTCTCGATCGCGCCGGGGCCGATGTTGTTGACGGTGATCCCGTGCGGGGCGAGCTCGACGGCGATCGTGCGCATGAGCATCTTCAGCCCGCCCTTCGCCGCGCAGTAGGGGGCGTTGGTGGGCATGGTTATCTCCTCGTGGACGCTGGAGACGTTTATGATCCTGCCGCCGTCCCCCTGCGAGACCATCTGCTTCGCCGCCTCCTGGCAGCAGAGCCACACCCCGGTGAGGTTCACCGCGATGACCTTCTCCCAGGTCTCGAGCGGCGTCTCCAGGAACGGCTTCTTCTCTTCGATCCCGGCGTTGTTCACCATTATGTCGAGCCGCCCGAACTCCTCGACCGTCCTGCCGACGAGCTTCTTTATGTCCTCGGGCTTCGAGACGTCGGCCTGCACGGCGATGGCCTGGCCGCCTGCCTTCTCGATCTCTTCCACCGCTTCTCTGGCCTCGTCGGGGTGGCTGCGGTAGTCGACCGTGACCTTCGCGCCCTCCCGGCCGAAGGCCTTCGCGATGGCCTTGCCTATCCCGAGCGATGAGCCCGTTACGATCGCGACCTTGTCCTTGAGCTGCATCTCTTTCGGCTCCTTTCAGCCCTCTTCGTCCATCACGGTATCCAGATAGAGCGCGGCCGTCCACGAGAAGAAGACCGAGCCGTGCCCGCTGCCGTCGAACGGGTCGAAGTACTCGTGGAAGCCGGAGTCCTCGACGAGGTTCGCGATGCTCTCCCGCAGGCGACGTGCCTCTTCGTCGTGCCCGTAGCGCTCGAGCCCGCGCATCAAGAACCAGTTTATGTTTATCCAGACCGGCCCCCGCCAGTACTGCACCGGCGAGAAGCCGAAGCCGTGCACGTCGTAGCAGGGGATCGGGATGACCTTCTCGTTCTCCAGGTCGAAGTAGCCCTTCAGGCTCTCGACCATCCGTCTGGCCTGCTCCTCGTCCGGCACCCCGGCGTAGAGCGGGACGAAGTTCGGGGTGACGTACGCCTGGATCTTGCGTTCCGAGACCAGGTCGTAGTCGAGGTAGATGGCGTGCTCTTCGTCCCAGAGCTTCTCGTTCATCGCCCTTCTGGTCTTCTCGCCGCGTTCCTCCATCGGGGAAGGGTCCTCGCCGAGGATGCGCGCGATCTCGGCGAGGTCCTGATCGGACCGGTACAGCAGCGCGTTGAAGAGCACGTCCTGCACCAGAAACGGACAGTCTTCCCGGATCTTCGCCTCGTCGTACTCCCGCTCGGCGAAGAACCTGACCAGCCAGGCGAAGCGGTCGTAGGCGCTGCTCGTCGGGCGGTCGGCGGCGGAGACGGTGTGGGTGTCGGCGCGGTGGTAGCGCGGGATCTCCTCTGCTTTGAGGTGTATCGCGAGCATGACCGTATCCCACAAAGGGGAGTTGTCCATCCCGCTCTCCCACGGGTGGCGGATGTAGACGAGACCCTCGTCCTCCGGGTCACGTTCCCGGTAGAGGTAGTCGTGCCAGCTCCTGAGGTGGGGATACGCCTCTTCGAGGAACCTCCTGCCCTCCTTCTCGTCTCCCGCGTGGCGGTAGGTGTGCAGCACGGCGGTGGCGTGCACCGGGGGCTGGATCACGCCCGAGGTCTTGTGGTGCTCGGGTGCGTTCGGGCTCTCCTTGGCGTGCCAGAACCCGGGACCCGGGAAGTAGTTCCCGAACGCGGGGTTGAAGACGATCTGCGGCAGGAGCCCGTTCTTCCACTGCGCGCTGAAAAGGTGGCGCAGCTCGCGCACCGCCCGGGAGGTGTCGTAGCGGGCGTAGCCGAAGGCGACGAGCCCCGAGTCCCAGGACCACTGGTGCGGGTAGAGCCTCGGCCCCGGCTGCGTGTAGCTGCCGGTCCAGTTGAAATCCAGTATCTTCCTGGCCTGCTCGATCGAGATCTTGCGTTTCTTCTCGCTCGTCAAAGCGCCCACCTCCGTCTCGTGCCAGAAACAGGATAATACCTTCGGGAGAGGGATGCGGGATCGTTCAAGGGGAGGAGCGCTTGTCCGCGCTCGCCTCGCGCACCCGCCGGATCAGGAGCGAGAAGCTCACGAGCGCGACCAGCAGGCCGAGCAGCCTCAGAACGGGCCAGCCGTACACGGCCGGGCCGAGCCCCGCCCCGTTGAAGGTGTCCCAGAGCGCGTGCAACACGACCGCCACGACGAAGGCTCCGACGACGCGGCCGTTCACCACCGGTCTGCCTGCCGCGATGCGTTCGCGCCAGAGCGTCGCGCACACGAGCCCGGTCCAGGCTGCGTGCCCCGCCGGGGAGAGGATCCCGCGCGCCAGGAGCACCGTGTTCAGCGCGGTCAGGTTGCCCCCGGACTTGAGCAGGATGACGAACGCGTAACCCATCGTCTCGAGCGCGGCGAAGCCCATCGCGGTCGCCACCCCGAGTACGATCCCGTCGGCCTCCGAGCGGTAGCGCCCCATGAGGTAGAAGACGACCGGGACCACCAGCTTCGCCGCCTCTTCGATGAGCCCCACCCCCAGCAGCGGCAGGAAACCCAGGCTCAGCAGCACCCGGTACTCGAACACGCCGGCGAGGACGGTGCCGAGCACCCCGCCCCACAGGAAGCAGACGGCGAGCGCCGGAAACGGAACCTCCCAGTCCGGCATCCTCTCGTAGAGGTAGGCGGTGAAGCTCACCGGGACCAGGAAGGCCCCTATCATGATCACCGAAGGGACGTAGTTGGGGTTCCCGGTCCGGACGAGGGCGTTCTCGAGCAAGTAGAGCAGCACGAGCCCGCTCACGAAGATCTGCAGCCACCGGCGCTTGATCATGCCCAAGCGGAAGCCCCCGCCTCTCCTCGACAAGAAACGTTCGATGCCAAGATAGCCGGATCGATGGCGCGGGTCAAGCCAGCCTCACCTCACCTTCCTGCGCCCGACGCGGAGCGTGGGATAGAGCACGGCGGCCAGCGGTATCGGCAGCCAGAAGTTCAGGATGCGGTATCCCAGGATCGGGACGACGGCCTCAGATCCCGTGCCGAGCAGCGCGAGCGTCCCGAGCATGAGCGTCTCGAAGACCCCGATGCCGCCGGGGGTGATCGGGAGGGACCCCACCGTGGTGGCGATGCCGTAGGCGACGAGGAGTTCGACGACCCCCGTGTTCACCTCGAACGCGCGGAAGGTGAACACCAGGCAGAGGGCGTCGAAGGCCCAGTAGCCGGAGGCGAGGATGGCTAGCCGCGAGGCTTCGGCCGGGTTGTTCCGGATCTGGCGGAACATGGCCCGCAGCTCGTCGCGCACCCGGTCGACGATCTGTGCGGCCTTCCTTTCCGCCTGCAGCTCGCCGTGCCGTCGGCCGGGGAGTCGGTACCAGAGGCTCGTCACGCGCACCAGAAAGGCCTTCGCCGTGCGTGGGTTTCTGTTGGCCATGTAGCCTCCCAGGAGGATGAAGCCGGCGATCACGAGCGCGACGGACGCCGTGGCAGAACCGACCGGGCCGCGCCCGCCGTGGGCCAGCATGTATAGCGCGCTCGCCGCGAACATCACACCCAGGGCCGCGTACGAAAGAGCCGTCGCGGCGGCGAGCGCGAGGCCCGCCCGCCGGGGTTCGATCTCCCGACTCCGTATTCCTCCGTAGGTCACCGTCGCCGCCGCGGCCCCGCCGCCCGGTAGTACCCGCGAGGCGCCGAGGCCCGTGAGCGTCAGGCGGAGCATGTACCAGAAGCCCAGCCCGGCGCGCCTGCGCAGCCCCGGCGACGCCCCTATCCCCGACGCGGCGCCGACCGAGCGCCCCAGGAGCTCCGAGTAGCAGATGCTCCTCACCGTTTCGGAGACGAACGCGGCGACCAGCAACGGGGTGTCGGCGTGCAGCACGAGCCGCACCGAACGCTCGATGCCCGGCAACTGCGGCAGCAGCAGGTGTAGCGCCAGCCCCACCGAGACGAGGTAGAGCAGGTTGCGCACCAGGGTGTGCAGAGCGTATCCTCCCGCTTCTTGGTCGAGACGCCACAAGATAACAGCATCCGGTGCCCCGTGCGTGTATCATCACTTGCGTGAGCGGGCTCTTTGCCGGGCTGGTCTTCGCCGCGACGCTCGCCCTCGTCCTCACCCGCCCCCGCGGCATCGGCGAGGCTTGGTGGGCCGCCGCCGGAGGTGGAGCCGTGCTCGTGGCCGGGCTTGTCTCCCTCTCCCAGTTCGGCGACATCCTGCGGACCACCCAGGACGCGCTGATCTTCCTGGTCGGCCTCATGGCGCTGAGCGCCGTGGCCGAGCGGGCGGGGTTCTTCGAGTGGGTGGCCTCGCGGGCGGCGCGGGCCGGGGGCGGGAGCGTCCCCCGGCTCTACGCTTTCGTCTTCGTCGCCGGGACGCTGGTTACGGCGTTTCTCTCGCTGGACTCGACCGCCATAGTCCTGACCCCCGTGGTCTACGTCATGGTCTCGAGGCTGCGCCTCTCGCCGCTGCCCTTCATGTTCGCCTGCACCTACACGGCGAATACCGCCTCGCTGTTTCTGCCGGTCTCGAACCTGACCAACCTCCTCGTCTACAACACTTTGGGGTTGGGCTTCCTCCGTTTCGCCCTGGTCATGCTGGTGCCGGCGCTCTTGGCCGTGGCGACGAACGCGGCGGTTTTCTTCTGGCTCTTTCGTGGAGAGTTGTCCGGGGCCTACGAGCACAAACCGGCTTCTTTCGTCCCGGAGAACCCCGCCTTCTTCCGACTGGCGGCGGCCGGCATGGCCGCCGTGCTCGCGGGGTTCTTCGTCGCGCCGGCCCTCGGCGTTCCCATAGGCCTGGTTGCGCTCATCGGGGGAGCGGTGCTCGTGGCGGTGGCGCGCTGGCGCGGGTGGGTGGGGCTGCGCGAGGTGGCGGGGTCGGTGTCGTGGGGTCTGATCATGCTGGTAGTTGGGCTCTTCGTGGTGGTGCGGGCGGTGGAGAACGCAGGACTCGCGGGGGCGCTGCACGAGGCTTACGCGGCGGCCGGTCCCGGCGAGGGGCTGCTTCCGATCCTGGCCGTGGCCGCCGGGACCGCCCTCGGCGCGAACCTCATAAACAACGTCCCTATGACCGTGGCCTCGCTCGGAGCCCTCTCGGAGGCCCATCATCCGGCGCTGGCCTACGCCTCGCTCCTCGGCATCGACATAGGCCCCAACCTCACGGTGGTCGGCTCTCTGGCGACCCTGATCTGGCTCTCCATAGTCCGCAGGCGGGGGATGGAGATCACCTCCCGAGAGTACCTGAGGGTGGGCCTGGTCTCCGCCCCCGTGATCCTGGTGGCCTCGGCGGTGGGGCTCTGGGTCTCGTTCGGCCTCTTCGGACCATAGGGGGTGCTCTCTTTTGCTTGCGATGGTCTGCATCGAGGGGAGGGACCGGGAGCGGATGGTGCGCGGCGCCTCGCGCTACCTCTCGGGGGTGCGTCGGATCCTGCTCGCCCACGTTCTGGACGAGCGGGCCCTCCGGGGCTACGACCTCGCGTTGCGGGGACTGCTCGGGAGGCGCCAGCCGGACTCCGGGGACCTCCTGAGGGAGGCGGAGGCCGCCGCGATGGAGATGCTGGAGGAGGAACGGTCGCTCCTCTCCGGCGCTCTGCCGGGTGCCGGGGTGGAGGTCGGGGTCCTTCTGCTGCGCGGCAGACCGGAACACGAGCTGGTGCGGGCGGCCGAAGAGCACGGGGTCTCGGTGCTGATCCTCGGCCGCGGGGGCGGGGACGGCGGACCGGTCGTGGTCTCCGACAGGATCTCCGGCTGGCACCGCAGCCCCCGCGGCGAGGTCGATGGTTTCTACCTGGAGGACGGAACGGAGGTGCGCTTCCCCCCGCACCGGGGAGCGCAGATCGAAGCCGCCCTGCGCGAGGGCGAGAACGTGGAGGTCCGGGGAGAGCGGCGCCCCCGACACGTCCACGCCCACCTCGTCGTCTCTCTCGACTCCGGAGCCTCGTTCGAGGCTCACCCGCCGGAGCGCGGGCCGGCCCGCCGTCGTCTGGGTCACGTCGCACGCTTCGTGACCGACCACGCCGGCTGCGACGTGGTGTTGCTCGGATGAAGGGTGTGCAGGGACATTCTTACCGGACTCTTACGCGGCTCTGCGCCGCGTCTGACATAGCCACGGTATCATGCGTACACACATCCTGGGGCAGCCTTCACGACAACACTACAACCCCCTCGCTCCGGGATGGAGGTGATATAAGGGGAGGTGCGTCCGGGCGCCTCCCCGCACCCGGTCGGCGGTGGTGTGAAGAGCGAGTTTTCAGGAGAAGTTCTTGTCCAGAGCCCGCGTGCTCGTGATCGACGACGACAGGAGCATAACCGGCTTCCTCAAGCGCGCCCTCTCCTACGCCGGGTTCGACGTGGATCTCGCGCACAGCGGGCCGGAGGGGCTCGAACGGGCGCTCCTCTTCCGGCCTGAGGTGGTCGTGTTGGACATCCTGATGCCGGGGATGGACGGGCTCGAGGTCTGCCGGCGCCTGAGGGCGGCCGACGACACGCCGATCCTGATGCTCACGGCCAAAGACGAGGTCTCGGACCGGGTCGAGGGGCTGGAGAGCGGCGCGGACGACTACCTGGTCAAGCCCTTCGCGCACGAGGAGCTCATAGCCCGGGTGCGGGCCCTGCTCCGCCGTAGCGGCCGGGAAGAGGACCGGAAGAACGTGGTGCGTTTCGCCGACCTCACCGTGGATCTCGCCGCGCGTGAGGTCCGGCGCGCAGACCGGCCGGTGCACCTGACGGCGAGGGAGTTCGATCTGCTCGCGGCCTTCCTCAGGCACCCGCGGCAGGTACTCTCCCAGGAGCAGCTCCTCGAGCAGGTCTGGGGCATAGACTTCGAGGCCCACACCCACGTCGTCGCCGTCTACGTCGGTTACCTGCGCGAGAAGCTCGAGGCGGGTGGCGAGCCGCGGCTGATCCACACGATGCGGGGGGCAGGTTATGTCCTCAGAGAAGAAGAAAGACCCCACGATGGCGAAACCCCGGGCCCTGCGCCTGCCCGGTAGCCTGCGCGCGAGGCTCACCCTTTGGCACGCCTTGATCCTGGGGGTGGTGCTGGTCGCCTTCGCCGCCGCCGTATACGCCATCCTCGCGAACAGCCTCTACGGGCAGGTCCGGCAGTCGCTCGTGGAGCGTGCGCGGCAGGTCAACGACGCGGTGAGGCCCCGGATCACGTACTCCCACTTCTCGCCGGGCGTGGAGATCTTCATCCCGCCGCCCAACACCTTCGCCTCCTCCGACACCTTCGTGCAGGTGAGCACGCCCGACGGACGGGTGCTGGGAACTTCGGAAAACCTGGGCGGGAGGACGTTGCCCGAAGACCCCGTCACCTCCCACTCTGGCCGCCCGGACTTCAGGGTCGTCAGGGTGGGCGGCGAGGAGGTGGAAGTCTACAGCTCCCCGCTCGTGGTGGACGGCCGGACGGTCGGGGTGGTACAGGTGGGGCGCTCCCTCGCCCCCGTCCGTCAGACCCTCTCCCAGCTCCGACTGCTCGCCGGGGTGGGGCTTCTGGCGGCGCTGGTCCTCTCGGTCGGGGTCGTCTCGTTCATGGCTGGCGAGACCCTGCGTCCGCTCCGGCGCCTGATGAGCACCGCAGAGTCGATCGGATCCTCCCGCGACCTCTCCCGGAGGGTGAAGCTCCCCGACTCCGGTGACGAGGTCGGGCGCCTCGCCGTCACCTTCAACGAGATGCTCCGCCGGCTCGAGGCCTCGGACCGCCAGCTCCGCGAAACGCTCGAAGCGCAGAGGCGCTTCGTCGCCGACGCCTCCCACGAACTGCGTACGCCGCTCACCACGATCCGGGGCAACGCGGGGCTGCTGCGCGCGGTCCCGGAGATGTCCGCTGCCGACCGGGAGGCGGCCCTCGCGGAGATCCACGGGGAGTCCGAGCGGATGAGCCGACTGGTCGGGGACCTCCTGACGCTGGCCCGCGCCGACGCCGGGCGTGCGCTGGAGCGAAGGCCCCTGGACCTCGCCACCCTGGCCAGGGAGGCGGTGGCGCAGGCGAGGGCACTCACCGAAGGCCAAAAGCTTTCGCTCGATGCGCCGGAAAGGATCGAACTCGCGGGCGACCGGGACGCGCTCAAGCAGCTTCTGCTCATCCTGCTCGACAACGCGATCAAGTACACCCCCTCCTCAGGGCACATCACCGTCCGGGCCGAAGCCTGGAGGGACGGTGGGGCGCACATCAGCGTTTCGGATACCGGGGAGGGTATAGCGCCCGAGCACCTGCCGCACATCTTCGAGCGTTTCTACCGCGCCGACCCCGCCCGCGCCACGGAGGGTACGGGGCTCGGGCTCTCCATCGCGAGCTGGATCGTCCGGCAGCACGGAGGAACGATTGAGGTCGAGAGCGAGCCGGGCCGGGGCTCGACGTTCACCGTCCATCTGCCCCCGAGCCTTCCCGGGGAACGAGAGAACGGCGTCGCCTCTCGGTCATCCGCCGAGACGGACGGGAGGCGAGGCGGCGGGAATCTCTGATCGGAATCTTACCCGCGCCTTAAACTGGCTTGATCCCGACGTCCTAGACTCGGTGCGTAAGACCTGCCTCGCGAGAGAACGGAGGTCCCCACCATGAGATTCGAAGGTCTGCGCCATCCCCGTCCCGCGCTCGTCGCAGCAGCGCTGGTGGCGCTGCTGCTCGGCGTGGCCGCCGCGGGCTACGTGCTCCTCGACGAGGGTCCCGCGACCGCCCAGCCCACCACGGCCGGAAGTTCCGCTTCGAGCTCTTCCGGAGGTTCGGGGTCCGTGGCGAAGGTCGCGAGCGAGGTGGTCCCCTCCGTCGTACAGATCGACGTTGGCTTCTCTTCGCGGCCCAGATATGGAGCCCGGTTTGGGCAGGGTTCGAGCGGAAGCTCCTCCCAGGGCGAAGAGGGTATCGGAAGCGGTGTGATCTACCGCAGCGACGGCTACATCATCACCGCCGCCCACGTCGTGCAGAATGCGAGCTCGGTCAGGGTGATCTTCGCCGACGGCTCGACCACCACCGCCAGCGTCGTGGGCACCGATCCCTACACCGACATCGCGGTCCTCAAGGTGAACCGCAACGGCCTCCCCGCGGCCACCTTCTCCAGCGACAGGAGGTTGCTCGTGGGTGAGAGGGCGATAGCCGTAGGCAGCCCCTCTGGTCTCCAGTCCACCGTCACCTCCGGCATCATAAGCGGCCTCAACCGCGACCTTCCAGCCGGGCTGACCGGCACGGGTTCCCAGGAGCCCTCGCTCACCAACCTGATCCAGACGGACGCCGCCATCTCCCCCGGCAACTCCGGCGGGGCGCTGGCCAACATCAAAGGCGAGGTGATAGGGATAAACGAGGCCTACCTGCCGCCGGGCCAGACAGGGGCCGAGAACATAGGCTTCGCCATCCCCTCCTACACCGCCATCTCCATCGCCGACCAGATAATCCAGAACGGCCGGGCCACCCATCCCTACCTGGGCGTCGCCCTGACCGACCTCACCCCCCAGATAGCGGGCCGCTTCGGCCTCCCGGTCGACTCCGGCGCGCTGGTCACGTATGTCCAGCGGGGCGGGCCCGCGGCCAGCGCCGGGATCAGGCGCGGGGACGTGATCGTCGGGATAGGCTCAAGGAAGGTGAGCGACTCGGGGGACCTCATCGCGGCGCTCGAGCGCTACCGGCCGGGGGAGAGCGTCACCCTGACGGTCGAGCGGGGCGGCGGCCGTAAGACCGTGGACGTCACGCTGGGACGCCTGAGCCGGAGCAGCACCCGGAGTTAGAGGAATCCCAAGGTGCGCTCGGACGGGCCACGGTTCGGGTACACTCTGGCGTATGTCTGGCAGGCCAGAAAAAAGATCCGGCCGCGGTTACCTCGGGGTCTGGGATCCGACCGGCGGCGAGGCGAGACGTGGGAGCGGGCTACCGATCGAGGGCGGAGCCGAGCAGGTCAACGTCCTCGTGCGGGCCGGGGGGCGGGTGTGGGGGGTGGATTCGGAGCGGCTCCCCGAGGCCTTGCAGGAGTCCGAGATGGTCTGGATAGACCTCGTGCGGCCCCGCGAGCGGGCGCGGGTTATCCTGGGTGAGGTCCTCCGTCTCAACCCGCTCACCGTCGAGGACTGTCTCTCCCCGCTGCGCATGCCCAAAGTCGACCTCTTCGACGGCGGGGCTTTCATAGCCGGGTTCGCCGCCCGGGTGGAGGGAGGCGAGCCGGTTCGGCTGAGCGCGATGGAGGTGGACCTGGTCTTCGGTGAGAGATGGCTCGTCACCGTGCGCGATGGCCCTCTGGAAGAGGTGCGCTCGCGGATCGAAGAGAGGCTCGGATCACCTGCCGGCATTGGAGCGCCGGGGGCAGAGTTGGCCTATTGCGCGCTGGATACGCTCGTCGACGGGCACCTGCCGGTGCTCGTGCAGGCTGCGACGGCCGCCGAGAGGCTGGAGTCGGCGCTCGACCCTTCACACGAGCGTGCTTCGCTCGGGGCTCTGGAGAACCTTATCTCGATGAAGCGTGACCTGCAGGCGTTCCGCCGGCTCGCCGTGGCTCAGCAGGAGGTGATCCGGCGCCTCGGGAGGAGCTTTCGGGAGCAGCGCGACTACCTCTCGGACGTCTCGGACAACCAGCGCGAGGCGGTGGACATGGCCGATGCAACCCGCGACTACGTAGACGGTGCGATAGAGGCCTACAGGATGCGCCGCGACGAGCGCAGCGAGCTCGGCATCCGGCGCCTCACCGTGCTCGCCGCCCTGCTCGGCCCGCTGAGCGTCCTCGCCGGATGGTACGGGGTGAACTTCAAGTACCTCCCCGGCCAGGACAACCCCGCCGGGTTCTGGGTCTTCATCGCCGTGCAGCTCGTCTTCGTCCTCGTCTCCGCCCTCTACCTGCACCGCCGGGGGTTGCTCTAAAGGGAGCCGCCCGCGCCGCCCTCGCTTCCGCTATACTCTCAGGGCTGTGTCCGGAGTACTGCTCATCCTGTTCGGGTACCTGCTCGGTTCGATCCCGACCGGCCTTCTGGTCGGGCTGGCCCGCGGCGTCGACGTACGCAAGGTGGGAAGCGGCAACATCGGTACCGCGAACGTCCTCAGGAGCGCGGGCAGGCTCGCCGCCTTCCTGACCCTGCTGGGCGACATGCTCAAAGGGCTCGTCCCGGTCCTCGTGGCGCGCGGTCTGAGCGATTCGGAGTGGGTCTGGGCGCTCACCGCCCTCGCCGCCATCGTGGGACACTGCTGGCCGGTCTTCCTCCGTTTCCGCGGAGGGAAGGGGGTCGCGACCGGGGCCGGGAGCGGCCTCGCGCTCGTCCCTCCTGTTGGTCTGGGGGTCTTCGTGCTGTGGTGGATCATCGCGTTCGCCTTCCGCTACACCTCGCTCGCCGCGATCGTCGTCTCGGTGGCGGCTCCGGTGGGGTACCTGATCACGGGTCAGCCCCTGCCGTACCTGGTCTACGCGTTCGTCGGGGCGGCGGTGGTGCTCTGGCGGCACCGGGAGAACGCCCGGGCCCTGCTGGAGGGGCGCGAGCGGAGGTTCGGGCAGAGGAGGAGAGATGGCTAGGCCGCTGCGTGAGCTCTACGCGGGGCGCTCGGTGCTTCTGACCGGTGCGACCGGCTTCGTGGGGACGGCCCTCTGCGAGAAGATCCTGCGCTCCCTGCCACAGATAGGCAGGCTATACGTGCTGGTGCGCCCGGCGCGCGAGAGGAGCGCCCGGGAGCGCTTCGAGCGTGAGGTGCTCGGTTCGGCGGCCTTCGGGAGGCTGCGCGAGCGGCTGGGGGATGGCTTCGAAGGGCTCGTCTCGCAGAAGGTGCGGGTGCTGGAGGGGGACGTGGGCGCCCCCGCGCTCGGCCTCGGAGAGCGTGAAGTCGAGGAGCTCTCCCGCGAGGTGGACGTCGTCATCCACTCGGCGGCCTCGGTCGTCTTCGACGCCCCGCTCGATGCCGCGCTGGCCTCGAACGTGCACGGGACGCTCGGTCTCTTGCGTCTGGCCCGCTCCTGGGAGAAGGAGCCGCTCTTCGTGCACGTCTCGACGGCGTACGTCGCCGGGATGACCGACGGGCTCGTGCCGGAGGAGTTGCCGGGGGAGATCTCTCCCTCCGGCGCCCCGATCGACGCCCGCCGCGAGGTCGAGGAGATAGAGCGTGTGATAGCCCGAACCGAGCGGGATTCCCGCGCTGCGAAGCTGCTGCGCGCCTTCGAGGAGGAGGCGCGCCAGAGCCTCGGGATGGTCGGCTCCGAGGAAGAGGTCTCGGAGAGGGTCGAGCAGCTCCGGCGGGCCTGGGTGCGCGACCGGCTCGTGGAGCGCGGCTCGGAGCGGGCGAAGGAGCTCGGCTGGCACGACGTCTACACCTACACCAAATCGCTCGCCGAGAGGCTGGTCCTGCTCGAAAGGGGGGATCTGCCGCTCGTCATCGTGCGCCCGGCGATCATCGAGAGCAGCCTCCGCGAGCCCTACCCCGGATGGATCCAGGGCTCCAAGATGGCGGACCCCCTGATCATGGCTTACGCCAAGGGCATCCTGCGCGAGTTCCCCGGTGACCCGGAGAGCATCGTGGATTTGGTGCCGGTGGACCAGGTGGTCTGCGCGATCCTCGCCGCCGCGGCGAGACGCCCCGCGGAGCCCGAGGTCTTCCAGGTCGCATCGAGCGAGCGCAACCCGCTGCGCTACCGCGAGATGCACGCCTACGTGAGGGAATACTTCCTCGAGAACCCGCTCAGAGACCCTAGCGGGCGGCCGATCCGGGTCCCCGAGTGGGACTTCCCGGGTAGAAGACGGGTCGAGGCGAAGCTGCGGGCCGAGCTTCTGGGGCTCGGGGTGGCCGGGTCGATCCTCTCCCGGCTGCCGGAGGGGCACATGGTCTCGGATCTGCGCACCCGGGCCTCGCGCGCCGAGAAACGGGCGAGGATGGTGCTCTACTACAGCAGGATCTACGGCGGCTACGCCACGATGTCCGCACGGTTCTCCACCCGCAACACCCGCGCGCTCCTCGACTCCCTCACCCCCGAGGACCGACGCGAGTTCTCCTTCGACATCGACGAGGTCGACTGGCGGCGCTGGATGCAGGAGGCGCACCTGCCCTCCCTGACCGCGAAGCCGGGGCGCCGGGCGAGGCGCCGCACCGCGCCGGAGAGGGACGGGGAGGTCGCCGCGATCTTCGACGTGGACGGCACGCTCGTGGGCTCCAACGTCGTCTCGTACTTCGCGCACCTCAAGCTGCGCAGTCTGCCTCCGGCCGCGCGACCGCTCTGGCTGGCTTCTTTCCTGCCCCGCATCCCTTACTACTGGGCGCTGGACAAGGTGAGCCGGGCACACTTCAACCGCGCCTTCTACCGCAACTACCGCGGCTGGAAACCGTCCGAAGCCCGCCGCCTCGGGCTGGAGAGCTTCGCCGGGTACACGTTGGAGAGGATCTACCCGGAGGCGCTCGAGTGCCTGCGCGAGCACCGTCGGGCCGGGCACCGCATCGTGCTCCTCTCCGGAGCCCTGGACTTCATCCTGGAGCCGCTCGAAGACCTCGCCGACGAGGTGCTCTGCGCCCGTCTGGTCGAGGAGGACGGGGTGTACACCGGCGAGATCTCCGGCGCGCCGGTCGCCGGGGAGGCCCGGGCGCGGATGCTCGCCTCCTTCGCCCGCAAGCGGAACCTGGACCTCTCCCGCTCCTACGCGTATGCGGATTCGATCTCGGACCTCCCGATGCTCGAGACGGTGGGCAACCCGGTCGCCGTGAACCCCGACCGCCGGCTCGCCGCGGTGGCGCAGGAGCGGGGCTGGGAGGTCCGCAACTGGGAGGTCCGCTGAGAGGTTGCGCGCCCTCGTCTACCACAAGTCCGCCCCGCGCTACCTGCTGGTGCGTGTTGCCGGGCGCATCGAGAGGATCGAGACCTCCCGCCTCTCCCCGCTGAACCTCGAAGACGTCCCCGAACCCCCGCTCCCCGCGCCGGGGTGGGTGCGCGTGAAGCCCCGCCTCTCGGGTATCTGCGGCTCGGATCTCGCGACCCTCCTCTCGAAGAGCTCGCCCTACTTCTCCCCGCTGACTTCCCCGCCCTTCGTCCTCGGGCACGAGATCGTGGGAGAGGTGGCCGAAGACGCCTCCGGTTTCACCGCCGGAGAGCGCGTCGTCGTCGAGCCGGCGCTCGGCTGCGAGGTGCGCGGGATAGATCCCCCCTGCCGGATGTGCGCCGCCGGGGAGTACGCCCTCTGCACCAACGTGACCGGGGGAGACCTCGCCCCCGGCATCCAGACCGGCTTCTGCCGCGACACCGGGGGCGGGTGGTGCGAGGGGACGCTCGTCGCGCATCCCTCCCAGCTGCACCGCGTCCCGGAGGATCTGCCCGACGAGGCGGCGGTCGCCGTAGAGCCCCTGGCCTGCGCGGTGCACGCCGCGCTCCGCGCAGAACCGGGAGAGACCGTCCTCGTCCTGGGAGCGGGGAGCGTCGGGCTGCTGGTCGTCGCCGCGCTGCGGCACCTCAGGCGGCCGGGTCGCATCGTCTGCGTCGCAAAGCATCCACGCCAGCGCGAGGAGGCGCTGCGCCTGGGGGCCGACGAGGTCGCATCTCCGGGCGAGCTCTACGGTGAGCTTCCCGCACGGCTCGGCGCGAGGGTCGAAAAACCCGAGCTCGGGAAGCCCGTCGTCCTCGGCGGCGCGGACCGAACCTTCGAGTGCGTCGGGGTTTCCGGGACCGTCGAGGACGCCATCAGGCTCACCCGCCCCGGTGGGGAGGTCGTCTTCGTCGGGATGCCGGGGGCCCGCAGCCGCCTGGACCTCACCCCGCTCTGGCACGGGGAGGTCGGTCTCGCCGGGAGCTACGCCTACGGCTACGAGGAGTACGGGGGAGAGCGGGTGAGGAGCTTCGCGCTCGCGCTGCGCCTCGCCCGGGAGATAGAGTTGCAGAGCCTGATCGGGCCGCTCTTCCGCCTTACGGACTACCGCGAGGCCGTAGCCGCCGCCCGATCCGCCGGCAGGAGGGGGTTCATCAAGGTCGCCTTCGATCTGCGGAGGCCCTAGCGCAGGAAATCCACGCGCTCTTTCCCTCCACCCCGGTAGAGCGTGGTGCGGGAGGGCTCGGTCTCGGCCACGATCCCGCCGTCCTTCACCACCCACAGGCGGGCGGGGTCGAGGCGCAGCGCGTCGAACGTGCCCGGGGCGTCGAGGACGACGAAGCTCGCTGGTTTGCCCTCCTCGATGCCGTATCTATCCTCCACCCCCAAAGTGCGGGCGGCGCGGTTCGTGACCAGCTCGAGCATCTCCCCGATCTCCTCCTCACCGCTCATCTGCAGGACGTGCAGCGCGAGGGAGGCGGCCCCGAGCATGTCGCCGCGGCCGAGCGGGTACCAGGGGTCCATGATCGAGTCGTGTCCCAAAGAGACGTTCACGCCCGCCTCGAGGAGCTCCTTCACCCGCGCCATCCCGCGCCGCTTCGGGTAGGTGTCGAAGCGGCCCTGCAGGACGGTGTTGTCGAAGGGGTTCGCGACGACGTTGATGCCAGATCTGGCGAGCAGCCGGATCAGCTTGAACGCGTAGGCGTCGTCGTAGGAGTGCATCGCGGTGCAGTGGCTCGCGGTGGCCCGGCTCCCGAAGCCGCCCTCGACGGCCTCCCACGCGAGGACCTCGGTGAAGCGGGAGTTCGGGTCGTCGGTCTCGTCGATGTGCAGGTCGAGGGGCCTCGCGTACTTCTTCGCGAGCTCCGAGGCGAGGTGGACGTCCCTCTCGCCGAGCGCGCGGGTCGGCTCGTGGTGGGGGATGCCGCCGACCACGTCCGCCCCGAGCCGCAGCGCCTCCTCCATGAGCGCAGGACCCCCGGGCGTGGCGTAGATCCCGTCCTGCGGGAAGGCGACGATCTGCAGCTCGACGAGGTCGCGCACCTCCTCGCGCAGCTCGACCAGAGCCCTGAGCGCGGTGAGCTCCGGGTCGCAGACGTCGACGTGGCTGCGGATGAAGAGCGTCCCCTGCGCCGCCTCCCACTTTATCGCCTCGAGCGCGCGGCCCTTTACATCTTCTTCGCTCAGGGTCTGCTTGCGTTCGCCCCAGATCTCGATCCCTTCGAGCAGCGTCCCGCTGCGGTTGAAGCGCGGCTCGCCGACGGTGAGCGCCGCGTCGAGGTGGACGTGGCTGTCTATGAAGGGAGGTGTCGTGAGGCGGCCCCTCGCGTCCAGCTCCCGCTCCGCGGCGATCTCCAGGTGCTCCCCGATCCTGCGGAACGTCCCGTCCAGTATCGCGAGGTCCACCAGACGTCCGTCCATGAGCCGGGCATTGCGGACGAGAAGGTCGGCCCGGATCATATCTGCTGCGGGATGCCGAGCTCCTCCAGCCACTTCTGGTAGGAGATCAGCGGGAGGTCGGCGGGTCGGATGTAGAGCATCATCCGCGAGCTGAGGGGCGGCAGGAGCCACGGCCGCTGGCTTTCGACGACGGGGCGGTCCTGCTCCTGGATCTCGTCCTGCAGCCGCTCGTAGTCCGGGTCGCGATCCACCTCCTTGTCGAAGGTGCGCGCCTGGTAGGAGAAGACGAGGGTCTCGTCCCACGAGATCGGGGAGGATGCCTGCCAGATCACGTAGGTGCCGGCGGCGCTCTCCTTGACGAGCCGGATGCTCGTCGGGGTGACGTGGTTGGTGTAGGTGACCTTCTCGAGCGCCGGCCGTCCCTCGCCGCTTGAGACGGTGTCGTTGGCGGGCTGGAGCATGGTGTAGGTGCACACCAGGCGGTCGTCCTCCCGCCAGACCTCGTGCTCGGGTGGTTCGGGGTGGGAGGGGTCGCCGAGGATGCCGGGGTGTACCCAGGGGAAGTGGGTGTCGTCGAGCGCGGCCATCACCACCCGCGGCGCGCTCGCCCGCCACGGGCCGTAGGTCCTCAAGGGACCTTTATGGAACTCTTCGTCCCCGTACTCGGGGAACGGCGGGATATCCTGTACCGGCTCGTCGGCCAGGCACACCCAGACGATCCCGTACGCCTCCCGGATGTGGAAGCGCCTCACCTTCGCCTCGCGCGGTATGGAGCGCCCTCGCCGGGCCGGGATGTCCACGCAGCGGCCGGTGCGGTCGTAGCTCCAGCCGTGGTAGCGGCAGCGCAGGTAACATCCCTCGACGACGTCCCCGATCGAGAGCGCCGCCCCGAGATGGCGGCACAGATCCTCGAACGCCACCGCCTCTCCTTCGAGGCGAGCGAGGACCAGCCGCCGGTCGAGCAGCCTCACGCCGAGCGGCCCCTCGGCGAGGTCTGCGGTGCGGGCCACGGGATGCCAGAGGCCCGAGAGGGCCTCGCGGTAAGCTTCTGCTGCGTCGTCCGGTGCGCTCACGCTGTACGACATGATAGTGCAAATGGGTTCGGTGCGACAGCCCGGACGAGGGCAGGCGTGAAGTTTCGCCGCGGGGCCCGATCCGGTGGATGCCGGGTGGTGCGTCTTTGGCCCCCGGGCCGAAGAACGAAGCCGGGGTCTCTTCTATCTTGATGTACCCCGGATCACCCAGTGACTCGGGGAGAGCGAGGGTTTAAACTGGGCCCGGACTGTCGTCCGCCGGAGGCGTCCCCCGGAATGGGGTTTGCGGCGGAGAGGTTGTGCATCGTACCGCTCCCTGTGGGACGGAACGTTTTTGGAGGAGCCGCATGTCAGAAGAAGTAGTAGAGATTCCAGAAGAAGAAGGGATCGAAACCCACGGCATCGAGCGCGTCTCGCCCAAGGCGCGGGTGCACGTCAGGATCCGGGACAACTTCACGATGTGGTTCTCGGCGAACCTGGTCCTCTCGACCGTGTCTCTCGGGGCGCTCGCGATACCGCTCTTCGGGCTCGGGTTCTGGGACAGCCTCGCGGTGATCATAATCTTCAACGCGCTCGGGGTGCTGCCGGTCGCGTTCTTCTCGACTTTAGGACCGAAGCTGGGCCTCAGGCAGATGACGATCTCGAGGTTCTCCTTCGGTTGGGTGGGTGCCGCGATCATGGCATGCTTCAACGTCGCCGCGTGCATCGGGTGGTCGGCGGTGAACGTCATCATCGGTGGGCAGCTCGTCGCCGCGGTCACGCACGACGCCGTCCCTCGCTGGGCGGGCATCCTGATCATCGCATTCCTCACCACGATGGTGAGCATCTACGGTTACCGCTACGTCCACCGCTACGAGCGGTACGCCTGGATCCCGATGGCGATAATCTTCCTGATCGTCACCGCCGTCGCCGCACCGCACTTCAGGATCGTCCCCACCCCCGCGCTGCATACCGCCGAGATAGCCTCGATGGTCTCCTTCGGAGGCGCGATCTACGGCTTCGCGACCGGCTGGAGCTCCTACGCCGCCGACTACAACGTCAACCAGCCGGAGGATACCCCCGCCCGGCGGGTCTTCACGATGACCTATCTGGGTATCTTCCTCGCCTGCATCCTGCTCGAGACGCTCGGCCTCTTCCTGACCACCGTACCGGCCCTCAAGGGCAAGGAGGGCGGTGAACTCCTCGCCGGCGCGGTAGCCCCGCTCGGCGGCTTCGGCGACGTGCTCGTCGGGCTTCTGGCCTTGAGCGTCATCGCCAACAACATCCCCAACGATTACAGCCTCGGCCTCTCCACCCAGGTCATAAGCCGCTCGTTCCAGCGCGTTCCTCGTTGGGTGTGGACGCTCGCAGGCGCCGTCCTCTACGTACTCATCGCCCTGCCCGCGGCGAAGAACTTCGGTTCGACGCTCGAGGGGTTCCTCCTGATCATCGCCTACTGGCTCGGCCCCTGGTCCATCGTGCTCATCATCGAGCACTTCGTCTTCCGCCGCGGCCGCTACAACGTCGAAGACTGGAATACCCGCTCGCGGCTGCCGCTCGGTTGGGCCGCGCTCTGCGCGATGGCCGTCGGACTCTTCGGCGCCTTCCTCGGCATGTCACAGGCGTACTTCGTCGGTCCGGTCGCAGACCTCGTCAACAAACCCTACGGCGTGGACGTCGGCTTCGAGCTCGGTATCGTCCTCGCCGCCGCCGTCTACCTCGTCCTGCGCCCCGTGGAGCTGCGTAGAACCGGTCGTTAGAAAGATGCCCGTTGCACCAGCCATCCACCTCTGCTAAAGTTATTTAGGAGTCCTAATTAAAGGGGGTGGCAAGTGGCGCAGGGAGGAATACCGGGTTATACCTACGGGGCGCAGGAGCTGGCGCGCTCCCCGGTGAGCCTGGAGGAGTTGGATCTTCTGCGGCAGACGGTGCTCTTCACGGAGGAGGACGAGCGTTATCTGCGGATGGCGGGGGATGTGCTCGAGGGCCAGCTCGACGACGTGTTGGATCTGTGGTACGGGTTCGTCGCCGACCATCCGCATCTGGTCTACTACTTCAGCGACCGCGAAGGGCGGCCCATAGGAGAGTATCTGGAGAGGGTCAGGGGGCGGTTCAAGCAGTGGGTGCTGGACGTGTGCCGCAGGCCCTACGACCAGCAATGGCTCGACTACCAGCACGAGATAGCCCTCCGGCACACACGGGAGAAGAAGAACCGCACCGACGGGGTGGAGGCCCCCGGGGAGATCCCGCTGCGGTACATGATCTCCTTCATCTACCCCATAACCGCGACGGTCCGGCGGTTCCTGGAGGACGGGGGACATCCGGAGGAAGAGGTCGAGAAGATGCATCAGGCGTGGTTCAAGGCGGTCGTGTTGCACGTCACGCTCTGGAGCCAGCCGTACGCCAGGGAAGGGAGCTTCTGAGCGGGAATGAGATAGAGAGCAAGCTCGCCGACGCGCTGGAGCGCCTCTCGCAGGCTCTGGAGGCCTTGCTGCGCGAGGAGGCCGGGCGGCGGGGCCTGAGCCCGATACAGGCCCGCTTTCTCGTCTACCTCCTCCACCGGCCGGTCGAGCTGCGGCGGGTCGGGGAGCTCGCCCGCGAGTTCGGACTCACCCCGGCGACCGCGAGCGGGGCGGTGGATGCCCTGCAGAGGAAGGGGCTGCTCGTGCGCGAGGAGTGGCCGGAGGATCGCCGCTACGTCACGCTGCGGCTCACCGGGGCCGGCCGGAGCATCGCCGGGGAGCTCTCCGGCTGGTCCGGGGCCGTACGGGAACCCCTCGGGGAGCTCGGCGGGGAGGAGAAGGAGGTTTTGCTCGGGGCGCTCTTGCGCCTCGTCGCCTCGCTGCAGCGGGAGGGGCTCGTGCGGGTCCGGATGTGCCTCAGCTGCCGTTTCTTCCGGCCCGATGTACACCCCGGACGGGAGAGGCCGCACCATTGCGCGCTGCTCGACGCCCCGCTCGCCGTGCGCGAGCTCCGGGTGGACTGTCCCGAGCACGAGCTGCACGTACAGCAGGGAGGTGATTAGAGAGATGCACGAGGCCGAGACGAAGCGTGGGGAGATTCTGGAGGAGATCCGGCGGCTCGCGGCCTCCGACGAGCCTGACGGCGAGGTTCTGCAGAAGGTGGTCGAGTTCCTGCACGAGTCGCACCCGCGCTGGGATTGGACCGGCATCTACCTGTTGAAAGGAGCCGAACTCGTGCTCGGGCCCTGCAGCGCCCCGGCCTCGCACGAAAGGATCGCACTCGGCGAAGGCGTCTGCGGCACCGCCGTCGCCGAGGGCGAGAACCAGCTCGTCGACGACGTGCGCGAGGTCGAGAACTATCTGGCCTGCTCGCTGAGCACCCGCTCGGAGATCGTGGTCCTGATCCGCCACGAGGGACGCATCGTCGGCCAGTTCGACGTCGACAGCGACGAGGTCGGCGCCTTCGGTGAGGAGGACGAGACACTCCTCGAGGAGGCCGCCCGCATCGTCGCCCCGCGGGTCGCCGCGCTCGCCGCGAGCGCCGGATGACGGGTTACGCGGCCCGGGTCCTGAGCGTGAACCTCGGGCGCGTGGTCCGTCTGGAGGGGCGCCGAAAGAGCGTGCCGAGCGCGATCTTCAAGGCGCCCGCCCCCGGAGCGGTGTGGCTCGGGCGGGAGGGCTTCGCCGGAGACGAGCAGGCCGACCGCAAGAACCACGGCGGGCCCGAGAAGGCCGCGCTCGTCTACCCCATGGAGCACTACGTACGCTGGCGGGGGATGCTCGGCCGGGAGATCGGCCCCGCCGCCTTCGGCGAGAACCTCTCCACCCGGGGTATCACCGAGGAGGACGTCCACCTGGGGGACGTCTGCCGGCTCGGGGGTGCGGTGGTGCAGGTGAGCCAGCCGCGACGTCCCTGCTACAAGCCCGCCTGGCGCCACGGTGTCCGGAACATCGCCCTCCTCACCCAGCAGAGCGGGCTGACCGGCTTCTACCTGCGGGTCCTGGAGGAGGGAGAGGTGAGAGCCGGCGACGCACTCCTCCTGCTGGACCGTCCGCCGGGGACCGTGAGCGTGGGGGAGGCGAACAGGGTCATGAGCCGGGGCCGGGACGATGCGGAGGGGATCGAAAACCTCCTGTCCTGCCGCTGGTTGCCGCCCTCCTGGCGGAGGGACCTCCGCCGCCGTCTCGCCGGGATGGAGGAGGACGCCGCGGAGAGGCTGGAGGGACCCATCTGAAACCCGGGGCCCTTGCCAGCCGGGGGCTGCGGCCTCAGAATAAGGTCCGCTCGTGAGAAGACGTGGAGGTGAGATGAGCCGGCCCAGCCAGACGATATACCTGGAGAAGACGAGCCCGCCGATGATGTTCAACGCCGGGGACGGCTTCCACTACGAGAAGCTGCCCGAGGGAACCCGCGTCATCTACGCCCCGGGGCCGCTGGAGCCGCTGCCCGACGAAAACGTCGCCATAGAGCGCGCGCTGCTCTCCCCGCTGGAGATGGAGCCTTTGCACGAGCTTCTGCACCCGGGGATGAAGCTCACCATCGCCTTCGACGACGTCTCGCTGCCCCTGCCGCCGATGCAGCAGCCCGACATAAGGCAGCTCGTCATCGAGAAGGTGCTCGAGAAGGCCTACGCCAGGGGGGTCGAGGACATACACCTCATCGCCGCGCTGGGGCTCCACCGCAGGATGACCCGCAAGGAGCTCGAGCACTGCCTGGGCAAGAAGATAATGAGCGCCTTCTACCCCGAGAGGCTCTACAACTACGACGCCGAAGACCCTGAGGGCAACGTCCCGATAGGGAAGACCGAGAAGGGCGAGGAGGTCGTCGTGAGCCGCCGGGTCGCCGAGAGCGACCTGCTCGTCTACGTCAACATCAACTACATCCCGATGGACGGCGGGCACAAGTCGGTGCACACCGGGCTCTCGCCCTACGCCTCGATCCGCCACCACCACAACCCGGACACCCTGCATCACAGCCGCTCCCTGATGGATCCGCCCAACTCCGCGCTGCACGCTTCCGTCGCGCGGATGGGGCGCCTCTTCGAGGAGCACGTCAAGGTCTTCCACATCGAGACGACCCTCAACAACGCCGCCTTCCCGCCCGTCTTCGACTTCATGGAGAAGCCCGAGCACGAGTGGAGCCCCATCACGAAGGCCAACTTCCTCGCCAACCACGCCGCCACGAAGAGGCTGCCGAACGCGATCCCGCACCGCATCTTCCACTCCATAAAAGCCCCCCACCGCATGACGAGCATCCAGGCCGGGGCCACGGAGCCGGTGCACGAGAGGACCCTCGAGAACTGCCACCGCCAGCAGCTCGTCCCCGTCGAGGGACAGGCCGACGTGCTCTTGATGGGCATACCCTACCTCGGCCCGTACAACGTGAACTCCATCATGAACCCGCTGCTCGTCTTCAACATGCTCCTCGGCTACCTCTTCAACCTCTACAGGGGCAAGCCGCTGGTGCGAAAGGGCGGGGTCCTCATCGGCACCCACCCCATGCCGGAGCAGTTCCACAAGATCCACCACCCCTCCTACATAGACCTCTACAACGAGGCCTTCTCCGAGACCCACGACATCCGCGAGATCGCCCGCCGCTACGAGGAGAAGTACGCGACCGACCCCTGGTACCGCACGCTCTACCGCAACTCCTACGCCTACCACGGCGCCCACCCCTTCACCGTCCTCTACTGGGGCGCCCACGCCCTCGACCATCTGGGGGACGTGATCGTGGTCGGCGCGAACCCGAACGCCGCTTCCCGCATGGGCCTGAGGCGCGCGGACACCATCGCCGAGGCGCTCGAGATGGCGAAGGACACCGTCGGGCCGAGCCCCGAGATCACCTACATGCACCTGCCGCCGCTGTTCATGTGCGAGGTGAGCTGAGGGGCGGCGCTCTCACCGCCCCCTTTAGATGCGGCCTCTGTTATCATCCGATACCATCGGAGGGAGAGGAGGCCGTCCGGAACGGGGTTGCCGGAGAGCGTGCCGCTGACCTCTCCGGAGTCTTCTCCCCCTGCGGCCCATCCCCGGGGCGCTGGTCTGGCTCGCGCCGCGGAGGAGTGGAGCGCTGCTCGAGCTTTTACTCTAGGAGGAGAGATGCCGGAGACGCACGAGGTCTTCAACCAGGTCCCGCCCCTCGTGAACTACGACGCCTCCGACGACCCGGCGCTGCTCGAGGCGCTGCGGCGTGAGGGTGCAGGAGAAGCGGAGGCGGAGGTGCGCAAGCTGGGTCGGCTCGTCGGCTCGGCCCGCATCCAGGAGCTTACGCGCCTGGCGAGCGAGTACCCGCCGGTCCTTCACACCCACGACCGCTACGGCCACCGCATCGACGAGGTCGAGTACCACCCGGCGTGGCACGAGCTCATGCAGACGGCGGTCTCGCTCGGTCTCTCGGGAGGGCCGTGGCGCGACCCCGCCCCCCGCGCCCACCTCGTGCGCGCGGCGAAGTACCTGGTCTGGGCGACGCAGCCCGAGCAGGGCAACTGCTGCCCCGTGACGATGACCTACGCCGCCGTCCCGGCCCTGCGCTCCGAGCCGGAGCTCGCCGGACGCTTCGAGCCCCTCCTCACCTCCCCCGAGTACGAGTTCGGCCTCCGGCCTCCGGAGGAAAAGCGCGGCCTCGTCTGTGGGATGGCGATGACCGAGAAGCAGGGCGGCTCCGACGTGCGGGCCAACACCACCCGCGCCGAGCCTGCGGGCGACGGGACCTACCGCCTGACCGGCCACAAGTGGTTCTGCTCGGCGCCGATGAGCGACGTCTTCCTCGTCCTGGCGCAGGCTCCGGGGGGACTCACCTGCTTCCTCCTGCCGCGCGTCCTGCCCGGCGGGGAGCGCAACCGCATGCACCTGCAGCGGCTCAAGGACAAGCTCGGCAACCGCTCCAACGCCTCCGCCGAGGTCGAGTACGACGGCGCGGTCGCCTGGCGCGTCGGGGAGGAGGGGCGCGGCGTGCGCACCATCATCGAGATGGTCAACGTGACCCGGATGGACTGCGTCATCGGCGCGGCGGGCGGGATGCGCTGGGGGTTGCACCAGGCCGTCCACCACGCCCGCCACCGCAGGGTGTTCGGCCGGCGCCTCGTCGAGCAGCCCCTGAT
>JAIMBO010000081.1 GCA_023511405.1 Rubrobacteraceae bacterium
TCTATCTCCTGCAGCCTCAGGGCCCTCTCGTAGTGGTTCTCGTAGCCCTGCTCGCGGGCGAGGCGGTTGCGCAGCCGGGCGAGTTCGCGCACCACGCCCTCGACCTCGCGCCCGACGCTCCTGGAGGCCTCCCACGCCGCCCGGCGTTCGTCCTCGTCTTCCGAGAAACGCAGTATCTGCCGGATCTCGTTGTCCCCGATCTTTCGCCCGTCCACGGTCCCGCGGTGGTTGCCGAAGATCGCGCCCGCCTCCGCCTCGAGCTCCTCGACGCGCCCGAGCAGCCTCCGATCTCCCTGCCTGGCGGCGAACTCGGCGTGGAGCACCTCGACCTGCCGCCGCAACACCGGGCGCTCGATGGAGCTTCGTTCCCCGTACCAGCGGACGATCTTCTCGAAGGCCTCCGGGTCCGCGAAGAGCTCGTCGTGGGCCCTCGCCGCGCGCACGGCCTCCGCGCGGGCCTCCTCGGTGCCGGTGGTCTCGAGCCTCCACCACGCCTCGTCCGCCGCCCTCTCCAGCGGCGCGGCCCGCTCTTCGAGAGAGGCGACGAAGCTCTCTATCTCGGAGGATACGACCAGATCTCCCCTCCTAGCGCCGGCTCCGCTCGCGGCGGCTTCCGGCGTAGATCCAGAGCAGGAACACCACTATCCCGAGCGTGGCGAACTGCAGGAGCCCCTGCGGCCCCCCGCTCTGCCCGACGACGAGCGCGGCGATGAAGACGAGCGCGACCGCGATGTACCCCGCGCTCCGGAACGCGAGATATGAGGCGATGAGGCCGACGAGCGCGTAGACGACCGGCATGTACGGCCCGAGCGCCGCTGTCCAGGTGAACGACCCCCGCCCTATCCCTTCCGCCCACAAACCGAGCTGCCCGGCGGCGATGAACGCGAGGAAGGCGAGGACGAACGTGATCGTCCCGCTCTTCCACGTCGCCGGCTCGGGGTCGAAGCGGTGCGGCTCGTACCAGCGGGCCTCGCGCACCACGTAGCGCCCCTGCCTCCGCACCCGCGGCTCCTTGCGCCGCAACCTTCCCCGGAGCCTCTCCCCGAGAGAGGGCCCGGACCGCTCGCGCTCCTCGCGCCGGGCGGCGAGCTCGTCCTCGAGGCGGCTGAAGTCCAGCTCCGAGAGCTGGTCTGCGGCGTAGGCCAGGTCGAGCTCCTCGTCGTGGCGCCTGCGGCGCTCGGGGTCGGAGAGCACCTCGTGCGCCTCCTGCAGCAGCGAGAACTCCTCCGGGCTCCCTCCCCGGTCGGGATGGCGCTCCTTGGCCAGACGGCGGTACGCCTCGTGGATCTCCTCCTGCGACGCGTTGCGGGAGACCCCGAGAACCTCGTAGTAGTTGACCCGATCCGACATGCTACGACCTATTCTAACCCACCCTACCTTCCCGGTTCGCCTCCAGCGCGAGGCGTATCTCCTGCAGGCACCACCCATCCTCCTCCGTCTCCGCCGCGCTCCGCAGGGCCTCCTCGGCCTCTTCGCCCCCGATCTCGCCGAGCGCCCACGCCGCGTGCCCCCGCACGAGCGCGGACCCGTCCTCCCGCAGACACCTTGCGAGCGCGGGGACGGCCTCGGTGAGCTTCAGGTTGCCCGCGACGACGCAGCAGTTGCGCAGCAGCCCCTCCCGCCCGGCGCGGGTGAGCGGGGTGTGGCCGAACCGGCTCTCGAACGCTTCCTCGCTCTGGATCCCGAGCACCTCGATTATCTTCAGGTACGGCCCCGCCCCGGCCCCGGCGGAGAACTCCGGCCAGCGGCTCCTCTTCGCCTTGCGCCGGTTGTACGGGCAGATCTGCTGGCAGACGTCGCACCCGAAGGCCCACTCCCCGATCTGCGGACGCAGCTCGCGCGGGATCTCACCGCGGTTCTCGATCGTAAGATACGAGATGCAAAGCCGCGCGTCGACCACCCCGGGGGCCTTTATCGCGCCGGTGGGGCAGGCGTCGATGCACCTCCTGCACCGCCCGCAGGTCCCCTCCCCGGGCTCGTCCGGTTCGATCTCGAGGTCCACCAGAAGCTCGGCGATGAAGAAGTACGAGCCCATCTCGCCGTTTATCAGGCACGAGTTGCGCCCGAAGAACCCGAGCCCCGCCCGCTGCGCTACCGACCGCTCGAGAAGCGGCACCGCATCCGTGAACGCCCGCGCCTTCACCCGACACCCGAGCGCCTCCTCCAGCCTCGCCCTGAGCCCGAATAGCCGCCCCTTTATCACCCGATGGTAGTCCTCTCCCCACGCGTACCGCGCCACCTTCCCCCCGCCTCCGGGGTTCTCCGGATGATCGCCGGGGTAGTACGAAACCCCTAAAGAGATGACGCTCCGTGCGCTCTTCTGCAGGCGCCTCGGGTCCGAGAGCAACTCCACCGGCCGGCGCATGTACCCCATCCCCGCCGCCATCCCCGCCTCCTGCCAACGCCGCAGCCGCTCACCCCCCTCCTCTAGCCGCCCCGCCCGCGCAACCCCCACCAGCTCGAAGCCCGCCTCCCGCGCCAGCTCCTCTATCAGCTCCCGTACCTCCGACATGCCCCGATTCTAACTTGCCCCCGCCCGCTTCCCGTGCGATACTAAATATAACGAAAAGTTACAAGCGGCTTACTTTGTAACAAAATTTTGTGGCAATCGGGTAGGCTGACGTTACAAGGAGGCGGAATGCGGGTGATGGAGGGGCTCGATCTCTTCGAGGAGGTCGGGCGGCTCAAGGAGGAGTTGAACGCGGTCATCCTGGCGCACTACTACCAGGAGCCGGACATACAGGATGTGGCGGACTTCATCGGGGACTCTCTGGCGCTGGCGCAGAAGGCGCAGCGGACGGACGCCGACGTGATCGTCTTCTGCGGGGTGCACTTCATGGCGGAGACCGCGAAGATCCTCAACCCGGAAAAGAAGGTGATCCTGCCGGACCTCGAAGCGGGGTGCTCGCTCGCCGACAGCTGTCCGGCGGAGCAGTTCGAGGAGTTCCTCCGGCGGCATCCGGGGCACGCCGTGGTCTCCTACGTGAACACCTCGGCTGCGGTCAAGGCGCTCTCGGACATCATCTGCACCTCTTCCAACGCCGAGAAGATCATCGCGACGATCCCGGAGGACGTTCCCATAGTCTTCGCCCCGGACAGGCACCTCGGGCGCTACGTACAGCAGAAGACCGGTCGGAAGATGGTCCTCTGGCCCGGGACGTGCATGGTGCACGTGCAGTTCTCGGAGAAGAAGATCCGGCAGCTCAAGGTACGCCATCCGGAGGCCGAGGTGCTGGCCCATCCCGAGTGCGAGGAGCGGGTGCTCGCGCTCGCCGACCACGTCGGGAGCACCTCGAGCCTGCTGCGGCGGGTCACCGAGAGCCCGGCCAAGACGTTCATCGTGGCGACCGAGCCCGGCATCATCCACCAGATGCAGAAGGCCGCCCCGGAGAAGACCTTCATCCGCGCGCCCGGAGAGGGGCCCGCGTGCGAGGCGTGCAGCGAGTGCCCGCACATGCGCCGCAACACGCTCGAGAAGCTCCTCTCGTGCATGAGGGAGCTTTCCCCGGAGATAGAGATCGACGAGGAGCTGCGCCTCAGGGCCCTCCGGCCCATCGAGCGGATGCTGGAGGTCGGATGATGGAGGAGACGGCGCGAAGGGTGCGTCCGCCGGCGCCGCTGCGCGAGCTCGCCCGGCGGGCGCTCGAGGAGGACGCGGGCAGAGGGGACGTGACCTCGGAGCTCACCGTGGACGAAGGAGCGCGGGCTGCGGGGCGGTTCGTCGCCCGGGAGAAGCTCGTGGTCTTCGGGCTCGAGGCGGCACGGGCCGTCTTCCACGAGGCCGATCCCGAGGTGCGATTCTCCGCGCTCGTCTCCGAGGGGGAGGAGGTCGTGGCCGGGACGGGGCTGGCCGTGGTCGAAGGTTCCGCGAGGTCCATCCTCGCCGCCGAGCGGGTCGCGCTCAACCTGCTGATGCGGCTCTCGGGGGTGGCTACCACCACCCGCCGCTACGTCAGGGAGGTCGTGGGCACGGGGGCCAGCGTGGTCGACACCCGCAAGACCACACCGGGGATGCGCCGGCTCGAGAAGGCGGCCGTCAGGGCCGGGGGCGGGGTCAACCACCGCTTCGGGCTCGACGACGGCATCCTGATCAAGGACAACCACGTCGCGCTCGCAGGCGGGGTTGGGGAGGCGGTGCGGCGCGCCCGCGCCGGGGCCCCGCACCTGCTGAAGGTCGAGGCCGAGGTCGAGAACCTCTCGATGCTCGAGGAGGCGCTCGACGCCGGGGCCGATGCGGTCCTGCTCGACAACATGAGCCCGGAGGAGGTCGCGGAGGCCGTCGCGCTCGCGCGGCGGAGGAGGCCGGAGGTGGTCGTCGAGGTCTCCGGCGGGGTGGACCTCGGGAGCGTGCGCGCCTACGCGGAGGCGGGGCCGGATCTCATCTCGGTCGGGGCGCTCACCCACTCCGCGCCCGCGGCGGACGTCTCGCTCGAGGTCGTACCGTGCTGAGGTTCGACCTCGTCGTCGTGGGCGGAGGGATCGCCGGGTGCACCGCCGCGCTCGCCGCCGCCCGCGAGGGTGCCCGCGTCGCGCTCCTCACCCGCCACCCCGATCCCGAAGAGTCCAACACCCGCTACGCGCAGGGTGGGATCATCCACCCCGACCCCGACGAGCCCCGGGAGCTTTTGATCCACGACATCCTCGAGGCCGGGGGTGGAGAGCCGGAGGCGGCCCGCCTCCTCGCCGCCGAGGGGCCGGAGCTGGTCGAGCGCCTCCTCATAGAAGAGCTCGGCGTCCCCTTCGACCGGGACGAGGGCGGGGCCCTGCACCGCACCCGCGAGGCGGCCCACTCGACCGCGAGGGTCATCCACCGCCGGGACACGACGGGGGCGGCGATCCAGGAAGCCCTCACCCGTGCCGTCCTCGCGCAGGAGGGTGTCCGGGTGTTCGCCGGGGTGCGGGCGCTCTCGCTGCTCTCCGGGGAGGGAGGTTGCGGTGGGGTCGTGGCTCTCTACCGGGGCGAGATCTTGGGCATCGTCGGCCGTACCGTCCTCGCGACCGGAGGACTCGGCGCGCTCTACCGGCACACGACCAACCCGCCCGGAGCGCTCGGCGAGGGGATCGCGCTCGCGCTCCGGGCGGGGGCGAAGGTCGCGGACCTGCACTACGTCCAGTTCCACCCGACCGCGCTCTACGAGAAGGAGGGAGAGCGGCGCTTCCTCGTCTCCGAGGCCGTGCGCGGGGAAGGGGCGGTGCTCGTCGGGGAAGACGGCGAGGAGATCGTCGACCACCCGCTCGGTTCTCTCGCCCCGCGCGACGTGGTAGCCCGCGCGGTATGGAGCGCGATGGCCGAGAGCGACCCTCCATGCGTCTACCTGGACGCCACCGGATACCCCCCGGGTCGGGTCGCGGCGCGCTTCCCCGCCATCTACGCTCGCTGCCGCGAGATCGGGATAGACCCGGAGCGGGAGAGGATCCCGGTCGTCCCCGCCGCCCACTACTCCTGCGGCGGCGTGGAGGCGGACGCGAACGGCCGAACGACGCTGGAGGGGCTGTGGGCCGCCGGAGAGGTCGCGAGGACCGGGCTGCACGGCGCGAACCGCCTGGCCTCGACCTCGCTCCTGGAAGGCCTCGTGTGGGGCTGGCGCGCCGGCAGGGACGCGGCGTCCTCCGGGTGTGCCCGGCCGCCGCTCCCTCTCCCCCAGATCGCCCCGCCCGCCCCAGCGCCGGAGGCGGCCTGGCGCAGGCTCCGGGAGGTGATGTGGGAGCGTGGGGGCATCCTGCGCACCGCCGCGGGGCTGCAGCGGGGAATCGAAGAGCTCGAGGAGCTGCGGGAGCGTTACGGGAGGACGGAGCTCGGCTCACCGCTGCTCGTCGCCCGGACCATCCTCGAAGGGGCGCTCGCCGAGGGCGAGAGCCGCGGCTGCCACCACAGGGAGGATGCGCCGGTGGGGAGCGGGGTGCGCGGTGCGTGATCCCGTCTACCTCGACTACAACGCGACCACCCCGCTCGACGGGCGGGTCCTCGAGGCGATGCTCCCCTATCTGAAGGAGCACTTCGGCAACCCCTCCTCGGCCACCCACGCCTACGGGTGGAGCGCCGAGGCCGCCGTCGAGGCCGCGCGGGAGGAACTCGCCGCCGCCATAGGCGCCTCCCCCGAAGAGATCTTCTTCACCAGCGGCGCGACCGAGGCGGACAACTGGGCGCTCTTCGGGACGCTCGGGCCCGGAGACCGCCTCGTCACCTCCCCGACGGAACACGAGGCGATCCTGGAGAGCGCCCGCGCCCTCGCCCGGCGCGGGGTGGAGGTCGTCCTGCTCCCCGTCGATCGTCACGGGGTGGTGAGCCCCGACGCGCTGCGCGAGGCTCTCGGGGAGGGGGCCGCCCTCGTCTCCATCATGCTCGCCAACAACGAGACCGGCACCGTGAACCCCGTGCGCGAGCTCGCGGAGGTATCGCACGAGCATATGGTCCCTTTCCACACCGACGCCGCGCAGGCGCTCGGCAAGCTCCCGCTCGACGTCGGTGCGCTCGGGGTGGACATGATGAGCCTCTCCGCCCACAAGTGCTGCGGGCCCAAAGGGGTGGGTGCCCTGTACATCCGGCGCCGTCCACGGCGGGTGCGCCCCGCGCCGCTCCTCTACGGCGGCGGTCAGGAACGGGGGCTCAGGAGCGGGACGCTCAACGTCCCCGGGATAGCAGGCTTCGGCCGGGCCGCCACGCTCGCCGCGGAGTCGCTGCCCGGGGAGGCGGGGCGGATGAGAGATCTGCGGGATTTGCTGTGGCGGGAGCTCTCCGGGCGGGTGCCGGACGTGCTTCTGAACGGAGACCCCGAAAGGCGTCTCCCCAACACCCTTAACGTCTCCTTCCCCGGGGTTGCCGCCTCGGATCTTCTGGCGGAGCTCACCGCGGTCGCGGCCTCCTCGGGTTCGGCCTGCGCCTCATCCGACCCCGGTCCCTCGCACGTGTTGCTCGCAATGGGTCTCGGAGAGGAGCGGGCCCGCTCCTCCATCAGGCTCAGCCTGGGGCGTTTCACCACCCGCGAGGATGTCCTGCGGGCGGCAAAGGAGCTGGCCCGGAGCGTGGAGGCTCTCCGGGCCAGCTCCCGAGATGTTCCCGGCTACGGCGTCGGGTCCGCGAGCGCCGCCGAGTAGATGTCCGTGTTGCCGAAGGTGGCCGGACAGTCGGCCGCCGGGGCCGGCGCGCTCGCCGAGGTGTCCCCGTTCGCGAGGGCCTGCCGGTAGGCGTCGATCGCCGGGCAGTCGGACCCGTTTCTGGCGTCGTTGAAGACCGCCGTCGCAGCGCCGTTGGTGGCGTCGAGGTAGTTGTAGTCCCCGAGGAATTCGGTGGAGAGTCCGTTCGCGCTCGAAGCCCGGGCGTCCCCCACGGCGCCGCGGTAGACGGTCTGCAGATTACTGAGGCTGGTACCCGAGAGGTCCGCGTGGCGCACCACGCCCTGGAACCGGCGCGGAGAGGAGGTGTCGTGGCGGTACGGGTCGAGGAAGGCGTCGTAGGTGACGTAGAGGTCGGTACCGTCGGGTGAGAGCGCGACGGCCGGGAAGTCGGGCCTGTCGCCGTTGGCCGCCACGTTTACGGGTTCGGTGAAAGTCTTCCCTCCATCGTTCGAGAGCTCGAGCAGCGCCTCTTCGTGGTTCAGGCCGTTGCGGGCGTCGGGCCACAGGAGCGCGATCGTGTTCGGGGCGTTCTTCCCGCTCGGTGCTCCGTTGGCGATGTCCACGCTCGGGAAGCTGTTGGTGCGGGCTCCGGCGACGCCGTCGAAGGTGAAGTCCCCGCCCACCGGGTCGAAGGCGCCGACGTCGACCACCCGGGCGACGGCGCGCGGCCGTCCGAAGGTCTTGCCGCCGTCGGTCGAGCGGACCATGTACTGCACGCTGTTGCCCTTGAGGGTGCCCTCGTAGAAGACGTAGACGGTGCCGTGGCTGTCGGTGCGCACGGTGCACCCCTGCCGGCCACCGGAGCGTCCCTGCCCGGAGCCGGTGTTCGCCGCGTTGGTGAGCTGACGGTTGGTCCAGGTCTTGCCGCCGTCGGTCGAGCGGCTGAAGATCACGGGCTCCGGCGCCCCGCCCCGGCTGCGGAAGGCGACGTTGCAGACGTAGACGTTGCCGAAGTAGGGGCTCGTGGCGGCGTCGTCCGCCCAGACCTGCTCTTTGTCCGAGAAGAGGGCGGCGTTCTGCTTGCTCACGATGACCGGGTCGCTCCAGGCGCTGTTCTGGCCGGCCGCGGCACCCTGCAGGTCGTCGGTGTAGGAGACGGCTATCGCCTCGAAGCCCTTGAAGGCCTGCTCACCGCGTGTGGAGTCGAAGTTCGACGTCAGGTTGGCGTAGTAGAGCCTCACCCCGTTGGACCAGGAGAAACCGTTCGGGCCGGGGCGTGGGCCGAAGGCGACCGAGGGGTCACCGTCGGAGACGAGCCCGTTCTCGTAGTAGTTCGGGAGCGTCCCGATCGGTCCGGGGCCGGGCGAGCCGTCGCGCGCAGAGTACCCGTGGTAGGTCGGCTGGGTCCAGCTCTTCCCCCCGTCGAACGAGAAGTAGACCCCCGAGACTCCTACACCCGGGGTGAACGGGCAGCTGCTGCCTTTGCAGGGGGCGAGGTCGATCTCGTCGTTCGCGCCCGCGACCTGGACCTGGGGGTTCAGCGGGTCTATCGCCACCGCGGGTTCGTTCTGTTTGTTTTGCGGGAACGGCGTCGGCGGGCTGCCAACCGTCACCGGCGCGTCCATGGCGGCGGCGAGGGCCACCCCCGCTCCCAGGAGTACGCCTGCCAATACGGCGAGCCCGAGGAGCGCGTACGATCTCCTCTTCTTATGCATTAAGTTCTCCTCCTTCCCCAAGAGGTGTTCGACCCAGACAGCATATTGCCGTTCGAAACCCCGGTCAAGCCGAGTCTTCGGCGCCCCGGGCGGGTATATTAGGGCGCAAGAGAAGACCAAAGGAGGGATCGATGCCCATAGCCAGCGTTAACCCTGCGACCGGGGAGGAGATCAAGCACTTCGAGGAGCTCGACGGGCGGCAGATAGACGAGAAGCTCGAGCTGGCCGCCAGGGCCTTCCGGGAGTACCGCAGGACCCCGCTCTCCGAGCGCCGCGAGAGGCTGTTGCGGGCGGCGGAGATCCTCGACGAGGAGGCCGGGGATCTCGGGCGCATCATAACCTCCGAGATGGGCAAGACGCTCGCCTCCGCCGAGGGTGAGGTGCACAAGTGCGCCCGCGGCTGCCGCTACTACGCCGAGAGCGCGCAGAGGTTCCTCGCCGACGAGGAGATAGAGCTCGAGGGCAGGGCCTTCGTCCGCTACCAGCCGATAGGCCCGATCCTGGCGGTGATGCCGTGGAACTTCCCGTTCTGGCAGGTCTTCCGGCACGCCGCGCCGGCGCTCATGGCGGGCAACGTCATCCTGCTCAAGCACGCCTCGAACGTCCCGCAGTGCGCCCTGGCCATAGAGGACGTCATCCGCCGCGCCGGATTCCCGGAGGGAGCCTTCCAGACGCTGCTCGTGGGCTCCTCGCGTGTGGCGGAGATAATAGAGGACGAGAGGGTCAGGGCCGTGACCCTCACCGGGAGCGAGGGCGCAGGGAAGAGCGTCGGGAGCGCGGCGGGGAAGAACATAAAGAAGAGCGTGCTGGAGCTCGGCGGCTCCGACCCGTTCATCGTGATGCCCTCGGCGGACCTCGACCGCGCGGTGAGCACCGCGGTGACCGCCAGGACGCTCAACAACGGCCAGTCGTGCATCAACGCCAAGCGGATCATCGTGCACCAGGACGTAGCCGACGAGTTCACCCGCCGCTACGTCGAGCGGATGCAGGCGCTGAAGGTCGGCGACCCGATGCAGGAGGAGACGGACATGGGGCCGCTCGCGATGCCCCAGATCCTGGAGGACGTCGACGCCCAGGTCAGGAAGAGCGTCGAGATGGGGGCGAAGGTCCTGACCGGGGGCAAGCCCATCGACGGGACCGGCAACTTCTACCCGCCGACGGTCCTCACCGACATCCCCGAGGGATCCCCGGCCTACCGGGAGGAGATCTTCGGCCCCGTGGCCTCCCTGTTCGTCGTGCGGGACATAGACGAGGCGATCCGCATCGCCAACGACTCGTCCTTCGGGCTCGGCTCCTCGGTCTGGACCAACGATCCCGAAGAGCAGGAGCGCTTCATAGACGAGATAGAGGCCGGGATGGTCTACGTGAACAAGATGACCGAGTCCACCCCCGAGGCTCCCTTCGGCGGGGTGAAGAACAGCGGCTACGGACGTGAGCTCTCGCATTTCGGCATCCATGAGTTCATGAACGCGAAGACCGTCTGGATCGGGGACGGCGGGAGTGCGGCGGGCGCCGTGGAGTGAAAGCTCTTGCACCGGCCGGGAGGGAGGTAGTATAACCTCTCTGCTACGTTGAGGATCGTGCAGGCCAGAGAGCGCGTCGGGAGGAACCTGTGAACTATACGCTCAGGTTCATAGGCCTCGGCGCGCTCTACGGCTTCGCGTTCGCGCTCGTCAAGGCGCTCTTCCCGGAGCCCTTCATCCTCTTCGTGCTGAAGGG
>JAIMBO010000082.1 GCA_023511405.1 Rubrobacteraceae bacterium
TCTTCTCGCGCGCCTCGCGGCAGAGCCTCGGGGCGAGCCGGTCTTCGTTGTGCTCGTGGTAGGCCAGAAGCCGGTTCTCTATGCCGTGACGGGCGAGGAGCCTCCCGGTACGCCGGGTGTCCTCGCAGGCTATGACGTCCGCCTCGCGCAGGACCCTCAGGGCGCGCAGCGTTATGTCCTCCATGTTGCCTATCGGGGTCGGTACGACGACGAGCGGCATCCCGCTACGCCTCGTCGAGGATGTAGCGGCCGGTCTTTGGGTCGCGGGCGAGCGCCGCCGCCCCGAACATCCCCGACTCGGGGCCGAGGGTGGCCCCCTTGACGACCACGAGGTCGCGCGAGGGAGGACGGGCCCTCAGACGCACCTCCTCGCGCGCCGGCCCGAGCAGCGGCTCCCCGGCGTCGACGGCCCCGCCCCCTATGGCGACGACCTCCGGGTTGAAGACGTTGACGAATGATGCGAGCCCCATCCCGAGCCACCGTCCGGTCTCCGCGAGCACCGCCAGCGCCCCCTCGTCGCCCGCGGCGGCCAGGCGGCTCACGTCCTCGCCGACGATCTCACGCTCCATCGCGAGCTCCGCGAGCGCCGAGCCGGGATACCTGGCGGCGACCTCCCTCGCGCGCCTCCCGATCGAAGTCCCGGAGGCCATCACCTCCAGACATCCGCGGTTGCCGCAGGCGCAGCGCGGCCCGTCGGGGAGCACGGTCACGTGTCCGAGCTCCCCGGCGGCCCCCTGCGCGCCACGCAGGAGGATGCCGTGCGAGATCACACCCCCACCGATGCCGGTGCCGAGCGTCACCATCACCAGGTGCTCGACCTCGCGACCGAGCCCGAAGCGCAGCTCGCCCCAGGCCGCGGCGTTCGCGTCGTTCTCGACGGTCAGCGGAAGCCCTATCCTGGGCTCGAGGACCTCCTTGAGGGGTATCCCCTCGACCGCGTGCAGGTTCGGGGAGTAGACCACCCGGTTCTCCCGCTCGGAGACGAACCCCGGCACCGAGAGGCACACCCCTCCCACCTCGAAGCCCTCCCGCACCTCGTTTATCGCGCGGACGAGGGTCGAAAGCAGAATCTCCGGCGAGGAGGAGGTGGGATAGCGTACCCGGCTGAGCGCCTCGCCCTGTGGGGTTATGACCCCGGCGGCGATCTTGGTGCCTCCCACGTCCACGCCGACGGCGTTCAGGGGCTACTTCCTCCAGTCCAGGATCTCGATCTCGGCCCCCCCGCCGTAGGCGCTGCGGTAGACGGTGTAGGCGGCCTCGAAGGGTCCCTCGGGCAGCGCCTCGGGCGGGGCGGCGAGCCTCGCCGCCGGTCCGTCCTTCACCCTGAGGAGGTACATCCCCTCCCAGAGCCGCCGGACCCCCTCGACCACGAGCCCGCTGCTCACGAAGAGCGGCCGGCGGTTGCCGCTCCCGAAGGGAGCCAGCCGCTCGTGCCAACCCAGGAAGCCGTTCGAGAGCGCGGAGAGCGGCACCTCGGCCTCAACCTCCAGCGCGGGCTCGAAGATCTCCGGGTTGGCCTCGTGCTGGGCGCGCACCGCCGCGTTGACCCCGCGCGAGAACTCCTCCAGCCTGCCCGGCTTCACCGAGATGCCGGCGGCCTTGCGGTGTCCGCCCCACTCGCCCATCAGGTGCCGCACACACAGAAGCGCCCCGTAGAGGTCCACGTCGGTCTCCCCGGCGCGGGCCGACCCCCCGTAGGAGCCGTCGGCCCTGCGGTTCAGGACTGCCGCCGGGCGCCCGGTCGCCGAGGCTACCTTCCCCGCTATGAGCCCGGCGATCCCCCCGATCTCCTCCGTGATCACCACCTTCAGATCCTGCTCCGGGTCGACCTCCGCGAGCGCGAGCTCGACCGCCCGCTGCGTCCTGCGCTGGCGCTCCGCGTTCAGATGATCGAGCTCCGAAGCTATCCGGGCCGCCTCCACGCGGTCGCGGGTGAGCATCAGCTTCAGCGCGGGCGTGGGGTCCTTCATCCTCCCGATGGAGTTGATCCTGGGCCCGATGCGCCAGCCGAGGTCCTCCTCGTCCAGAGCACCCCTCACCCCGGCCACGTCCACCAGGGCCCGCAGCCCGGGGCGGATGCTCCTTTTACGCAGGCTCTCGTTCAGGTAGCGCAGCCCGGTGCTGGCGAGCGCCCGGTTGTCTCCGACGAGCGGCGCTATGTCCACGATGGTCCCGAGCGCGACCAGGTCGAGCGAACCCTTGAGGAGGCGCTTTCCCTCTTCGGATCCCCCGAGCTCCCTCGCCACGGCCCACGCGAGCTTCCAGGCCACCCCGACCCCGGCGAGCGGGTCCTCCGGGTCCCAGAGCTTGGGGTCTAGCACCGCGACGGCCGCCTCCGGCGGGTCTTCGGGCGGGATGTGGTGGTCGCTCACGATAACGTCCATCCCCAAAGACGCCGCGAGCTCCACCTCCCGGCGGTTCGAGATGCCGCAGTCGGCGGTGATGAGGAGGTCGACCCCCTCGGCGAAGAGGTCCCTCACGTAGGGCTCGAGCAACCCGTAGCCCGTCTGGCGGGTCGGGAGCCTGACGAGTAGGTTCTCCGTGTAGCGCGAGAGCGCCTCGTAGAGCAGCGCCGCCGAGGTGATGCCGTCGGTGTCGTAGTCCCCGAAGATGCCTATCCGCTCCCGGTCCTTCACCGCCCGGGCGATCCGGCGGGCCGCCGCGATCCAGGGCTCCCCCTCGGGCCTGCGCACGGTCAGGAGCGAGGGAGAGAGGAAGGAGGACGCCTCCTCCGGAGGTACGCCGCGGTTGGCGAGCACGCGGGCGCAGAGGGCGTCGATTCCCTCCAGCCGTTCGAGCTCCGCCACGAGCCCCTCCTCCGGCTCGAGCATACGCCAGCGCGCCAAGATCGGTTCCTCCCCTGTGACGAGGATCTTCCTTCCGGGCGATTATACAGAGCCGCGCTCAGACCAGCGGGCTCAGGGAGGCGAGCGTGCGCTCGACGGCCTTCGCCGGCAGCGGCCTTCGCTCCCACATCTCCAGCGTCAGCTCCTCGGCGTTCGTCTTGTCCAGCTCGAACATCCGCTCCATCTGGGCGGCGAAGCGGCGGCTGTAGATCTCCAGGTTGATCTCGTAGTTGCCGAGCATGCTGAAGCGGTCTATGTTCGCCGTCCCGACGGTCGACCACACCCCGTCTATGGTCGCGGTCTTGGTGTGGATCATGAGGTCCTTGTAACGGAAGATCCTCACCCCCGCCGCCAGCAACTCGTAGAAGTGGCGTCGGGCGAGCCAGTCGGCCGTGACGTGGTTCGAGTGCTCGGGCAAAAGGATCTGCACGTCCACCCCCCGCGAGGCGGCCTCTATCAGGCCGGCCTTGAAGGCACGGTCGGGGACGAAGTAGGCGTGGGTGAGGTAGATGTGGTGGTTGGCCCGGTCTATCGCCTCCAGGTACATCGCCCGGATCGGGAAGATGCGCAGGTAGGGGTCGTTGCGACGGAGCAGGATCTCCGGCCTCCAGGAACGCTCGCGGCCGGGCTTTATCGGTGGGAGATCGCCGGTCCTGTGCGCGTTCCAGAAGTCTATGAAGGCGTTCTCGAGCTCGTACACCTCCTCGCCGCGCACCCGCAGGTGAGTATCCCGCCAGCTGCGGGCGTAGAGCCCGCCTATGTTGTATCCGCCCACGAAGCCGACCCGCCCGTCCACGCAGAGTATCTTGCGGTGGTCGCGGAAGACGTTGCGCGGGTCCACGAGGCTCGCCGGGTGGTCGAAGGGCCGGAAGTGCAGGGTCTTTATCTCCTTCGGGAAGCGCTTGAACTGCGCCGGAACGACCAGGTTGGCGAACCCGTCGAAGATCACGTAGACGTCGACCCCCTCGCGCGCCTTGCGCGCGAGGGCCTCCACGAAGCGCCTGCCGAGTTCATCGCCCTTCCAGATGAACGTCTCGAGGAAGACGTGGTCCTCCGCCGAGGCGATCTCGGAGAGCATCTCCTCGTAGAGCCTCACGCCGTAAGGGAAGAGCTTGAGCCTGCTGCCGCCGGACTCGACCTCGACCTCCGGCTGCTCCTCCCAGGGGAAACCCTCGTGCGGCCCCTCCCGGCGTTTTCTCAGCTCGCTCATCACGGTGAGCGTGGCGAGCGTGGCCGCCTGTACGCCGGCGAGGGCGAGCCCCGAGCGCACCGCCACCCGGCGCAGCCCGGAGAGGCCATCCTGGAGGGCGTGGTTCAGGTGGGAAGACATGCCGGGATCATACCATCAGCGCCGCCGCAGCCGGGCCGAGATCTCCTCCGCCTCCCGCTTCGCCCGACGCCAGATCTCGTCCCGCTCCCGCTCGGAGAGCTCCCGCTTGCCGCGCTCGAAGTAGAGGATCGCCGCCCGGCCCATCGCGAGCGTCCCGGCGTACCCGATCGTCCCGGCCGCGGCCCACCCGCCCACCGGCACCAGCTTGACGGCCTGCCGGGCGAGCGTGCGCAAACCTACACCCGCCGCCAGCACCCCGGCGAGCTCCCGCGCCCTCTCCAGCGAGAGCTCCTCGCCGTGAGCCGCCGCGATCATGAGCACCATCCGGGCCTGGTTGGCGGTCATCACCGGCATGTCCGCCCCGGGGATGGGCAGCGCCCCAACCACCGCGTTCTGACGGGCGTTCTTGCGCACCACCTCCTCGCAGACCGCCCGTCTGAACGCGGGGTACGAGCGCCCCAGCGAGACGAGGTGCTCCTCGTCCACGGCGCGCACGACGTGCGGTACGAGCTCCTGGCGCACCGTCTCTCCAGAGAGCCCGGAGAGCGAGAGCTTCCGCTCCTCCTCCACCGCCGGGCCGGAGACCGTGACACCTCCGTCACCGTCGACCGAGATCACGATCCCCGCACCGCGCCCGCTCCTCCCGGCACCGATGGCCCTCGCGATCCTCTCGGCCGCCCCGGCCTCACCCACCACCCCAAGCTTGACGTCACCGCTGGCGGCGCGGCGGGATTCCCCCCACGCCCGGTATATGTTTCTCAGGCCGTGCAAAAACGCCCCTCTCATCCGTGGACGAGCACATGTTAAATTGATCTTTGGCCTTTTTCAGATATATTACGTAGCAGCAACACGAGGGTTGCAGTCCAGAGAAGGAAGCTCAGAGGGGTTCTACCTTGCAGCCTCATCGCGATCTGCGGGATATAGAGGAGGTTCGGGAGCTCTTCGAGGCCGGGCAGCAGGCCGGGGCGCTGGAATCGAGCGAAGTGCTGGACCTCCTGCAGGAGGTGGACCTCTCCACCGAGGAGATACATCGAGTCTACAGCCTCCTCAAGGACCAGGGGGTCGAGATCGTCGACTCCGAATTCATCGAGGAGACGATGAAAGAGGACGAGGACGCCAAGCTCGTAGAAGAAGTATTCGAAGGAGACCTCAAGAGCCGCTACACGGGCGACACGGTCCAGATGTACCTCGACGAGATCGGCAAGACCCCGCTGCTCACGAAGTCGCAGGAGATCTACCTCGCCAAACGCATCGAGCGCGGAGACGAGAAGGCCAAGGCGCATCTGACGCGGGCGAACCTGCGTCTGGTGGTCTCGATAGCCAAGAAGTACGCCGGCCGGGGTGTCTCGCTGCTCGATCTCATCCAGGAGGGCAACATCGGGCTGATGCGGGCGGTCGAGAAATTCGACTACCGCCGCGGCTACAAGTTCTCCACGTACGCCACCTGGTGGATCAGGCAGGCCGTGACCCGGGCGATAGCGGACAAGGGCCGCACCATCCGCATCCCGGTGCACATGGTCGAGAAGATCAACAAGTACTACCGCGTCCAGCGCAACCTGGCGAGCGAGCTCAACCGGGATCCCACCGACGCCGAGATCGCCCGGGCGATGGACCTCGACGTGGAGGAGATAGAGCACATCCGTCAGGTCTCGCGGCGTTCGATCTCTCTGGAGACCCCGGTCGGCGAGGATCACACCTCCGAGCTCGGGGACTTCATCGCCGACGAGGAGTCGGAGTCACCGCACGACCTCGCGCGGTCCTCGTTGCTGAAGGCCCGCATGAGAGAGGCTCTGAACGGCCTCCCGGAGAGGGAGCGGCAGGTGCTGGAGTACCGCTTCGGCCTCACCGGAGGCCAGCCGAAGACGCTCGAGGAGGTCGGCGAGCGCTTCGACGTGACGCGCGAGAGGATCCGCCAGATACAGCTCACCGCGCTGGCCAAGATAAAGAGCGGGCCGCACGCGCCGGGGCTCAGGGACCTCCTCGACTGAGCGCCCGCCGCCGGGCATCACCTCCTCGAGGTGAGCGTGCGGTTCAGGACGAAAACGGCGATGACGGCCACGATTATGAGCCCTATCAGGATCCATATAGTCAGGTTGCCCATGGTCCGTTGACCTCCGCTCCTACGGTTTTCTCACCTTGCACCATCATCCTACCCGAACCTTCCGGGGAGATGCACGCCTCGCTCTCTCAACCCGGCCGGGAAACCAGTTCGTCGTAGGCCCGCGCGAGCTGGGGATCCTCCCGCAGCGCCTCCTTCGGGCTCACGTGCTTGAGCTGGGCGGGGATGATCTGGCGGTCGCCTTTACCGAGCTTCACGACGACGTTCGGCTCGATCCCGCTCTTGCGGATGAAGTCCCCGTCGGGGGTGAGCCACTCGGCCACGCCGAGCAGGATCGCCGATCCGTCGCTCATGCTGTATTCCGCGAGCACGGTCCCGGTGCCGAACGTCCTCGTACCGATCACCTTCGCCCGTCCGTCGTCCCGCAGCGCTCCGGCGAGTATCTCGGCGCTCGAGGCGGTGCCGTGGTTCACCAACACTGCAAGCGGGGCCTTTACGGGGTGGGAGCCTCCCGGCACCCGGATCTTCTGACGGGCCCCGGAGGAGTCCTTGCGGATGTAGACGACCTGCCCGGGCTCGAGGAACACACCCGCCGCCTGCACCGCCTGGTCCACCTCTCCACCGGGATTGTCCCGCAGGTCAAGGATGAAACGCCTCGCCCCCGCCGCTCTCGCCGCCTCGACGGCCTTCCTCAGCTGTGAAGCGCTGTCCTTGGAGAACGACGAGAGCCTCACGTCGGCGACGTGGTCTCCGAGCAGCGCCCAGGAAGCCGCCGGAACGTTGACCTCCTCACGCCGCAGGGTGTAGGTGTGCAGACCGTTTTTGCGCTTCACGGTGATCTTCACGGTCGTGCCCTTCGGCCCCCGAACCCTTCTGGCGACCTGCGAGAGGTCCTCCCCCCGGACGCTCGTGCCGTTCACGGCCACGATCACGTCCCCCGGCCGTATGCCCGCCCTCGCCGCCGGGGAGCCGTCTATGGGGGCGACGATGACGGCGCGCTTGCCCTTCTGCTCGAGCTGGATGCCGACGCCTACGTACCTCCCTGAGAGCTCCTGTTGGTTGCTCTTCACCTCCTCGGGGGTGAGAAAGCGGGTGTGTCCCCTGTCGCCGAGCGTGTTGAGCATCGCCTGGATGGCCGCGTAGGTCATCTTTTTCGGCTTTATCGCGCTCTGCTCGACGTAGTGGTTGCGGACGATGTTGAGCGCCTGGGCGTAGAGCTTCACGCTGTTCTCCTCGCCGGGGCTCATCCCGGCCGGACTCTGGGAACGCCCGTAGAGGTAGGCACCGACCACAGCGGCGACGAAAAAAAGGACCAGCACGACGTACCGCGCGGGAAGGCGGCGCCGCGAGCCGGTCCTGAACTTGCCTCTCACGCCCTGATTCTAACTTCCCCGGCGCCCGGGCGGAGAGTGTGTTTTACCTCTATAAGCTCTGGGAGCCTACTCCCCGCCCACCCGGTAGGGCGTGCTCTCGACCTTCTCCTCTATCCTCTGGCCCTGCCTGACCGGGAAGAAGCAGGAGGCGAGATGTTCCCCGCTATCCTGCGGCTCCAGCGTGGGGACGTGCTCCGCGCAGTAGTCGCGGGCGCGCGGGCAGCGGGTGTGGAAGGTGCACCCCGAAGGAGGATTCGCCGGAGATGGGACGTCGCCCGTCAGGACTATGCGCCGCCTCTCGCGCTCCTTCTCCGGGTCCGGGATCGGTATGGCCGAGAGCAGCGAGCTCGTGTAGGGGTGCCGCGGCGAGTCGTAGATGTCTTTGCGGGGGCCGGTCTCGACGACCCGGCCCAGGTACATCACCGCCACCCGGTCCGAGATGTGCTTCACCACCGAGAGGTCGTGCGCGATGAAGATGTAGGTCAGGTCGAGCTCCTTCTGCAGATCCTCGAGCAGGTTGATGATCTGGGCCTGGATCGAGACGTCGAGCGCGCTGACCGGCTCGTCGCAGATGATCAGCTTCGGACGCAGGGCTATGGCGCGGGCCACCCCTATCCTCTGCCGCTGGCCGCCGGAGAACTCGTGCGGGTAGCGGTTGTAGTGCTCCGGGGAGAGCCCGACCATCTCCAGAAGCTCCTGCACCTGTTTCTTGTGGTCGCCCTCGACCTTGTGGGTCTTCAACGGCTCGGCGATGATGCTGCCGACCGTCATCCTGGGGTTGAGCGAGGCGTAGGGGTCCTGGAAGATGATCTGCATGTCCCGGCGGACGCGCAGCATCCGCCGGCGGTCGAACTTGAGGATGTTCTCTCCCTCGAAGAGGACCTCACCCTCCGTGGGCTCGAGCAACCTGAGGATGCAGCGGGCGAGCGTGCTCTTCCCGCAACCGGACTCGCCGACGAGCCCGAGCGTCTCGCCCCGCTTCACCTTCAGGTTCACCCCGTCGACGGCCTTCACGTACCCCACGGTGCGCTTGAAGATGCCCGCCTTTATGGGGAAGTGCATCTTCAAGTCGTTCACCTCTAGCAGATACTCGGAGTCCTTCCTTGCGTTCTCGCTCATCCCTCTACTCCAAGCTCCTGGTCGACCTTGTTCTTGCGGGCCTGCAGCTCCTGCACCGAGAGGATGCACGCCGCCCAATGTCCGGGTTTCTTCTCCTCGAGCTTGGGGTCGGTCTCGTAGCACTCGTCCTTGACGAACGGGCAGCGTGGGCTGAAATTGCACCCCTCGGGCAGGAAGATCAGGCTCGGCGGCTGGCCCTTTATCGGGAGGAGCCTCACCTCGCCGGCGGTGTCCAGGCGCGGGATGGAGCGCAAAAGCGACCAGGTGTAGGGCATGAGCGAGTCGTAGAAGATCTGCTCGGTGGTGCCCGTCTCGACCGCTCGCCCGGCGTACATGACCATGATCTTGTCCGAGATCTGAGCCACGACCCCCAGGTCGTGCGTGATCATGATGATCGCCGTGCCGTATTTCTCCTGCAGGTCGACCATCAGCTCCAGGATCTGGGCCTGGATCGTGACGTCGAGCGCGGTGGTCGGCTCGTCGGCGATGAGCACCTTCGGGTTGCACGCCAGCGCCATCGCGATCATCGCCCGCTGGCGCATGCCGCCGGAGAACTGGTGGGGATAGTCCTTCGCCCGCTGCTCGGGGTTCGGTATCCCGACGTCCCTCAGGACCTGCACGGTCTTCTCCCAGGCCTCCTTCTTGGAGACCTTCTGGTGGATGCGGATGGCCTCCATGATCTGGTTGCCCACCGTGAAGACCGGGTTGAGGCTGGACATCGGATCCTGGAAGATCATCGCGATGTCGTTGCCCCGGATCTTCTGCATCTCCTTCTCGGGCAGATCGAGCAGGTTGCGCCCCTCGAAGATGATCTCGCCCTCTGGGTACTCCGCCGGCGGCCTGGGGTTGAGCTGCATGATCGAGAGCGCCGTCACGCTCTTGCCGCTCCCCGACTCGCCGACGATGCCGAGCGTCTCCCCCGGCTCGAGCGAGAAGCTTACTCCGTCTACAGCCTTCACCACCCCATCAGGAGTGTTGAAGTAAGTCTTGAGATTGTTGACCTCTAGCATAGCCATGGCTATCTATTCTACCGCCTTCGGGTCGAGGGCGTCCCGCAGCCCGTCCCCGAGAAAGTTAACCGCGAGCACGGTTATGACTATCATCACACCGGGGAAGACCGCGAGCCACCAGTTCTGGGTCATCGTGGTCCGGGCATCCTGCAGCAGGTTGCCCCAGGAGGGCGTCGGGGGCTGGATACCGACGCCGAGGAAGGAGAGCGCGCTCTCGTAGAGTATCGCGAGCCCGACGGTGAGCGTCGCCTGCACGACCATCACCCCGACCACGTTGGGCAGGATGTGCCGCAGCATGATCTTCGCGTTGGAGACGCCGATCGCCCTGGCGGCCTGAACGAAGTCCTGATCGCGCAGCGTGAGCACCTGCCCGCGCACGATGCGCGCCAGCGTGGGCCACAGCAGGATCGCCAGCACCCAGGTTATCGTGAAGGCGCTGAACTGGAAGATGCTGCCGATGACGATGAGAAGCGGCAGGAGCGGCAGCGTGAGGACGTAGTCGGTGAGCCCCATGATCCCGCTGTCCACCAGCTTTCCGTAGAAGCCCGAGGCTATCCCGAGCCCGGCTCCGAGGAGCGTGGAGATCACCCCCACCCCGAGCCCGAGGAAGAGCGAGACCCTCCCACCGTAGAGCACCCGCGTGAGCTCGTCCCGACCTATCTGGTCGGTGCCCATCGGGTGGTCGAGGCTCGGCGGCTGAGCGAGCGCGTTCAAGTCTATCTCGGCGTAGCCGTAGGG
>JAIMBO010000083.1 GCA_023511405.1 Rubrobacteraceae bacterium
CCCGCGCAGACGGTGATCGTCATCGCACCGTCCAGACCCGAAGAGGTGGCCTGGATCGACGCAGCCGCCTACGGCCTCAGCCCCCGCGAAGAGGAGGTGGCCAAGCTCGTCGTGCGCGGCCTCTCCACCCGCCAGATATCCCGGATGCTCTTCATCTCCGAGTACACCGTGCAGAACCACGTCTCCAACGCCTGCGAGAAGGTGGGGGTACGGAGCCGCGGAGAGCTCGTCAGGCGCCTCTTCCTGGACAACCTCTGCCCGTCGCTGTCTGGATAGTAGAACAGGTTCGGCTCTTTCCTTCCCCATCACTCACCGGCGGCAATTCTCAGTGCTTCTCAGGGATGGCTTCGGGCATACGGACGCCTTCCGGGATCTCATCAGGTAGCAGGCCCGAAGCCGCCTCCATCCACCCGCTGAAGTTGAACAGCGAGATCAGGGCCGTCGCTTCGTAGATGCCGTCCTCGTCCCCTCCTGCTCCCCGCAGGGCTTCGATGTCGGCGTCTTCTACCATGTCCGGCTTCTGGGTGAGCTTCTTAGCGTGGCCCAGCAGAGCCCGGGTTTCTCATCCAGGTCGTAGGTGGGCCAGGTGGTAGCGAATTCCATGCCCAGGTGTTCGTCTTTCGTCAGACGGCGCACGGCCGCCGTGTGCAGGCCCAGTCAGGGAGCGCCGCCGACGAGGCCGTTGACCACCGTGGCGAGAGTATCTCGCGCTGCAGGCGGGTCATGGGCGAGGATTTGCGCATGTGGAGGTGGTTGTAGAGCCAGCCGGCGGGAAGGAGCAACCGGAGGTCCGGCATCAAGACCTCAAAGCCCCCAGGATCACCCCGCCGTACTGGCGCTTGACCATCCATGCGATGAGCCCGCGCAGCCCCCAGGCCTCTTCGGTGGGAACGATCATTATGCGGGCCATGTTCGCTTCCTTCTAGGCTCCGGTGTTCCCAGAGGCGACCTGGTCCTCTTCGAGGACGGGCGGCGTCCCGACGACCCGTTGGCCGAAGGGCATCATCGGCCTGTCGAACGTGCTCACCACCACGTTGCTGGAGAAGAACCCGACGACCCGGACCGTCTCGTCTCCCGCATTACCCAAGCCGTGCGGCACCATGGCCGGCACGAGCGCCATCTCGCCCGCAGAGAGCCGACCCCGCTCATCTCCTAAAGAGACCTCTGCCGTTCCCTCCAGAACCAGGATTATCTCCTCCGCGCTGTCGGTGTGGGTCCCGAGCCTGCATCCGGGCTTGATCTCGAAGTAGACGACCGCTGTGCTCTTGGTCCCATTCCCCAGGAAGAAGGGGAAGGTGACCTTGATCCGCATCGTCGGATCGTCCTCGTACCAGACCTCCATCAACTCCAACTCGCTAATCTTTTCGGCGATCATCCGCCACTCCTTTCCCTCTGGCCCACCAATATGGATCTCTAGCTCCGCAAGCTCCGCTTCGTTTTTCTCTACCCAAACAGCTCCAATTCATTAAACGATACTGTTTACTTATTTTGATAGTACAATAACCTGACTGGAAGCGTCTGTCAAGGCAAAATACGAGCCTGTTTACTGAATCGTTGGACTCGGAGATGACGCGTAAATACGAGCTAAAGCGGCGGGCGGAGAAGCAGGAGGAGACTCGGCGGCGGATCACCAAGGCGACCGTCGAGTTACACGAGACGCTCGGACCGGCTCAGACGACCATCAGCGCGATCGCGGAGAAGGCGGGGGTGGAGCGGCTCACGGTCTACCGGCACTTCCCGGACGAGCGAGCGCTTTTCACTGCCTGCACGGAGCATTGGATCGCCGACAACCCACTGCCCGATCCCTCACCGTGGACCCGAGTTGCGGATCCTGGAGAGCGGTTGAGGAGCGCACTGGCCGAGGTATACGCCTATCACAGCCGCACCGAACGGATGATAGCCAGGGTGATCCGCGACCGGCAGGTACATCCTCTAACGCGCGAGTTCAGCGAACCGTACTTCCAGCACTGGGAGAGGATGCGCGACGTTCTCTCCGTCGGATGGGGTGCGCAGGGCAAGCGGAGACAACTGCTACTCGCCGCCATAGCTCACGCGCTTGACTTCCAGACCTGGTACTCGCTCGTGCGCCAGCAGGGGCTCGATGACGAACAGGCGGTGGAGGTCATGGCGGGCATGGTGCGATGCCTGATGAATGATTGACTCTGTAGCGGTCTTTCTCGCGCCGAGACGTAGAGTATCTATAGAACCATAAAACATAACAACTACCTATCTGATCGTCTGGATCTTATGGCCTCCTGTTGTCCCCGGTTAGCCTCCGCTCGATCAGCGCTTTCATCGACCGCCGGCCGTACAGCCCTTTCACCGCCTGCCGCAGTCGGTCTGGCCGCAACCGGGAAGCGGGTAGCCTGCTCCCGGCGCCCGCGACCTCGACGTGCCGGGCGACCTCGAGCTGGTCTCGTCCGAACGGCACGACGCAGACGGTCACCCCCCGCGCCAGAGCCTCTTCTGTGTGATGCCTATGCTCCCGCGGCAGAAGACGCAGACGGCTCGATCCAGCGACGGACCGTGCGTCAGAATTTCACGAGCATCAGCCGCCCGGCCGGCTCCGGCCTCTCGAGCGCGATCCTCTGCGCGACGAAACCTCCGAGCTGGGTCTTCAGGACGTGTGTCTTTCTGATGCGCAGATGTTCGAGCAACCCCGCCAGCTCCGCCACCCCGCCGCTCAGGCCTGTTCCCCGCGGGCGTCGAAGGTGATGTAGCTGCGGCTCAGTCTCCAGTCGGGATGTCCCCGACGAGCACGCCGAGTTCGTCGAGCACCCAGCGCAGATCCGCAGGATCTCGGCAGACCCGGAAAGCCCCGGCCCGGATGAGCTCGTCCTCGCCGTAACCGCCGCTCAGGAGCCCGATGCCGAGCATCCCGGCCCGTCTCGCCGCTAGCAGGTCCCACACGGCGTCTCCGACCACGTAGCACTCTGCGCTCTCGACCCCGAGCCGCTTCTGGCAGGCGAGGAAGAGGTCCGGCTCCGGCTTTGCTCTTCTGACGTCCCCGCTGTGCACGACCACCGTCTCCGGCCCGACTTCGAGGGCCTCGAGGCTCGCGTCGATCTCGGGATGGCGTCCGGAAGTGGCGATGCCGTGCACCACCCCGTTCTCCCTCAGGTGCCTCAGCAGCTCGACGGCACCGGGCAGCGGCCTCCTTTCGGGCAAGAACTCCTCGAAGAGTTCCCCGTGACGCCGCTGCAGCGCCTCCACCTCCTCGGGGCTCATCCTGCGACCTATCTCCCGCGCCACAGCCCGCGTGAAGAGCCCGCCGCTCATCCCTATCCGGCGGTGTATGCGCCACCCGTCGATCGAGATACCCACCTCTGCGAACGCCCGTTGCCAGGCGAAGACGTGGGCGTAGACCGTGTCGACCAGCGTGCCGTCGAGATCGAAGATCAGAGCGCGCAAAACTCTCCCTCCTTCGTGTGATGGGTTGGCCTGGGATCTCTGTGACCGACTCGGTGTTCCAGAGATTACCCGAGTGTAGTTTACAGTCGAAGGTTTCTGGGCTGACCGCGGGCGTGGAGGTCAAGGTGCGGGTGGTCTGGTAAACTCTCACCCCGAGACGGAGAGGTGTCCGAGATGGCCTAAGGAGCGCGACTGGAAATCGCGTAGGCGGTGTAGAGCCGCCTCGAGGGTTCGAATCCCTCCCTCTCCGCTTTTCCCGTTCAAATCCGGCCGCGAAGTGGGCCCGGCGCTACGAGCCGTGCTGGGGTGGAGGGATGGGGAGTAGCGTCTTGTTGGTCTCGAAAGCCTTCTGCAGGATGTAGTAGCTCTGCTTCTTGCGCTCGTGGTAAGGGGGCTGGTTCCAGGGGCTCCAGGTGTAGCGGAGGGGGGAGATCTTCTTCCCCGGCTCCGTCGCCGGGTATATCCTCAGGCCCGTGCTCCGGGTGGTCCGGACTTTACCGGCCTGGTAGAAGTTCTCCCACACCATCAGGCGGCTCGGGTCGGTATAACCGAGCATCATCCAGGGGATGCGCACCTCTATCACTGCTCCCTTGGCGTACCAGTCGGCGAGGCTGTCGTAGCCGGGGTTGTCCGGGTCGGTGATCCCGGGCGTCATCCTGCCCACGTCGAACGCCTCGAAGGGGATCTTGCGGCCGCTCTGCGGGAGGGTGAGCGGGTAGCTCAGGGCCAGCTTCCAGAGCAAGAACCTGCCCGCCCTGGCGTTCCCTCCGTCGCGCACCTCGGGGATCGCGTGCTGCCTGCTGCCGTAGTACCAGGTAAAGTAATCGTAGGCGCTGTCTATCATCATGCGCGAGTCCTTACCACCCCTGAGCTGCAGCAAGGTCTGTATACCCCCGGGGAAGCGTAGCCCCGGTGCGACATCCGCCTTCTCGCTGCCGCCCGGCTGGTTGCCGAACCCGATGGTCACCGGGTGCCTTGAGAGGTCCCATTCGCCATGTTTCTTCTTCAGGAGGAGGTAGACGTAGGCGGGATCGTGGGTGACCGAGAGGGTGAAGCCGGGGTAGCTCTTCGTCTTTTCCGCGTGGTTCTTCCAGTCCGAGGTCTTGCCGTCCAGGTATATCTGGGCCCCCGCCTTTCCCGCCGCTTCGTTGATCACCCCGAAGTTCTGCTCGTTTGTCAGAGGGTTCAGCCACTTGGAGCGGCGGTTCGCCGGGATGTCGAGGGCCCGGGTGTTCCAGGTGTACTTGAACCACTCGTCCTGCCAGGAGAACACCAGGGCCCCGTCGTAACCCTGTTGCCGGATGTCTTCGAGCATGCTTTTGTCGATCTCGCCCTGCTCTTTTTCGGTATGGTAGCCCTGGTTCCTGCCCAACGGACCCCGGTGGGCCATGCCGCGGCTGCTCGGCACGCCGAACTCCGCCACCACGAGCGGCATCCCCTTCACGTAGTGCCTGAGCTCGTTGAGATACCCGGCGTAGGGGTCTCTGCGGCCGTCGGGGGTCACGTAGCGCTGGTACTTCCGCTCGTAGCGCATGAAGTCCGGGTAGTAGGGATAGACGTGGAAGGCTGCGTAGTAGCCGGCTTTCCACCGGGAGGTCGGTTTTATGTGCGTCGGGTCCACGGAGACCATGTCCTCTTGCGGGAAGGCCTCGTCGGGATGGTGCAGCGGGTCGGTGGTGAGCCAGTTCGTTATGGCGACGGGATGCTGCCAGCCGTAGTGCATCTCCGTGTTCGCCAACGTCTCGAGCATCGAGGCGAGCCAGCTTTCGAAAGGGGTGGCGTTTTTCGTGGCGCGGAAGTATCTGCCGGAGTACGGAGTCAGGTGGGGGTGTGCGGCGTCCGTGGCCTTGACGGCGTACGGGTACCACTCGGTCCCGACCATCCAGCCGAGCAGGTACTCGGAGACGTCGGTCCGGTAGCGGCCGCTGGCGTGCCCGGGACGCGGAGGGAGGTCGGCGTCTCCGTGCACGACGCGCACGGCGTTCTTTATCTCTTCCCTGAAGCTGTGGGTGATCTCGGGGGCGTACGCGTCGGTTCCCTTTCGGTCCTTCCCGATCAACCTCTTCTCCGGCGTCCAGACACCCTGGATGAGCCACAGAGGGTCCTTGCGCCCGGAGTCGAACTGCGCGAGCGCTTCGTAGAACCGGGGTGGGAGGATGGTGTAGACCCGCACGACGTCCACGTGCATCGCCTTCATCATCCCGAACCACCGCAGGTAGTCTTTCTTGGTCGGGGCGAGATCTCCGGGCGCGTGTCCCGGCAGCGTCGCTCCCAGGTTGACCCCGTCCCAGAACCGGGTCCTCCAGCCGTCGCCCGCGTAGACGGCGAGGTGGGTGCCTCGCACCGACGAGACGCGCTTTATCCCGTAGGCGTGTGAGATGGGCCGGCTGCGCCCTTCCTGGGTCCATAGGATCGTGCCCACCGCACCCGCCAGAGCCAACAGCAGAGCGACTAGGAGGACGTACTTCCCGTATCCCCGGCTTTCTCTTCTCTCGTAGTGCTCGTACAGCTTACTTCCTTACTTCCGTCTCTCGCGGCCAGCCGCCGCGCATCTCGACGACAGAACCCTGTGGGTGAGGCTGCATCTCTCTGAGAAAGGCCGGAGACTCACCGCCGACCCCTCCCCCGGACACCAAGATAAGCCCGGAGGTCGCCGGCGTCAACGTCGCCGGGGTGTCCGGGGTGCGGACGGTGCGCTGCTGACACCGGGCTAGCCTCGAAAGATCGCATTCTCCGGTGATGACCGAGGTTCATCTGTTAAACTTAAAAAGCCGCGCTAAGCGGGGAGCTGGCGATGCCCTGTACCTGCGATCGCCTTAGCAGGGCCTAGATCCCCGCCCGAGGCGGCCCGGGTTCGGTGGAGGCCGGTGACTGCGGCGTCGATGGCCGGGTCCCGGGCAATGAGGCCCCGTGAACCGTGTCAGGGCCGGGAGGCAGCAGCACTAAGCGGGTAACCTCATGTGCTACGGGGCAGCCCGACCGGAGCCAGCGGCCGGATGCTCGCCGGGTCTGAGTCCGTCGACGGCGGGGTGCGCGGCATTTTATTTTGCCCTCTTGCGGGGCTACACCTCCTTATATACTAGGAGCATGGAGGAATCCTTCTTCGAGGCTTCTTGCCGGTGAGCCGGGCCGCTCTATACCGCAGGTGGCGTCCGCGACGCTTCAGCGAGATCGCCGGGCAGGAGCCGGTGGTCCGCACGCTGGTACGCGCGATAGAGACCGACAGGGTCGCGCACGCCTACCTGTTTTCCGGCCCGCGCGGGACGGGGAAGACCTCGACGGCCAAGGTGCTCGCCATGGGGCTCAACTGCGTCCGCGGGCCGACGCCCGAGCCGTGCGGCGGGTGCGAGAGCTGCCGGGGGATCATCGAGGGTTCCTCGCTCGACGTGGTCGAGATGGACGCGGCCTCCAACCGGGGGATCGACGAGATCCGGGACCTCCGGGACCGGGTGAACCTCTCACCCGCGCAGGGGCGGGTGAAAGTCTACATCATAGACGAGGTCCACATGCTCACCGCCGAGGCCTTCAACGCGCTATTGAAGATGCTCGAGGAGCCGCCATCCCACGTCGTCTTCGTCCTGGCGACCACCGAGCGGCACAAGGTCCTGCCGACGATAGTGAGCCGCTGTCAGAGCTTCGAGTTCCGCAGGCCCGGCGTGGGGCTGCTCGCCGAGAAACTCGGCGAGATCGCCGCCGCCGAGAACATGGAGGCCGAGCCGGAGGCGCTCACGCTCATCGCCCGCCGGGCCGGGGGGTCCTTCCGGGACGCCGAGGGGCTCCTGGATCAGCTCTCCTCCTTCGCCGAGGGAAAGGTCACCACGGCGATGGTGCGCGAGCTTCTCGGGAGCGTGAGCTTCGAGGTTCTGCTCGACGTCTCCTCCGCGCTGCACGAGAGGAGGGCGGCGGACGCCCTGCGGGCGCTCGACCGCCTCTCGAACGAAGGTAAGGACCTGGGGCAGTTCGCCGAGGAGTTCACCGCTCATCTGAGAACGCTCCTGCTGCTGCAGAGCGCACCGGAGGTCGCCCTCTCCGAGATAGGCGAGGAGGAGCGCACCCCGCTCGAGGAGCAGGCCGCGGAGATCCCGCCTGCGGAACTCGTGCGGACGATAGAGGTGCTCGGCGAAACACGCGGCCGCATCCGGCGCGGCTCCGACGCCCGGCTCGAGCTGGAGCTCGCCTTCGTCCGGCTCTCGCGCGGCTACGCCGAGCCCGACCTCGACGATCTCATGGCCCGCATCGAACGCCTGGAGAAGGCGATCTCGGAGGGGGCGGTGGCGTCGCCCCGGGGTGCCTTGCCGGAGGGCGCCGGGGAGAGGATGGGGGAGGATCCCCCGGAGGCTTCACCTCCCGAGGAGGACGAGGTGGAAGAGGAGCCCGTGCAGGAGGATCCCTCGGACGATCTCGAGGCTAAGATCGCCTCCGCGTGGCCCGGGATAGTGCGGGAGCTCAAGGCGAAGCGCAAGGCCCTCGCCGCGGCGGTCTACGAGAACGCCCGCGTCGAGCGTTTCGACGGAGAGGTTCTCGAGCTCTCCTTCCCGGAGCACTTCTTCGTCGGCGAGGCCACGAAGGAGAAGAACCTGGAGCCGCTGCTGGAGGCGATGGAGGGTCGCTTCGGGAAGCGGCCGCGCCTCGAGGCCCGGGTCGGGGGAAAGAGAGGGGACGATGAGGCCCCACCTCCTGCCGGGGAGCCTCCGGAGGAGCCCGAAAGCCCCGCCCCCCGCCCCGTCGGTGAGGCTTCGGAAGGGGCAGGGGGGGATGGTAGAATCCGCAGCGAGCAGGAGGTGTTCGAGCTGGCGCGGGAGTACTTCGGACGGCAGAACCACGACGGAGGGAGCTAGAGAGTTGAGCAAGCGCCGCAACGTGAACAAGATGATGCAGCAGGTCCAGAAGATGCAGCAGGAGATGCAGCAGGTCCAGGAGGACCTCAAGAAGGAGACCGTGACCGCCTCGGCCGGGGGAGGGGCCGTCAAGGCCACGGTCACCGGCGGGCTCGAGGTCGTCTCGGTCGAGATAGACCCCGGCGTCGTGGACCCCGAGGACATCGAGATGCTGCAGGATATGGTCGTCGCGGCCGTCAACGAGGCGCTAAACGGCGCGCAGGAGATGGCCTCGAAGAAGCTCGGCGGGATCACCGGCGGGCTCGGCGACCTCGGGCTGGGGTTGCCGGGGCTGTAGGGGGAGAACCCTGACGACCTACGCGCGCCCCGTCGAGCGGCTCATCTCGGAGCTCTCGAAGCTTCCCTCCATCGGTCCCAGGAGCGCCCAGCGCATCGCCTTCCACATCGTCAGGGAGCGAGAGGAGGAGGCTCTGGCGCTGGCCGGCGCTATCAGGGAGGTCAAGGAGCGCATAAAGCCCTGCCGGCGTTGCTTCAACCTCACCGACGAGGAGGAGTGTGAGATCTGCCGCGACCCCAGGCGGGATGCCTCGGTGATCTGCGTGGTCGAGGACCCCTACGACATCGGCCCCATAGAGCGCACCGGCGAGTACCGGGGGCTCTACCACGTCCTCGGCGGGGCGCTCTCCCCGCTGGACGGCGTGGAGCCGGAGGATCTGCGCATAGCCGAACTCGTCGAGAGGGTCAGGCGTGAGGGGACGAAGGAGCTCATCCTGGCGACCAACCCGAACACGACCGGGGAGGCCACGGCCCTCTACATAGCGCAGGAGGTGGAGGGTCTGCCGGTGCGGGTGACGGCGCTCGCGAGCGGGCTCCCGGTCGGCGGGGATCTGGAGTACGCCGACGAGGTGACGCTCGGGAGGGCGTTCGCCGGGCGGCGTGAGATCTAGGAGGGGCAGGCTGCGGGAGGCGCCGGGCGCGGAGGATCTGCGCCTGGCGGAGTCCCTGGGGACCGTCGTCGCCTCGCTCCCGCCGCGCAGGCCCAGCTTCGCCGGGATGCCCTCCCTTCCCACGGAGCTCGAGGAGGCGCTCGGGAGGCTCGGGGTGAGCGCGCTCTATTCGCACCAGCGGGAGGCCTACGACGGGCTCTTGCGCGGCGAGAACGTCATCGTCTCCACCGCCACCGCGAGCGGCAAGTCTCTCTGCTACGAGATCCCGGCGTTCGAGAACGCCCTCACCGACCCTTCGAGCCGGGCGCTCTTCCTCTACCCCACTAAGGCGCTCGCCCAGGATCAGCTCGGCAAGATAGAGGAGTTCGCCCTGCGTGGAGTGCGGGCCGCGACCTACGACGGCGACACCCCGCAGGCGTTGCGCGCCGACGTCCGGCGTCGGGCGAACATAGTGCTCACCAACCCGGACATGCTGAGCGTCGGGATCCTGCCGCACCACGACGGGTGGGGGCACTTCTTCCGGAACTTGCGGCTGGTGGCCGTGGACGAGGCGCACGTGCTGCGTGGGGTCTTCGGCTCGCACGCAGCGATGGTCCTGAGGCGGCTCAGGCGGGTGGCTGCGCTGCACGGGGCCGATCCCCGCTTCGTGCTCACCAGCGCCACCGTCGCCAACCCGCAGGAGCTCGCCGAGAGCCTCACCGGGCTGCCGTTCTCGCTCGTGGACGAGGACGGGGCATCCTCCGGCGGCAGGCGCGTGGTCTTCCGCAACCCGCCGCTCCTGGACGAGAGCCGGGGGGAGCGCAGGAGCCTGCTCGTCGAGGGGGCTCTGGTCTTCGCCGAGCTCGTCTCCAGAGGGGTGAGGACGATCGCCTTCGCCAGGACCCGCAGGGGGGCGGAGCTCGTCTACCGCTACGCCGCCAACCGGTTGGGGATCGAGACAGCCCGGCGCATCTCGCCCTACCGGGCGGGTTATACCGCGCGCGAGCGGCGCGAGATAGAGGGACGGCTCTTCCGCGGGGAGCTGCTCGGGGTGGTATCGACCAACGCGCTCGAGCTCGGGGTGGACGTCGGGGAGCTCGACGCGGTGGTCTGCTGCGGGTATCCGGGGAGCATCGCCTCGATCTGGCAGCAGTGGGGCCGGGCGGGACGGGGGGAGAGGCCCGCGCTCTCGGTCTACATCGCCGGGCGCGACGCGCTCGACCAGTTCATCTTCGAGAACCCGAAG
>JAIMBO010000084.1 GCA_023511405.1 Rubrobacteraceae bacterium
AGGGCCTCCGCCAGGCTCTGCGTGACGCTGTCCTTCACCTCCGTGCGGGGGGTGGCCTCCAGCCCGACAACCACGCCGGGGTTCAGGCATATGGCGTCGGCCAGCTCCTCCCTGGAGAGGGAGGCCCTCTTTCGCGCCTCCTTCAGCAGTGCCCCGTCAACCTTCACCGCCGCACCTCCCGTGACGGATCTGATTCACGTTCGCTCCCCGGGGTCCAGTTTCGGCCTGAAGCTCCTCGCCACGTCCTCTATGTGGCGTGCCATCGCGCGCTGGGCCTCGTCCCGGTCGCGCCGCCTGACCGCCTCGAAGACCTCCCGGTTGCCCTGCAGGGAGTGCTTCGAGCGCTCGCCGTCGGAGAAGGGGCGTTCGTAGGCCTTCTCCAGCAGGTCGTTTATGATCTCGAGTATCTGCTCTATCACCGTGTTGTGAGTCGCCTGGGCCAGGAGGCTGTGGAACTCGGCGTCCTCGTCGGCCGTGGGCTCACCCTTGCGGACCTTCTCCTCCTGGCGGGCGAGGATCTCCTCGAGGGATCTCAGGTCTTCCTCTGTCGCCCGGTCGGCGGCCTTTCTCGCTATCTGCGGCTCGAAGAAGAGCCGGGCGTCCATCAGCTCCTCACGCAGTTGAGCCCTGCTGCGCAGTATCCGGGCTATCGGAGCGACCAGGTGTTCGGTGGTGATCTCGCGCACGAAGTTGCCGCCGCCGTGACGGCTCTCCACCAGCCCAGCGGCCTCCAGCTGCCGGATGGCCTCCCGGATCACCGCCCGCCCGACATCGAACTGCTCCGCGAGCTTCCGCTCCGGAGGGAGCGGCTGGCCCGGCTTCAGCTCCCCGCTCAGGATCGAGTCACGGATCCTGGCGGCTATCTCTATGTAGAGCTTGCGGCGCTTGGCGGGTGCGGTAGTCTGGTTCACCCCTTCGACATCTCCGCTCACGTCGGTAATATATCATGTGGCGGTAATGGAGCCCGGTGGCTGTTCTATACTGGTATATATAGTCTCCCTTGACCCTCCGCAGGTGTCGGGATAGCATGGCGGGGACTTGCGGTATCCAACGGAGAGAAGAGCAGGAGGCCCACGGAACTGCCCCGCCCGTGGGCTTTAGTGTATCCCCGAGCGAAAGGTTGTGCCGATGGACATTGAGATCGGGAAAGGAAAGACCGCGCGCAGGGCCTACGGGCTGGACGAGATCGCGATAGTACCCAGCCGCAGGACGCGCGACCCCGAGGACGTAGACATCTCCTGGACGCTCGGCGACCTGCGGCTCGATCTGCCGTGTCTCGCCGCCGCGCTTGACGCGGCGGTCGACCCGAAGACCGCCGGGATCATAGGTTCGCTCGGCGGGCTCGCCGTTTTGAACCTGGAGGGCATCCAGACCCGCTACGAGGATCCGGGCCCGGTCTTCGAGGAGATAGCGAGCCTCCCCGATACCAAGGCCACCCGCGTCATGCAGGAGCTCTACTCGGAGCCGATAAAGGAGGAGCTCATCTTCCGGCGGGTGCAGGAGATAAAGGAGCAGGGCGTGATCGCCGCGGCTTCGCTCACCCCGCAGCGGGTCGAGAAGTACCACCGGGCGGCGATCGAGGCCGGGCTCGACGTGCTCGTCATACAGGGCACGGTCGTCTCGGCCGAGCACGTCTCGAGCCGGGTCGAGCCGCTGAACCTGATGGAGTTCATCCCCTCGGTGGGTGTGCCCGTGATCGTCGGCGGGTGTGCGAGCTACTCGACCGCTTTGCACCTGATGCGTACCGGGGCCGTCGGCGTGCTCGTTGGCGTCGGGCCCGGGCGCATCTGCACCACCCGCGGCGTGCTCGGGGTGGGGGTGCCGCAGGCCACCGCGATAGCCGACGCCGCCTCGGCCCGGATGCGGCACTACCTGGAGACCGGCGAGTACGTCAACGTCATCGCCGACGGCGGGATGCGCACCGGCGGCGAGATCGCCAAGGCGATAGCCTGCGGGGCCGACGCGGTGATGCTCGGGAGCGCCTTCGCCAAGGCCGAGGAGGCGCCCGGGAGAGGCTATTCGTGGGGCATGGCGACCTTCCATCCCACCCTGCCGCGCGGCACCCGGATAAAGACCGAGACCGTCGGGACCCTCAAGGAGATACTGGTCGGGCCCGCCCACGAGAACGACGGCACCCTGAACCTCATGGGCGCTCTGAGGACCAGCATGGCCACCACCGGCTACCAGAACATCAAGGAGTTCCAGAAGGCCGAGGTGATGGTCGCTCCGTCGCTCGCCACCGAAGGCAAGCTCGAGCAGCGTACCCAGCGGGTCGGGATGGGGAGGTAGGGTCTTCCCTTGATCCTCGTCCTCGACTTCGGTGGTCAGTACGCCCAGCTCATCGCGCGCCGGGTGCGCGAGTGCCGGGTCTTCTCCGAGCTCGTCCCCTACGACACCTCGATCGAGGAGATAAAGCGCAAGGATCCGGAGGGCATAATCCTCTCCGGGGGGCCGAGCAGCGTCTACGAAGAGGGGGCCCCGCGGGTGGACCCGGCGCTCTTCGAGCTCGGTGTCCCGATACTCGGGATCTGCTACGGGATGCAGCTCATGGCGCTCGAGATGGGCGGGAAGGTGGGGGCCGTCCAGATCCGGGAGTACGGTCCCTCTGAGATCGAAGTGAGAGATCACCGGGTCCTCTTCGCCGACACCCCGGAGAGACAGCGGGTCTGGATGAGCCACGGGGACGCGGTCTTGAGCGCTCCGGAGGGCTTCGAGGTCACGGCCGGGACCTCCTCCACGCCCGTGGTCGCCTTCGAGGAGACCTCGAAGGGGCGTTACGGGGTGCAGTTCCACCCCGAGGTGCGGCACACCGAGTACGGGATGGAGATCCTCAAGAACTTCCTCTTCGAGGCGTGCGAGTGCCGGGCCGAGTGGACACCGGTCAACATCATCACCGAGGCCACGGAGAGGATAAGGGAGCAGGTCGGTGACGCGAGGGTCATAGCCGCCCTCTCCGGCGGGGTCGACTCGGCGACCGCGGCGATGCTCGTCTACCGGGCCATCGGCGACAACCTGACCTGCGTCTTCGTCGACCACGGGCTGTTGCGCGAGAACGAGGCCGAACAGGTCGTGGAGGCGTTCACGGAGAACTACGAGATACCTCTGATCCACGTGGACGCCACCCGGCGCTTTCTGGACAGGCTCGCCGGCGTCACCGACCCGGAGAAGAAGCGCAAGATCGTCGGCGAGGAGTTCATCCGCACCTTCGAGGAGGAGGCCCGGAGGATAGAGGACGCCCGGTTTCTGGTGCAGGGGACGCTCTACTCGGACGTGATCGAGAGCGGGACCCGCGACGCCGCCCGGATAAAGAGCCACCACAACGTAGGGGGGCTGCCGGAGGTGATGGACCTCGAGCTCGTCGAGCCTCTGCGCAACCTCTTCAAGGACGAGGTCCGGGTGATCGCCGAAGAGCTCGGGATGCCCGAGCGGCTGGTGTGGCGCCAGCCCTTCCCGGGACCGGGGCTCGCGATCCGGATAATAGGCGAGGTCACCGCCGAGAGGCTCGAGATCCTGCGCCGGGCCGACGCCGTTTTGCAGGATGAGATCCGCGCGGCCGGCTACTACCGCAAACTCTGGCAAAGCTTCGCCGTTCTGCCGGCGGTGCAGTCGGTCGGGGTGATGGGCGATGCCCGCACCTACGCCTACCCGATCGTGATCCGGGCCGTCACCTCCGACGATGCGATGACTGCCGACTGGGCCCGTCTGCCCTACGACCTCCTGGAGCGCATCTCGAACCGCATCATAAACGAGGTGCCCGGGGTGAACCGGGTGGCGCTCGACATAACCAGCAAGCCACCCGGCACGATAGAGTGGGAGTGAGCGGGGATACCCCACTCGGGACAGACCCGGTGGAGGTCGTCCCCTACGACCCGCGCTGGCCGCGGATGTTCGGGGAGGAGCGGCAGCGGATACTGGGCGCGCTCGGCCCTCGCACCCTGGAGGTGGTGCACATCGGCTCTACCGCCGTCACCTTCGCCCACCGGTTCCGCCACGACCGTGCCGGCTACATGGACGGCAAGGAGGACTTCGTCCGGGCGGTCGAGATGCTTGCGCTGGAGGAGCAGGGGGCTTAAAGCCCAAAGCTGAGCCAGCAGGCCTTTAACAAGGCTTTAACGGGCGTTTTACGTTCGTGAAACCAATCTTGCCGGCTGCTCCCATATCATTTGGCCCGCATGGACCGGAAAAGTTCGAGGGCCCCGGGCGGGCCGATGCACGAAGGGAGGATCCAGGTTTTGAGACGCAGCAGGTGGACTACTGCGGTAGCGGTGGGAGTCGCCCTATCCCTGGCGGTCGCCGGGTGCGGCAACACCGTCGGGAGCAGCAGCGGCAGCTCCGGTGGTGGGGCGAGCAAGGCCACAGGAGGTGGCAAGGCTTCCAGCGGTAACGTGCAGGCTGCGACGAGCCTGAGCGGGGCCGGATCGACCTTCGTCGGGCCTTACTACAGCAAGGCCTTCAAGCAGCTCGCGCAGGACAAAGGAATACAGGTCAACTATCAGCTCGTGGGGTCCGGGGCGGGTATACAGGACTTCATAAACAAGACCGTCGACTTCGCGGACTCCGACGCCCCGATGACCGCCCAGCAGATGAAGCAGGCCGGTGGCAACCCGCAGCACATCGCCGTTGTCGGCGGCGGCGTCACACTGGCGTACAACGTCAAGGGGGTGAAGGGAGGGCTCAAGCTCGACGGACCGACGATAGCGAACATCTTCCTCGGCAAGATCAAGAAGTGGAACGATCCGGCGATAAAGAAGCTCAACCCCGGCGTCAACCTCCCGAACGAGAACATAGTCGTCGTGCACCGTTCTGATTCCTCGGGGACCTCGGCCATCTTCACCACCTACCTCTCGTCGGTGAGCCCGGAGTGGAAGAGCAAGGTGGGAGCCAGCACCACCCCGAACTGGCCGACTGGGGTGGGAGCAAAGGGCAACGACGGTGTCGCCGGGCAGATCACCCGCACCCAGGGGGCCATAGGATACGTCGAGCTCGCCTACGCCCTCACCAACAAGATCACCTACGCCTCGGTCAAGAACGCCTCCGGCAATTTCGTCAAGCCCAGCCTCGATAGCGCGAAGGCGGCGATCGCGGGGGCGAAGATCCCGTCCGACCTGCGGGTGATCATCTCCGGGACCAACCCTCAGGGCAAGAACGCCTACCCGATAGTCGGGCTCACCTGGATGCTCGTCAGGCAGCAGGAGCAGAACCTCGCCAAGTGCAAGGCGATCGCCGAGACCGCCTGGTACGTCACCCACCAGGGTCAGAAGCTCGCCCCGAGCCTGCAGTACGTCCAGATCCCGCCCAAGGTCCAGAAGATAGACGAGCAGAAGATAAAGAGCATGGAGGCCGGCGGGAAGAAGTGCTACACCGGATGAGAGCGTATCCTCCGGGAGGATGGGGAGCCGATCATCGGCTCCCCGTTTCTCGCGTCTTCTGGGGAGACGTCACATGATGGGTTACATGGGCAAAAGGTTCAAGAGGGAGAACGCGGGAGATCTTCTCTTCCGCGTCCTCGCGCTACTGTTCGGGCTCTCGATACTCGCGATCACCTTCGGGATAATCTTCGAGCTGTGGATCAACACCTCCCTCTCGCGGGAGAAGTTCGGGCTGGGCTTCCTGTGGAGCACCGACTTCAACATCAACAAGGGAGAGATCGGCGCGCTCACGGTCATCTACGGGACCGTGGTGACCGCGGTCATCGCGATAATCCTCTCCGGGCTCGTCGGGATCGGCATAGCCGCCTTTCTCGTCGAGATAGCGCCGAGGAGGGTGAACCGCGTCGTGGGGTTCCTGGTCGAGCTTCTGGCGGCCATCCCATCGATAGTCTACGGGTTCTGGGGCATCTTCGCGCTCGCCCCGTGGCTCGGGGAGCACGTGGTGCCCGCCATAAAATCCGCTCTGGGGTGGCTGCCCATCTTCGCCGGCCCCTACGTGAACGCCAGCGTGTTCACGGCCTCGATAGTGCTGGCGATAATGATCCTCCCGACGGTGGCGGCGATCTCGCGCGACGTGATAGAAGCCGTACCGGATTCCCAGCGCGAGGGCATGCTCGCTCTGGGGGCGACCCGCTGGGAGATGTTCAGCCGGGCGGTCCTGCCGTATGCCAAGAACGGGGTGCTCGGTGCCCTGATCCTGGGGATGGGCCGGGCCGCGGGGGAGACGATGGCGGTCACGCTCATCATCGGCAACAACACCCAGCTCTTCACCTCGCTCTTCCAGCAGGGGGCGACCATGGCGAGCGTGATCGCCAACGACTTCGGCGAAGCGCACGGCCTGTTCCTCTCGGCGCTCCTCGAGATAGGGCTCATCCTGTTCGCGATCACGTTCCTCATAAACGTCGGTGCCAGGCTTCTCGTATGGGTCTTCTTCCGTGACCCGAGGGGAGGTGTGAGGGTTTGAGCGTACTCTCTTCTTCCGATCCCCGCGACCGGCGGCGGCACAGGACCGACCGGATCATGACCGCGCTCGCCGCCGCGAGCGTCGTCGTCGCGCTCGTGCCGCTCGCGGCGGTCCTCTTCTACGTGGCCTTCAAGGGGGCCGCGGCCTGGAACAAAGAGTTCTTCACCGGGCTCCCAACGCTCTTCGGCAGTGGCGGGGGGGTCGCGAACGGCATCGTAGGTACCCTGATCACCGTCGCTCTCGCGAGCATCATCGGAATACCCATCGGGGTAATGGCCGGGATCTACCTCTCCGAGTACGGCACGGGGCGTCTGGGGAGCCTGATCCGATTCGTCGCCGACACGATGACCGGTATCCCCTCGATAGTCGCGGGGATCTTCATCTACGGTCTGGTCGTGCTCAACACCGGCGGCTACAGCGGGTTCGCCGGGGCCCTCTCGCTGGCCATCCTGATGATCCCCGTGATCGCCCGCTCGACCGAGGGGGTGGTGAGGCTGGTGCCGGACTCGATCCGGGAGGCCTCCCTGGGGCTCGGTATTCCGCGCTGGAAGACCATAGTGCGGGTGGTAGTGCCTTCGGCTTTGAACGGTATCGTCACCGGGGTCTTGCTCTCGGTGGCCAGGGTCGCCGGGGAGACGGCGCCGCTGCTGTTCACCGCCTTCGGCAGCGATTACTTCAACCTCAACCCCTTCAAGGGGCCGATGCCGGAGCTGCCGCTGCAGGTCTACAACGCCGCCCGCTCGGCCTACCAGGGGGTGATACAGGTAGGCTGGGGTGCGGCTCTCCTGCTGGTGCTGATGGTGCTGGTGGCCAACCTGCTCGCGCGGCTCGCTTTCAGAAGCCCCGGCGGGGGAAGATAGAGGGTACCCTTTGCTCATGGTCAGCAAGGAGAGAGACGGGAGGCAGAACGGTTGGAGAGCAGAAGAGTTTTCGGGAGCGAGCCCAGGACTGCCGGGCGTCCCGATGGCGGGGACGTGATGAGAGGCTCTGAGATTGCGCCCGTGATGGAGGTGCACGACCTCTCGATGTACTACGGACCTTTCCAGGCGCTCGCGAACGTGAACATGAAGGTGGCGCGCCACCGCATCACGGCCCTCATCGGCCCCTCCGGGTGCGGCAAGAGCACCTTCCTGCGCGGCCTCAACAGGATGCACGAGATAGTGCCGGGGGCCCGGGTCGAGGGACGGGTCCTCCTGGATGGGGAGGACATCTACGCCGAAGGGGTCGACCCCGTGCGCGTCCGGCGCAGGGTGGGGATGGTCTTCCAGAAGCCCAACCCCTTCCCCACGATGTCCATCTACGAGAACGTGATCGCCGGCCTCAAGCTCGGCGGCCGGCGCAAGAAGGCCGATCTGGACGAGGTCGTGGAGCGTACGCTGCGGCAGGCGGCCCTGTGGGACGAGGTGAAGGACAAGCTCAAGGACAGCGGCACCTCGCTCTCGGGTGGCCAGCAGCAGAGGCTGTGCATCGCCCGCGCGCTCGCCGTTGAGCCGGAGGTCATCCTCATGGACGAGCCGGCGAGCGCCCTGGACCCGGTCTCCACCCAGAAGATAGAGGACGCGATGCAGCAGCTCAAGAAGGACTACACGGTGGTGATCGTAACCCACAACATGCAGCAGGCCGCACGCGCCTCGGACTACACGGGCTTCTTCTTCATCGAGAGGATGGGGGCTCCGGGGCAGCTCTGGGAGTTCGGTGAGACCGAGAAGATCTTCTCCAACCCCGAGCGGCAGGAGACCGAGGACTACGTAACCGGGAGATTCGGATAACGCCATGCCCAGAGAGGTCTTCCAGCGAGAGCTGAACCGGATGTTCGAGGAGGTCATGGAGCTCGGCGACGGCGTCAGCGAGGCGCTGGAGCTGATGACCTCCTCGATGAGGGAGCGCGACGCGGATCTGGCGCGCCGGGTGGTCGGGTCCGACGCCCGCTTCAAGAGCCGGGGTGCCGAGATAGACGTCGAATGCATGATGTTGCAGGCACGCCAGGCCCCGGTGGCCCGCGACCTGCGGTTCCTGCACACCCTGCAGGGGGTGACCAACCACGTGGTGCGTTCCGGAACCCTCTGCGAGCACATCTGCGCGGCGCTCGTGGAGACCGAGGGGCACGAGCGCGACGATGAGCTGGACGCCACCCTGATCGAGATGGCGGGGCTCGCACGAGATCTGTTCAGGGATGGTATCTCTGTCTTCCGGGAGCAGGACATCGAACGTGCCCGTGGCCTGCAGGCTATCGACGACCGGGTCGACCTCCTCTACTCGGAGGCACTGGGGCTCATCGCCAACCCTTCCTCGGGTCCCTCCGGCACCCCCGAGTGGCGGATGCGGGCCGCGCTGATGACCCACTATCTGGAGCGCATCGCCGACCACGGTGTGGATATCGGGACGGAGGCCATCTTCCTCGCCACCGGAGAGCGGATAGAGGACGCCATGGACCGCTACCTCCACCGCAACGACGGCTAGCCGACGCCGAGGAAGGCGAGCAGGGCGGTCAGCGTCACGAAGCTCGCGACCGTCGAGACTACGACGGCGCTGCTCACGAGCTTGGGACGTACCCCGAACTCTATCGAGATGATCGTCATGTTCACCGCGGTCGGCATGCTCGCGAGTATGACCGCGAGACGTGTGGTGAGGGGGGGCATGGCCAGCAGATGTGCCAGCAGTAGGGCGAGCGGCACGGAGAGCACGAGCCGCATGAACGTCGCGAGGGCGACCTGTGCCCCGCCCGTGATGGCCCGTGTCTCGGCGAGCTGCATCCCGAGGATGACGAGCAAAAGCGGTATCGTGGCTTCTGCGAGCAGGTTCACCCCGCGCATGAGGTCGGCCCCCGCCCCGGCGGTGGGCACCCCCACCTCCCTGAGCGCGAGCCCTCCGGAGACCGCGTAGATCTGGGGCATCCGGATCAGCCTCCTGAACCCCTCGCGCCAGCCTCCTCCTCCGGACCCCGCGATGTACACCGCGAGCGTCTGCGCCAGCACCGACTGGGCGACGAAGAAGACCACGGCCTGCTCGAAGCCGCGCTCCCCGAAGGCGAACCGGGCGAGCGGCAGACCGTAATTGCCCGTGTTCATGAACATCGTGCAGAGCATGAGAGCTGCGGTCGTGTTCCTCTCCTGGCCCGTGAGCCTTCCGCCGAGCCAGCTCGCCGCGCCGAGCACGGCCACCAGAAGCACCATGAAGGTCACGATCTTGAACGCCTGCGAGGAACCGGTGCGCATCTTCGCCAGCGAGGAGAAGATGAGCGCCGGGCTGAGGAGGTAGATGCTGACGCGGTTGACCGACTGGAGCTCCAGGCGCACCAGCTTGCGCAGGACGTACCCGGCTCCCACCACCACCAGGATGGGGAGCAGAACCTGCATGAAGACGTCCACTACCATGTCCTGCCTACATGGTAGTGGCTCGCTTCTTCTTTGTCTCTCGCTTCAGGTGATCGGGACGTCCGAGACCACCTTGCGGAATGCCCCCCGGTCGAGCAGCCGCCCGTACCACTCCTCCACCCCGGGAACCTCCGGGCGCTCGATGGGGAGGTTGAACCACCGGTGTGCGCTCACACCGAGCGGGATGTCCGCCGCCGTGAACGAATCTCCACAGACGTACTCCCTCTCCCGGAGATGCTCGTCCAGCAGGCGCCAGTCCTCTGCGACCTGCCGGGCGGATTCCTCGATCAGGGCCTCGTCCCGCTCAGCTTCGGGGGTACGCACGAGCCCGAGGAAGACGGGCCTGAGGTGTGCCCACACGGTGGTCTGCTGCCAGTCCATCCAGCGGTCGGCGTCGGCGGCCTCCTGCGGGTCCCAGGGCCAGAGGATGCCGGAGCCGTAGCGACGGGCGAGGTAGCGTACGATCGCGTTCGACTCCCAGAGGGTGAAGCCGTCCTCCTCGATCGCGGGGACGAGGCCGGTCGGGTTGATCCGGCGGTACTCGGGGGTGTCGGTCCGGCCGAAGGGCCCTCCCGCGTCCACCCGCTCGTACTCGAGGGAGAGTTCCTCGCAGCACCACAG
>JAIMBO010000085.1 GCA_023511405.1 Rubrobacteraceae bacterium
GGGGGGAGAGGCCCGCGCTCTCGGTCTACATCGCCGGGCGCGACGCGCTCGACCAGTTCATCTTCGAGAACCCGAAGAGGGTGCTCGGACGCCGGGTCGAGGCGGCCCGGGTGACGGTCGAGAACTCCTACATCCTCGCCCCACACCTGCTGGCCGCGGCCCACGAGAGCCCGCTCGAGGAGTCCGACGAAGAGTTCTTCGGCCCGGCGTTCCGCCGGGTCGCGGGGGAGCTGGCGGAGGAGGGAGCGCTGAGGAGGAGCGGGGGGCGACTGCTCTACACGGGGGGAGGGCATCCGGCGCGGGACATCTCGTTGCGCTCGGCCTCCGCGGAGCGGGTCGCGGTCGTCGATGCGGACGGCGAGGTGATAGGGAACTCCGAGGCGACCCGCGCTCCGGGGGAGCTCCATCCCGGCGCGACCTACCTGCACCGCGGCCGGGCCTACGAGGTGGAGGAGCTCGACCTCGCCGCCCGCAGGGCCGTCGTACGCCGGGTCCCGGACCGCTACTACACCAGACCGCGCGTCGAGACCGACGTCGAGGTGATCGAGGAGGCCGGCAGCCGGCCTCTCGCGAACGGGGCCACGCTGCACCGGGGACGGGTGAGGACGAGCGAGAGGGTCACCCACTACAAGAAGGTGCGGGTCGCGGACGATCGGGAGGTCGGCGTATACCCGCTCGACCTGCCGGAGGTGGTGCTCGAGACGCAGGCCTTCTGGGTGACGCTGCCGCCTCCCCCGGAGGGGGCGAGGCCGAGCTTCGAGCGCTTCGGGGGCGCGCTGCACGCGGCCGAGCACGGCATGATCGGGCTTTTGCCGCTCTTCGCGATGTGCGACCGGGCCGATCTCGGGGGGCTCTCCACGCCGGTGCACCGACAGACGCATCTGCCCACCGTCTTCGTCTACGACGGATACCCTGGCGGCGTGGGGATCTCCGAACGCGGCTACGAGGCGTTCGCCTCGCTCGCCCGAGACACGTTGGGTGTGATCGTGCGCTGCCCCTGTGAGCGGGGGTGCCCGGCGTGCATCCAGTCCCCGAAGTGCGGTAACTGGAACGAGCCGCTGAACAAGGAGGGGGCCGTCGCGCTGCTGCGCTACCTGCTCGGGCAGATAGACCAGCACCCAGCGCTGTGAGGGGGCCTTACATAGCGGTGATCGGTGCGGGAGACGCCCGCGGCGAGCTCTACGAGCGGGCGCGCAGGGTCGGGGCTCTCGTCGCGCGGCGCGGCGGGGTGGTAATCTGCGGCGGGCTCGGCGGGGTGATGGAGGCGGCCGCGCGCGGGGCTGTGGAGTCGGGTGGGGTGGCGATCGGGCTTCTGCCGGACGAGGATCGCGGGCGGGCGAACCCCTACCTCTCGTACGCGATCCCCACGGGGATGGGGCAGGCCCGCAACCTGGCGGTGGTCTGCGCGGCGGACGCGGTGATCGCGGTCGGCGGCGGGTACGGGACGCTCTCGGAGATGGGGCTCGCCCGCAAGGTGGGTCGCCGGGTCGTCTCGCTCGGGAGCTGGGACCTCGGGGAGCACACCCTGCATGCCGCCTCGCCCGAGGAGGCGGTGGAGATGGCCTTCGCGGCTGCCCGCCGGGTGCCGTGAAGATCCTCCCCGGGAGCCCGGTGTCTTCAGGTCAGGATCAGATGCAGGTCGCCGAACTCGTGCCAGAGGTAGCCTTCCGCGAGCGCCGCGGCGTAGGCTGCCTCGAGGTGCTCCCTGCCCGCCAGGGCCTCGAGCATCGCCAGGTGCGAGGAGCGGGGCTCGTGCCAGCCGGTGATCATGGCATCCGCGGCCCGGAGGGGGCGTTCGGGCGTCACCACCAGCCCGGTCCATCCCTCGCCCGGGTGGACCGTTCCGTCTTCCTCCGCGACCGTCTCGAGCGCCCGCACGACGGTGGTTCCGACCGCGACCACACGACGTCCGGATCTCCTCGCCGCGTTCACCAGCCGGGCGCTCTCGGGCGGGACGCGGTAGTACTCCTCGCAGGGTGGCTCGCCGTCCTCCGGGCTGGAGACGCCGGTGTGGAGGAGGAGCGGCGCGAACTGCACCCCGCGCGCGACGAGGCGCGTGATCACCTCCGGCGTGAACGCCCTCCCCGCCGAGGGCATCTCGGCGCTGCCTTTCTCGGTGGCGTAGACGGTCTGGTAGCAGCCGGACGGCCAGCTCTCGGGGACGTGGCGGTAGCGGATCGGGGCTCCGTTCTCCTCGAGGTACTCCTCGAGCGGGCGGTGGAGGTCCAGGGTCGCGACCCACAGCCGCGGGCTTCCGGGATAGCGGGCGTGCAGGGTGGCCCCTCCCCCTTCGGGGAGATCCAGGTGCTCTCCCGGCTCGCCTCCCCGGAAGGGTTCCGTGGCGACCCCGTCGGGGCGGCGCAGCTCGACGGTCCACAGGTTCGCGGGCAGGCGGGTCGAGAGGTGGAGCACCAGGGGCGTGCCGTCGGCGCGTTTTGCGGCGAGCGCGGCGTTCATGGTGCCGCTGGTGTTTATGGCGAGCACGTCTCCTGACCGGAGGAAGCGCGGCAGCTCCCGGAAGCGGGCGTGGACGATGCGGCCGTCCGGGCGACGGGAGACGAGCAGCCGCACCTCGTCGCGCGAGAGGCCCCGCGCTTCGGGCGGCTCTGCGGCCTCGAGCTTTCGCGGCAGCTCGAAGTCGAGCGGTTGGAGCGTTCCCGGTGTCGAAGAACGTGTGGTGTGGGGGTTCATCCCTTCTCCCTTCCTGAGGGGAGCAGCGTGCGGGCCTCGTAGCGGCCGCCCGGGTGGTCGCCCTCCAGGAGCACGACCAGCGCCGGCGCGACCTCTTCCGGGAGCGGCCGGTCGCTTATGTCCTCCTCCGGGAAGGCCTCCTGGTGCATCCGGGTGCGCATGTCTCCCGGGTCCAGCAGGTAGATGCGCAGGGAGGGGTTCTCGGCGGCGAGGATGTTCGTGAGCTGTTCCAGGGCCGCCTTGCTCGAGCCGTAACCTCCCCAGCCGGGGTAGGGTTCGCGGGCCGCGTCGCTGGTGACGTTCACTATCCTGGCCTCCGGCTTCAGGGTATCCTTCGCGGCCTGGATGAGCCCGAGTGGGGCGATGACGTTCACCCGGTAGACCTCCTCCAGCACCGCGAGCGGGTAGTCCAGGAGTGGCGGCTGCGGGCTCGGGCCGAGGATGCTCGCGTTGTTGACGAGGGCGTCCAGCCCTCCAAGCTCTCGAGCCGCGGCGGCGAGCGCCCGGCGGTGCTCCGGGTCCGAGACGTCGCCCGCGAGGGCGACGACCCCCTCCTGCGTCAGCGCCGAGAGCTCCTCCCGGGCTTCCCGGAGGGCCTCTGGTTCACGGGCGTCCACGACGAGCGACCAGCCGCTTCCGGCGAGCTCACGGGCGAGCGCGAACCCGAGGCCGCGAGAGGCCCCGGTGATGAGAGCCGTTCTGGGCATGATCTCCTCCTTCATGCTTTTTCGGGTGCTCGAGCAGGCGGCCCGCGGACCGCCGCGCCTCCCGGTGGAGGGTCTGGAGCATCCACCGTTTACGGTGCTCTTTTTGCTCCCTCGCCAGTCGGTACGTCTCCGCCTCCGCGAGCATCTCCGCGTGGCGCTGGCGATAGATCTCGTAGTGGATGTCGTACATGGCACTCCCTTCTCGGGACGTCTTCCTCTCGGAAGGTATGGTGCCTCCTCGGGGGGGATCTGCCATCGTGCGGCGGGACGGTTTCCCGCCCTGTACGAGAGTACGGGTTCCCGGCGTCAGGGAGAGGAGATCAGACCGCGCCGGGCTGCGATCCTGGCGGCCTCGGTGCGGTTTCGGGCGCCGAGCTTGGAGAGGATGGAGGAGACGTGGAACTTGACGGTGCGCTCGCTGATGTAGAGTTCTTGTGCGATCCTGGCGTTCGAGAGGCCGCTGGCGAGGAGCCCCAGCACCTCCATCTCGCGCGGGGTGAGCCCTTCGGCCTCGCCCGGGCCGCCACGTTCCAGGATGAACCTGGCGGCCTCAGGACCGAGCAGGGTGCCGCCTGCGTGTACGGTGCGGATGGCGTCGAAGATCTCCTGCCGGGAGGCACCTTTGAGCAGGTAGCCCCCCGCCCCGGCCCTGAGGGCGCCGGCGATGCGGCCGTCGGTATCGTAGGCGGTGAAGACGAGAGCCCGGGTGCCGGGGTTGCGCTCCTTTAGTGTGCGCAGCACGGCCACCCCGTCCAGCTTCGGCATCTCGAGGTCGAGCAGGACGATGTCCGGTCGGAGGCGCTGCACCTGGCGCAGCGTCTCCTCGCCGTCCTGTGCCTCGCCGACGACCTCGAACTCCGGACGGGTGGAGAGCACGGCGATCAGCCCCTCGCGCAGCATCGGGTGATCGTCGGCGACGAGGATGCGGATCTTCTCCAACCTCAACCCTCCTTCAGCGGGACGCCCGCCCTCACGGTCGTACCCCGGCCGCTTGCGCTCTCTATCTCCAGCGTGCCACCGACCGAGGCGGCGCGCTCGCGCATCCCCGTGATGCCGTAGTGACCCTCCGGGATGCGGCAGGGATCGAAGCCCACCCCGTCGTCCTCGACCGAGAGGAGCGCCCGCTCCGGCGTGACCGTCAGCCGGACGGTCGCGCGGTCCGCCCGGGCGTGGCGGGCGACGTTGGAGAGCGCCTCCTGGCAGATGCGGTAGAGCGCGACCTCCACGCGCGGGGGGAGGGGGCTCGCCCCGTTCACCGTCTTGAGGCGGGCGGCCACCCCGCTCTCCTCCTCCCAGCGGTCCACGAGCACCCGCAGGGCCTGCGCGAGCGGGCGCCCTTCGAGCGGCGCGGCGCGCAGGTCCTGCACCGAGCGGCGGGCTTCCTGCAGGTTCTGGCGGGTGAGGGAGAGGGCGCGGCCGAGGGCCTCGCGAGCCCTCGGCGAGCACGGGTCCTCCTCCAGCAGCGCCTCGGCCGACTCGAGCTGCAGGACGGTGGCGGAGAGGGTCTGGGCGATGGTGTCGTGTATCTCGCGGGCGAGGCGGTTGCGTTCTTCCATCATGCCGAGGTGCGCGCTGCGGTCGAAGAGACGGGAGCGCTCGATCGCGATGGCGAGCAGGTCCCCGATGGTGTAGAGCAGCCGCAGCTCCTCCCCCGAGAGGCTCCTCCAGCCCGGGCTCGCCAGGTTCATCACCCCGAGCTTCTTCGGCCCGGCGTACAGCGGGATCGAGGCGTGGTACCTGAGGCCGCCGGTGCCGCCGACGAGGTCCGCGAGCCGGCTGCAGGCCAGGACGTTCACGTTCGCCGCGCCGTCGAGGTCGCCGCGGCGGTAGGTGTCCAGGCAGTAACAGTAGCTCGATCCGTCCATGCGGCGCGGGTCCGAGGCGAGACCGGGAGGGAGGTTGCGGGTCGCGGCGAGGTAGGGCTCGCCGGAGGGTTCGTCGAGGAGCCAGATCCAGCCGGTCTCGAGTTCGAGGAGCTCTGCGACCTGCGAGAGGGTGAACTCCAGCGCCTCGTCCAGCCGCACCGAGCGGTTGAGCTCGCGGGCGGTGGCGTTGAGGACCGAGAGCTCGTGATTGCGGCGCTCGAGTCCTTCGGTCGCGCTCTGCTTCTCTTCCGGCATCACACCCTCCTTCGCGGAGGAGAGTGTAGCAGCCTGCTACCCCTCCCGGCGCCGCCTGCGGCGGTAGACGTAGAGGGCGAGGACGATCAGGACGAGAGCGGCGAAGACGTAGCCGGCGGACTTCGCCACGGAGAGCAGAACGCCCCAGTACTCGCCGAAGGCGTAACCGACGAGGGTGTAGGCCACGGCCCAGACGGCGACGGCGGCCAGATTGTACGGGAGGAAGCGGCGGTAGCTCATGCGGCTTACGCCGGAGAAGAGTGGTGTCATGCTCCTCAGGCCGGGTCCGAAGCGGCCCATGAAGACGGATTTGCCGCCGTGGGAGGCGAAGAACTTCTCGACCTTCGAGAGGTTCTTGCGGCTGATGATGATCCCGAGGAGGCGCACCCGCGAGGCGCGCTCGACCAGCGGCCGGCCGCCGGCGCGTCCGATCCAGTACATCGCGTTGTCCGAGACGAGGGCGCCGCCGAAGCCCGAGGCCATCACCAGAGGGAGCTTTATCCGGCCTTCGTTCGAGATCCAACCGCCCGCGAAGAGCACCACGTCTCCGGAGGCCGGCAACCCGAAGTTGTCCAGCGCCGCCCCGATGAAGACCACCAGGTACCCGTAGGTGGCCATGAGGGCCGTGAGGAACTCGAGCAATCCCTGGGGTGAGTCGGGCAGGTTCTGGATGAGGATCGAAATCTGGTGCATCGGGAGCTGGTTATATCACGCGGGCGGCCCCGAGCGCAGGAAGTCCTCCCTGCGGAGCCCATACCAGACTTCCTCGACCTCTTTCCTGCCGGGGTACATGGGGTAGGTACCCCTCCGCTCGAAGCGCAACCCCGTCTTCTGCATGACCCGCACCGAGGCCGGGTTCTCGACCAGGGCTATCGCGACGACGTGCTCGACGCCGAGTTCGGTGAAGCCTTTCTCTACGAGCGCCCGGGCGCCCTCCGTGGCGTATCCTTTTCCCCAGGCGCTCCTCTTGAGCCGGTAGCCGAGCTCTGTCTTCTCCGGGTCCTCGTCGAACGGTCTGAACTCGAACCACCCTAGAAATTCGCCGCTCGACTTCTCTATGGCTGCCCAATACCCGAATTTGCCGCTGGTCCTCTCGTACCAGGAGAGGATGCGCGGGAGGACCTCGCGCGTGATCTCCTCGCGGGTGCGCGTCTTCCCACCGGGGTTGGCGTAGCGCACGACCTCCGGGTCCGAGTCGAGCTCGAAGAGGTTCTGTACGTCGTCCCGGGTGAAGCGGCGCAGGAGCAGGCGTTCGGTCTGCAGGTATGCATCCATAGGTCGGGAGATTATATAGAATCCCGGAGGCGAGCATGGAGTGCGAAGGACGAACGAGCCGCCTCGACCGGGAGCGGGTGGAGCGTCTGGGGAGCCCGCTCGCCCGGCGGGTGGAACTCTACGCCGAGGTCCCCTCGACCCAGGAGCGGGCGAAGGAGCTGGCCCGCGAGGGTGCGCCGCACGGGACGCTCGTCGTCGCCGGGGTGCAGACGGGAGGCAGGGGACGCCTGGGCCGGGCCTGGTCCTCTCCCGCCGGCGGGCTGTGGATGTCGTTGGTCCTGCGGCCGGAGATCCCGGCCACCCACGCGCCCAGGATCACGCTGGCCACTGCGGTCGGGGTGGCGAAGGCGCTGCGAGAGATGGGGGTGGAGGCGGAGATAAAGTGGCCGAACGACCTGCTCGTCGGCGGGAGGAAGGTGTGCGGGATACTCGCCGAGGCCGGTTTCGGGCGTTCGGGGGGGCTCGAGTTCGCGGTGCTCGGCGTCGGGATCAACGCAAACGTGGACCCGGCGTCGGTGGAGGGGCTGGGGGGAACCTCGCTTCGGGCGGAGCTTGGCCGCGAGGTGGACCTCGTACGGCTCCTCGCCGCGGTGCTCGGAGGGCTGGAGGTGGAGCTGGCGCGCCTTAACGACTTCGAGGCCATAGCCTCCGACTGGCGGTCGCTGAGCTGCACGCTCGGGCGGCGGGTCAGGGTGCGTCGGGCCGGAGGCGTGGTTGAGGGGCTCGCGGTGGACCTCGGGCCGGACGGGGAGCTCTTACTCGAGACTGGCGACGGACGGGTGGCGCTCTTCGAGGGGGAGGTGGAGAGGTTGCGTTAGGGCTGATCTCCCTGGTGTATCAGCCGGAGCATCCTGCGCAGTTCCTCCGCGTCCGGCTGACCCGGTGCGGAGGCCGCACCGGCGGTGCCGAAGGTTGCCGCAGAACCGAAGACGCCGCCGAAGAACCTCGATGCCAGCCCGAGACGTCCCATCGCCATCGTGATCAGGGGGCGGTCGGCGTAGCGCTCGTGCATCGTCAGCGTGGCGTCGAGCAGCACGAGCACGTCTCGGGCGGAGCGCGGCATGACGGCGACCTTGCAGACGTCCGCCCCCAGACCCTGCATCCGGCGCAGCCTGGAGACGATCTCGTCTTTCTCCGGCGTCCCGGAGAAGTCGTGGCTGGAGACCACGACCGGCATTCCCCGCGAATGGGCCGACCCGATCAAACCCCCCAGGGCATCCGGACCGAACCGGTACTCGAGATCCACCATGTCCGCCGCACCGGCCTCGATGATCCGGGCGTTGAGACGGACGTACTCTTCCTCCGGGATCCCGGCCTCCCCGCCCTCTTCCTCCGTCCGGCAGGTGAAGAGCAGCGGTCGTCCTCCCGCTAGCGCGGAGATCTCCCGGGCCGTGGCGACGACCCGCGAGGGGTCCCCGAGCCCTTCGAAGAAATCCACCCGCCACTCGACGATGTCCGCGTGGTGTTCACCAAGCGCACCGGCCCGTTCTTTCAGCCGCTCCGGGCTCCCGTCGGTGAGCGGTACGATGACCTTGGGGGACCCCTCCCCGATCCGCACCCCCCGAACACAGACTGCCCTGATCATCTCATCTCCAGATCTTCTTCGAAATAGAGGACGATCCCCCACCTCCACCACGGGAGGAAAACACCAGAAAAGAAAGTGCGCCTGGAAGGATTCGAACCTCCGACACGGGGTTTAGGAATCTGCCTCCACAAGTACAGTAACATCCGTAGAGTTTCAATAAGCCCTGCAAATACCGCACATTCTGTCTCACCTGTACTCCAGTGACACTTTACAACATATCCTGCGTTGGTGTACCGGTTGGTGTACCAGACGAACAGGGAGACTATGCACCGGGGACTACTCCAATAAACTTCCTGCTGGATTTGCGGGATATTGTATGACCTATATAAACAAATGCAGCGCTCATAAAAACGTTATAAAGGCGGATCTATGCGTTATAAAGACAGATATGCGGTGTGTAGGAGCTTGACTATTGAATTATTTTCAACCCAAGCTCTTTTAAATCGCAGTTTGAACTCCAAGTTCAGATTTCATTGGTGTACGCACGATGCCACGTGTATATAATAAATACGCGAAATGCCATTTGAGACGTTCGACAAGCGCAGAGCGGGCCGAAGCGAGAGCGCGATGGTAACTATTCAGCGCTCCGGCAACTTCTCGTTGAACAAGGCGGCGTATGACCTGCTCGGCTCTCCGGAGGCGGTGGAACTGCTTTTCGATCGCGAACGGCAGCTTGTAGGCTTTAGGAAGACAGATCCGGACAATCCACGGGCGTTCGGGCTGCGGGCTCAGGGCAAGAACGCGGTCTCGTTCATGATCGCGGGCCGGGCGTTCACACGACACTACGGGATCGACACCACGGCCGCCCGGCGCTACCCGGTACAGATGCAGGACGACATTCTCGTGCTGGATCTCAAAGGGGAATTCGCGGATGTCTCAGCTCCGCGTGGGAAGAAGGATGACGCGGGCGGAGAGTAGGCGCGGCGAGTGGCTCACGGCGGCCGAGGTCGCCAGGAAGTTGAAGGTTCCCAGATCCAAAGTCTACCGGCTCATCGCATCTCGCCGCGGGCCATTCGTATCCCCACACTCGAGCCGGAGCGCTGGATCGCGAGAAAGTAAGAGAGGAGGTGATTAAGACGAGATGCCTAAATAAAAAGAAGACGGACGCGCCGAGTCGCCAAACTGCCGCGTCCGTCGCTGTGTTGAACGTGCAACCCCTTCTCTACAAAGAGGTGTACACGCATGAAGAATAATAGCAGGGAGAACCTGAGAGCATCAAAGAAAATTCAGGAAAACGGAGTAGAACGCGGCTGGCTCTCTCCTGAAGAAGCCATCGTCTACACAGGGATAGGTCGCACCCGGCTGTACGCGCTGCTCGCGAGCGGAGAGCTCCCGTCCGCCAAGCTTGGCCGGACACGGCACATCCGCCGCACGGATCTCGATGCGTTCCTTGAAGCGCGTATGTTCCGAAGGTAACTTCGCATGGCGATGGAGGATGGGAAGAAGTGCCGGACGGCGAAGCTGTCTCCGGCGCACGAAAGGATGCTCTTTGAGGGGTCGGGCATAAGCGCCCGCGTTGCCGTCAAGAGAGGTTACCGTACCGTCACGAGCAAGGCGGCGCTCGAGCGGCTCGGCTTCGGGCGGTCTCAGCGAAACGTACCGGCGCTCCTCATACCCATCTACGGCCCGACCGGTGAGGTGGTCCTCTACCAGTCGCGACCTGATGAGCCGAGAATCGGCCGGCGAGGCAGACCAGTCAAATACGAGACCCCCTCAGGGGCTAGCATGACGCTAGACGTGCACCCGCTTTGTAGGGAGAGGCTCGGGGATCCTGGTGTTCCGCTGTTCGTGACCGAGGGTATCAAGAAAGCCGACGCTCTGGTCAGTAAGGGTCTGTGCGTCGTGGCGCTGATCGGGGTGTGGAACTGGCGCGGTACGAACGAGCACGGCGGCAAGACGGCGCTCTCTGAGTGGGAATATGTGGCGCTTGAGGGGCGCAAGGTCTACGTCGTCTTCGATTCCGATGTCATGGAGAAGCGGGAAGTATATGCGGC
>JAIMBO010000086.1 GCA_023511405.1 Rubrobacteraceae bacterium
TCGGCAGCTCCACCTGCAGCCTGTCTATCCGGAGATACATGCGATCCTCCCCTTTCTAGTTGGATCTTCCGGATCTTCTCCGTCAACCCTGATCTAAACACGCCCGTCCATGCGTGTACCCACCCGCTCCGGAGATCACCTCCCCTCTTCTCTCCCGCAGGCCATCTCACCGTTACCCTCTACCCCTGGCCCGGTCCCGCGAAACCTCCCCCCGGATTGGAGATGTGAAAACAATAACAGTTGTTGGTTTTTGAGTTGTCCGGTATCTTTCAGCCGGATTTCTGGGAGGCCAGCTCGTCCCGGGCTATTTTGATGTCGTCCCAGATGCTGGGTCCGGCGAGGAAGGCTCCGGCAATGAGTTCGGAGTAGTGGTTCAGGAAGCGCCAGACGATGACGCCGGCGAGCAGCGAGCCGTGGCCGACGTAAGCGTTCATGAGCGCGACGAAGGCGACCTCGGCGGCGCCGCTGTTGCCCGGAGTGGGGGCGAAGGGCACGACGATGAACAGGATGTACTGGGCGGTGAAGACGGCGATCCAGTGCTCCCCGGACCATCCGGCGGCGAGCAGGCCGAGAACCCCGAGCAGGGGGTAGAGCAGCCAGAAGACGGCCATGAGGGCGAAGGCGGCGACAACGCCTTTCGGGTTGTCGTGCCAGAGCAGGAGGAGGTCGTCCCTGTAGTTGCGGAAGAATCTGGTGAGGCGCTCTCTCCAGGAGGGGGATGAGCTCTCTGGGGTATGCTCATCCCGCTCGCGCCTCTTCCTCCAGCGACGCACCGCGAAGCCGCCCGCGGCGAGCAGCACGACCACCCCGACGAAGACGCCGGCCAGAGGCCACAGGATGCCGGCGTTCTGGGCCTGATGGGCTCTGGCTTCTACCCTGCCGACGAACGGGACGTGGGAGACGAAGAACAGGCCGATCACGGCGCCGATGGCGAGGGAGGTGACGTTCGCTATCGCCTTGACGGTCGCCACGGCGCTGCCCTTGTCCGCCGGGAGCCCCAGGCGTTTGAGCTCCATGATCTGGGCCGCAACCTCCCCGCCGGCGAACGGGGTGATCGCGCCGACCGCCTGGGTGACCAGGTAGACGCGGGTGGTCTTCAGTATGGGAAGTCCCAGGAGGTGCCGCTCCGCGACCGGGTTCGCCTCCACGTCGTTGCGTGAGAGTACGGCGAGGGCGGTGCCCTGCACGATCCACACCGCGAGCGTGACCAGACCGCCAACGACTATGGGCCAGACTTCGACTATCCTGAGCGATCCCTTGACGCTGAGGGCCGCGACGATCACACCCGCGGCGCTCAAGAGCAGCCCGAGCAGGATGCTGAGCAGCGATTTCTTCACCCGTCCCTCCCGGACTTTCGCATGGCCGGATTTCCGGTGAATCGTACCACCGTTTCTCCCTCTCCCCGCGGAAGTGATCGGGGATACGCCCTGGCATGAAGAGGTTTTTAACGCTTCTTTACCGGAGGCTCACAGAACTTTATCCCTGCTTTACCGGCCCTGGAAATAATCATCCTGTATGCCACCACCGGCGCGTGGTGGGGAGCGAACCCGAAAACAGGAGGACCCGCGTTGGCCGAGACGGTGGGAGACTTCATACTCAGGCGCTTAAGAGAGCTCGATGTAAAGCGCATCTACGGTTACCCGGGGGATGGGATCAACGGCATCCTCGGGGCGTTCAACCGGGCGGACAACGACCCGGAGTTCATCCAGCTGCGCCACGAGGAGGTAGCTGCCTTCGCGGCGAGTGCCCACGCCAAGTTCAGCGGCGAGGTGGGGGTGTGCATGGCGACCTCCGGGCCCGGGGCCATACACCTCCTCAACGGCCTCTACGACGCCAAGCTCGACCGGCAGCCGGTTCTGGCGATCATCGGGCAGCAGAAGAGGATGTCGTTGGGGAGCGACTACCAGCAGGAGGTCGACCTGCAGACGCTCTTCAAGGACGTGGCGCACGAGTTCGTGCAGTACTGCATGGAGCCGACCCAGATCGGGCACCTCATAGACCGGGCCTACCGGATCGCTAAGACCTCGCGCACGGTGACCTGCGTGATCGTCCCGAACGACGTCGCCGAGATGGAGTACTCCGAGCCGCCGCGGACCCACGGGGCGACCTACTCGAGCACCGACATCACCATGCCGCGCATCGTCCCGCAGCAGCGGGACCTCGAGCGGGCCGCGGAGGTTCTCAACTCCGGGGAGAAGGTCGCGATGCTCGTCGGGCAGGGCGCGAGGGGCGCGGCCGAAGAGATAAAGCAGGTCGCGGAGATCCTCGGCTGCGGGGTCGCCAAAGCCTTAAACGGCCGCGACGTGCTCCCCGACGATTTGCCCTACGTCACGGGGCCGATAGGGCTTTTGGGCTCCAAACCCTCCGACGACATGATGGAGAACTGCGACACCTTCTTCATGGTCGGGTCGAGCTTCCCCTACGCCGAGTGGCTGCCCGAGGTAGGGCAGGCCAGGGGGGTGCAGATAGACATAGACGGCCGGCTCATCGGGATGCGCTACCCGATGGAGGTCAACCTGGTCGGGGACGCGAAGGAGACGCTTCGGGCCCTCATCCCGATGCTCGAGCGCAAGGAGGACCGCTCCTGGCGCGAAGAGATCGAGAAGGGTGTGGCCGAGTGGTGGGAGATCCTCGAGCGGCGGGCGATGGAGGGTGCCAACCCCATAAACCCACAGAGGGTGTTCCACGAGCTCTCCCCCAAGCTCCCCGACGGCTGCATCCTCACCTCCGACTCCGGGTCGGCGACCAACTGGTGGGCGCGCCACCTGAAGCTGCGCGAGGGGATGCGGGCGGCGCTCTCCGGGACGCTCGCGACGATGGGCCCGGCGGTCCCCTACGTCATCGGGGCCAAGTTCACCAACCCTGACAGGCCCGTCATCGCCTGTCTCGGCGACGGGGCGATGCAGATGATCGGGATCAACGCGCTCATCGACGTCGCCCGCTACTGGGAGCGCTGGAGCGACCCGCGGTGCATCATCCTGGTCCTGCACAACGACGACCTCAACCAGGTCACCTGGGAGCAGCGGGTGATGGAGGGCGACCCCAAGGTCGAGACCTCGCAGGTTCTGCCCGACTTCGACTACGCCGGATATGCCGAGCTGCTCGGGCTCAAAGGGATCAGGGTGGACAACCCCGACGACGTCGGCCCGGCGTGGGACGAGGCCCTCTCTTCCGGGAAGCCGGTGCTCTACGAGGCCATCACCGACCCGGAAGTGCCGCCGCTGCCGCCGCACATCCGCTTCGAGCAGGCGCAGGGGATCTTCAAGGCGCTCTACCGGGGAGATCCGGCACGCGGCGAGATCGTCCGGCAGTCCATAAAGGGCAAGCTGCAGGAGTTCCTCTCCGGCCGGGGCGAGTAGATGGCACCGGAGGCTAAGGTGGGGAGCCTCGAGGTCTCCGCCTACACCGTGCCGACCGACTCTCCGGAGTCGGACGGGACCCTCGAGTGGGATTCGACGACCATGATCCTGGTCGAGGTTTCCGGGGGTGGCGAGAGGGGCTTCGGGTACACCTACGGCGACGTCTCGGTGGGCACCTTCGTAGAGTCCAAGCTCAAGAGCGTGGCGGAGGGCTCGGACGCGATGAGCCCGCCCGCCGTCTGGAAGGAGATGCACTCTGCGATCCGCAACGCCGGGCGGCCCGGGGTGGGGGCGATGGCCGTCTCCGCGGTGGACATAGCGCTCTGGGACCTCAAGGCGAAACTGCTCGGCCTCCCGCTCGCCGACGTCCTGCCCCGCTTCCACGAGCGGGTCCCGGTCTACGGCAGCGGCGGGTTCACCTCCTACACGCTCGAGAGGCTGCAGGAGCAGCTCGGCGGGTGGGCCTCGGAGGGCATCCCGCGGGTGAAGATGAAGGTGGGCAGAGAACCGGAGGAGGACCCGGAGAGGGTGAGGGCGGCGCGGGAGGCGATCGGGGACGGGGTGGAGCTCCTCGTCGACGCCAACGGCGCCTACTCCCGCAAGCAGGCCCTCTACTGGGCCGGGTGGTTCGCCGGGGAGGGCATCACCTACCTCGAGGAGCCGGTCTCCTCCGAGGATCGGGAGGGGATGAGGATGCTGCGCGACCACGGGCCCGCGGGGCTCGCGATAGCCGCCGGGGAGTACGAGTGGACCCTGCCGCAGCTCTTCGATCTCGCAGGATGCGTGGACATCCTGCAGGCCGACGTGACCCGCTGCGGCGGGATCACGAGTTTGCTCAGGGCCGACGGCATCTGCAAGGGGCGTCAGATACCCTTCTCCGCCCACTGCGCCCCGGCCGTCTCGGCCCACGCCTGCTGTGCGATGGAGACGCTCTTGCACCTGGAGTACTTCCACGACCACGTGCGCATCGAGCGGATGCTCTTCGACGGGACGCTCGAGCCCGAGGGGGGATGTCTGCGTCCCGACCCTTCCCGGCCCGGCCTCGGGCTCGAGCTGCGGCGGGACGCGGCAGAGAAGTACTCCGTATAGAGGGAAAGGGGAGATATGACGGACATGCTGCACGACGGAGGCCGGCGCCTGACGGAACGCCAGCGCCTCAACCTGAACACGCTCGCGCTCGAGGCCGAGCTGCGCGAGAGGGTGCGGGGTGAGGTGCGCTTCGATGCCGGAACCCGCGCCGCTTACGCCCACGACTCCTCCAACTACCGGCAGGTCCCCTTCGGTGTAGTCTTGCCCAAGGACGCCGACGACGTGCTGGCGACGATGGCGGTCTGCCGCCGCCACGGAGCCCCGGTGCTCTCGCGAGGCGCGGGAACGAGCCTCTCCGGCGAGACGACCAACGTCGCCGTGATCCTCGATTTCTCCAAGTATATGAACCGGATCCTGGAGATCGACCCCGACGAGGGGCCCGGCGACATGGGGAGCGCCCGCGTGCAGCCCGGCGTCGTCCACGACCAGCTCACCGACATCACCGAGCCGCAGTACAACCTCACCTTCGGTCCCGACACCTCCACCCACAAATGGGCGACCTTCGGCGGCATGATCGGCAACAACTCCTGCGGCATACACTCCGTGATGGCCGGTCGTACCTCCGACAACGTCTACGAGATGGACGTGGTGCTCTACGACGGCACCAGGATGACCGTGGGCTGCAACGAAGAGGAGAAGCTCGACCAGATCATCGCGGAGGGAGGGCGAAGAGGCGAGATCTACCGGAGGTTGAGGGAGCTGCGCGACCGCTACGCAGGTTTGATCCGGGAGCGCTACCCCCAGATACCACGCCGGGTCTCAGGGTACAACCTCGACGAGCTGCTGCCCGAGAAGGGATTCAACGTCGCCCGGGCCCTCGTCGGCAGCGAGGGCACGCTGGCCACCGTACTCAGCGCTAAGGTGCGGCTGGTGCACAGCCCGCCGGCCCGTTCGCTGCTCGTGCTCGGTTATCCGAGCGTGTACGAGGCCGGGGACCACATCTCTGAGATACTCGAGGCCGGCCCGATAGGGCTCGAGGGTATCGACGAGCGCCTGGTTCACAACATGCTGATCAAGGGTATGCACGAGAGGGAGGTCTCGATCCTCCCCGAGGGCAACGGGTGGCTCCTGGTCGAGTTCGGCGGTGAAAGCACCGAGGAGAGCGACGAGAAGGCCAGAAGGCTCATGGAAAAACTACGCAGCGGCGGCGCTCCGCCCTCGATGAAGCTCCTGGACGAGCCGCCGCAGGAGCAGGAGCTGTGGGAGGTCCGAGAGGCGGGGCTCGCGGCGACGGCCCACATCCCGGGGGAGCGCGAGCACTGGCCGGGCTGGGAGGACGCCGCCGTCCACCCGGACAAGGTTGGCGATTATCTGCGCGACTTCAAGCAGCTGATGGACGAACATGGTTACCATGCAGCCCTCTACGGCCACTTCGGCGATGGGTGCATCCACTGCCGCATAGACTTCGACCTCAAGACCGCCGAGGGCCTTGCGAACTGGCGGGCCTTCATGGAGGAGGCGGCCGACCTCGTCACCAGCTACGGTGGTTCTCTCTCGGGTGAGCATGGCGACGGTCAGCAGCGGGCGGAGTTTTTGCCGAAGATGTACGGCGAGGAGCTGATGCAGGCGTTCCGGGAGTTCAAGGCGATCTGGGACCCGGACTGGAAGATGAACCCCGGCAAGGTCATAGATGCGAACCCGATGACCTCGAACCTCAACCTCGGCACGGACTACGACCCGCACAACCCGAAGACCCACTTCGCCTACCTCGAAGATGGTGGCAGCTTCGCCAACGCCAGCCTGCGCTGCGTAGGGGTCGGCCGGTGCCGGGACACCTCGAGCGGCACGATGTGCCCCTCCTACATGGTCACCAGGGAGGAAGAGCACTCCACGCGCGGCCGCGCCCGCATCCTGCACGAGATGTTGCGGGGGCAGACGATCACCGGCGGCTTCAAGAGCCAGGAGGTCTTCGACGCGCTCGACCTCTGCCTCTCGTGCAAGGGGTGCAAGGGGGATTGCCCGGTCCACGTGGACATGGCGACCTACAAAGCCGAGTTCCTCTCCAAATACTACAAAGGGAGGCTGCGCCCGGCGTACGCCTATACGATGGGGCTCATCATGCTCCACGCCCGATTGGCGCAGTACGCCCCGCGCCTGGCCAACTTCGTCACCCAGACACCGGGGGTGAGCGCACTCGTCAAGCGGCTCGGCGGGATCGCCCCGGAGCGCGAGATGCCCTCCTTCGCGACCCGGACCTTCAAGGACTGGATGAGGGAGCACACGCCGCGCCACCCCGACGGGCCGCCCGTGGTGCTCTTCCCCGACACGTTCAACAACTTTTTGCATCCGGAGACGATGAAGGCCTCGGTCGAGGTCCTCGAGGCCGCGGGATACCGGGTGCTCGTGCCGCAGGAGGCGCTCTGCTGCGGCCGGCCGCTCTACGACTACGGGATGCTCGATACGGCCGGGAGGTTCCTGCGGCGGCTGGTCGACTCCCTCGCCCCGTACGTGCGGGAAGGCATCAAGGTGGTCGTGGTGGAGCCGAGCTGCGCCGCGGCCTTCCGCGACGAGCTGCCGAACATGATGCCCCACGACGAGGACGCGAACCGCCTGGTCAAGAACACCCGCACGCTGAGCGAGTTTCTCGTCGAGGAAGACTACGTCCCCCCGAAGCTCGACCGAAAGGCGATCTTCCACAGCCACTGCCAGGGGGAGGCGGTGATCGGGACCCAGGCCGACGTGGAGCTGATGCGGAGGATCGGGCTCGACTACGAGGTTCTCGACTCCGGCTGCTGCGGGCTCGCGGGGTCCTTCGGATTCGAGCGCGACCACTACGACATCTCGATGCGGATAGGGGAGCGGCGGCTCCTTCCGGCCGTCCGCGAGGCCGGGGGCGAGACGCTGCTCATCGCCGACGGCTTCTCCTGCAAGACGCAGGTCGAGCAGGGGACCGACCGTCGGCCGCTGCACCTCGCGCAGGTCATAAAGATGGCCCTCGACCACGGTGAGGAAGGGCCGGAGGGGCCTTATCCCGAGCGCGCCTACCCGGACGTGGTGCTCGACGACGGCGGGCCGGGCGTGAAGGCGCTCGCCGCGGCCGGGGGGATCGCCGCTGCGGCCGCGATAGCCTGGGGTCTGAGGAGGAGGGCGTAGATGAAGGCGAGACAGGTGCACGAGCAGCGGGGGCAGAGGACCTTCGTCCTCGCCTTCGAGCCGGGCGAGGAGGTCGTCGAGGGGATCACGGACTTCGCGAAGGAGAACCGGCTCGACGCGGCGAGCCTCACCGCGATAGGGGCCTTCTCGCGGGCCACTTTGGGCTACTTCGACGTGGAGAGGAAGGAATACGAGGAGATCCCGGTCGAAGAGCAGGTCGAGGTGCTCTCGCTCGTGGGGGACATCGCGCTCTCCGGAGGGGAGCCCAGCCTGCACGCCCACGCCGTCGTCGGGCGGCGGGACGGATCGACCCGCGGAGGACACCTCATCCGGGGATACGCGAGGCCGATCCTGGAGGTGACCGTCATCGAGTCCCCGGAGCACCTCAGGCGCCGGACGGACCCGGAGACGGGCCTGGCCCTTCTCAGTCCGCAGTAGGGAAGAGGCTTTGCCTGACGGGCCTCTGCGCTTAGAATGAAACAAGAGCCTGTGAAGGGCCGAGGGGCGGCTCATCCGGCCCCGGCGCGAAAACGAGCTTCTTCGAGAAGAGGAGGAAGAGCCTTTGGGCATACGCAGCTTCATCCCGGAGTGGTCCGTGCTCCGGCAGGCGAAGGGCGCGGACAGGTGGGGGCTCGGGCCGGCGGCGCAGTCCCGGCGCCAGCGGGACCTCGAGCCGCGCACGCGGACGGCGGATCGGGTGGTTCAGTCGGTCTGTCCGTACTGCGCGGTCGGCTGCGGGCAGCGCATCTTCGTCAAGGACGGGAAGATCACCCAGATCGAGGGTGACCCGGCGAGCCCCATCTCCCGCGGCAGGCTCTGCCCGAAGGGTTCTGCCTCGCGCAGCCTCGTGCAGAGCCCCACGCGCGAGTACAAGGTCAAGTACCGCAGGCCCTACGGCACAGAGTGGGAAGAGCTCGACCTCGATACGGCGATGGACATGATCGCCGACCGGGTCATAAAGACCCGCGAGGAGACCTGGGAAGACACCGACGAGGAAGGCCGCCCCCTGCACCGCACGCTGGGGTTCGCCCACCTCGGTGGGGCGACGCTGGACAACGAAGAGAACTACCTGATAAAGAAGCTCTTCACCGCGCTCGGCGCCATACAGATCGAGAACCAGGCCCGCATATGACACTCCTCCACGGTCCCGGGTCTCGGGACCTCGTTTGGTAGGGGCGGGGCGACCACCTTTCAGCAGGACCTCGCCAACGCGGACTCCATCCTGATCATGGGGTCCAACATGGCCGAGAACCACCCCGTGGGCTTCCAGTGGGTGATGGAGGCCAAGCTGCGGGGTGCGAAGATAATGCATGTCGATCCCCGCTTCACCCGCACGAGCGCGGTCGCCGACCTGCACGTCCCCATCCGAGCCGGCACCGACATCGCGTTCCTCGGCGGGATCATCAACTACATCCTCGAGAACGAACGCTACTTCAGGGACTACGTCGTCCACTACACCAACGCGCCGGTGATCGTGAACGAAGAGTTCGCCGACACCGAAGACCTCGACGGGCTCTTCTCCGGATGGGACCCCGAGAAGGGCGCCTACGACACCGAGACCTGGCAGTACGCCGGGACGACCGTGCACGGCGCCGCCGGTCAGCGCGAGCAGGGCGGGGTGACCGGCGAGCAGGCGCACTACGCGCAGGCCGGAGAGCTGGGGGTCGAGGGGGAGCCGCCGGAGCTGGATCCCACGCTCGAACATCCCCGCTGCGTCTTCCAGATCCTGAAGAAACACTTCAGCCGCTATACCCCGGAGAAAGTCGAGGAGATCTGCGGCTGTCCGAAGGAGCGATTCCTGGAGGTCGCCGAGACCCTCTGCGAGAACTCCGGGCGCGAGAGGACCTCGGCGTTCTGCTACGCGGTCGGCTGGACCCAGCACACCCACGGGGTTCAGAACATCCGGGCGGCCTCGATCATCCAGCTGCTCCTCGGCAACATCGGGCGCCCGGGCGGGGGGATACTGGCCCTGCGGGGGCACGCCTCCATACAGGGCTCGACCGACATCCCCACCCTCTACAACATCCTCCCCGGCTACCTGCCGATGCCCCACGCCCACGCGCACCAGGACCTCGACACCTACGTCGAGCGCAACGCCGCCAAGAGCGGCTACTGGGGGAACATGCGCGCCTACATGGTGAGCCTGCTCAAGGCCTACTGGGGCGACGCCGCGACGGCCGAGAACGACTTCTGCTTCGATTATCTGCCGCGCCTCACGGGGGACCACTCGATCTACCCGGCGCTCATGGGCATGATCGACGGCTGGTGCAAGGGCTTCTTCGTGATGGGCGAGAACCCGGCCGTAGGGGCGGCCAACGGCAAGCTGCAGCGGCTGGCGCTCGCGAACCTCGACTGGCTGGTCGTGCGCGACATGACCGAGGTCGAGACGGCCTCCTTCTGGTACGACGCCCCCGAGCTCGAGACCGGGGAGCTCAAGACCGAGGAGATAAAGACCGAGGTCTTCTTCCTGCCGGCGGCGGCCCACACCGAGAAGGAGGGGACCTTCACCAACACCCAGCGCCTTCTGCAGTGGCGCTTCAAGGCCGTCGATCCCGAGGGCGACTGCCGCTCGGAGCTGTGGTTCATGTACCATCTCGGCCGGAAGATCCGCGAGAAGCTCGCCGGCTCCGACGACCCCAAGGACCGCCCGGTGCTCGACCTCACCTGGGACTACCCGACCAAAGGGCCGCACGAGGAGCCCGACGCGGAGGCCGTGCTGCGCGAGATCGGCGGCTGGGACGAGAACGGG